>NZ_JBVHTR010000003.1:0-334872 GCF_055565775.1 Streptomyces sp. NPDC028331 | reverse complement strand
GACGCCCCCGCGCGTCTCCCCTTGGTTTTGGGCTTTTCGGTCATAGTGGGGGGGGGTTTGTGCCCTTCGGGGCCCCCCCCGACCGGTCACGCCAACGGGCCCCCCGTGGCCGCACCGGGCGGCAGGCCGGCCGGGAGGGCGAAGCCCACTGACGACGGTCAGAGGTCGCCGATGCCGACGGCGGCCTCGGCCGTCTCACGAGGCATCAGTTGAGCACCTGCTGGGTGACGACGATGTGCCCCTGGTCGGGATCGAGGACGCCCCCGAGCCGGCTGAAGGCTCCGTCCGTCAGGTCCAGGCACTTGGGTTCCTGGGGCGTCTGCTGGAAGGTGCCGCGGTCGTTGATGCGGACGACCAGGGACCTGCCGTTCGCCACGTTCGTGACGCGCACCCTGGTCCCGAAGGGGAGTTGCGGGTTGCGGGTCAGGGAGGTGGCGGCGGTGTCCGCGTTGTTGTCGAAGACCTCGCCGCTGGCGGTCAGCGCGCCGGCCGGGATGGGGCCGTAGTGCGTCGCCCAGCACTGGTCGGCGGCCGCCCGCACGGCGCCCTCGGCAGGCGCGGCGGTGGCGGTGGGCGCCATCACCAGGAGCGCACCGAGCGCAGTGGCCCCGACGGCGGAGCGAACGAAGGGTATTGCACGACTCATCGCTTTTCTTGCCTCTCTCGGACGTCGTCGCATGGATGACGGACGGAAGGACGGAAGGGAGGAAGGGAGGAAGGGAGGAAGGGAGGAGGAACGGAAGGGAGGAAGGAGAGGCGGACCGGGGCTCAGCCCGCCGCCCTCGCCCGGCCGCCCGCGGCGAGCCCGGCCCGAAGCGGGAGCAGCCCGGCGACGGCGCTTCTTCCGCGCAGCGCGTCCGACGGCATGCTCAGGCTCCCTTGTGGAACTCGACGGTGAAGCCGTTGCACCGGCTGCACTGCTGCATCACCTGGTTGCCGGGCTCCTGGTCCTGCTTCGACCAGCCGTAGGCCCGCGGGCAGTTGGTCGCGATCATGTCGCTGTAGGCGGTCTTTGCATCGCGGTTCGGGTTGGTGCAGAGCATGGGCGTGCCGTCCGCCCACCGGGTCAGATCGGCGGCGGGGCACTTCGGCAGCAGGTTCTGGGAGCAGCCCTGGGTGGCGCAGCCGCCGCCGCTTCCCGTCACGTTCACCGGGGTGATGGTGATCGGCACGGAGAAGGCGTTGACGTAGCTGACGTCGTACCAGGGGGCGAGGCCGTCGGCGCTGTCGAAGTTGAACTCGGCGAGGCTGACGGGCTGTTCGGTCCTGTTCGGGTCGCACTTCTGGGCGTACACGCCGCAGTCGCCGAGTTGGCAGTGGAAGGTGCTGCCGTCGGTCCCGCCGCATCCCATGCGGGCGAAGAACTTCCCGCGCCAGTGGTCCGGCGCCGCCGTCTCGGGGATCGTGACGGTCGCCGACTGGCCGGGATCCAGGACCGGCAGTCCGGTCAGCGGCTTGGAGCCGTCGGCGTTGACGGTGCTGCCGATCCAGATCCGGCGTCCGGTGTGGTTGACGAAGGTGACGGTGTGGTTGGTGGCGGCCTCGACGGCGGGCACCACCCGGTGGGCGACGGCGTCCGAAGGCGCCTTCGTGTGGGTCTGTACGGGTGTCCGGTGCGGTGCCAGGACCACCAGCAGGGCGGCGGCCGCGGCGGCCAGAGTGGTCAGGATTCTGCGCACAACTCCTCCGTAGGACGAGTCATGAAGAGCGGTAGGGGGGCGGGTTTCAGCAGGTCACCTTGTCGCCCGGGGTCACGCCGAGGATCTGCGCGAACTGCCGGTAGAGGTTGATCCGGTCCTGCATCTCGGCGGGGTTGCGGCCGTTGCACTCGACGGCGCCGTTGATGCTGCGGATGGTCTCGCCGAACCCGGCGCCGGAGACCATCGCCTGATGGGGCGTCATGGTGCCGGGACCGGTCTGGGTGTTCCAGTACCACAGGGCGGTCTTCCAGGAGACCTGGCCGTCCGTCGCCACCAGGTCCGGCTTGTGCAGCAGGTCGATCCCCAGCGCGTCGCCCGCCGCCTTGTAGTTGAAGTTCCAGCTGAGCTGGAGCGGGCCGCGCCCGTAGTACGCCGCCTGCCCGGCCGGGCAGCCGTAGGGGCGCGTCGTGTCGCAGTACGTCGGCCAGTTGGCGGTGTTCTGCTCCTTGATGTATCGCAGGCCGCCGGTCTCGTGGCTGACGTTCGCCAGGAAGGCCGCCGCCTCCAGCTTCCTGTCCCGGTCGTTGCCGGTGTGCGCGAAGGCGGGGTAGGCGCCGGTCGCGCCGACCAGCGCGTCGTAGGTGTAGAAGGCGTTCTTGTTCGGGAACATCTGCTGGAACTGGGCCCGGGTCACGGCGAAGTCGGCCGCGTCCGCCCGCGCCGGCGCGCCGGCCGGGGACGCGGCGGCCGAGGTGGGCAGGACGAGCGCCGAGACGGCTGCCGCCGCCGCGGCAGCGGCCACGAGGGCACGTCGAATGCGCATGGCTGTCTCTCCTGAGGGACGGGGGGTGGCTCACGTGAGGCTTCGGCAACGTTGTCAGCCCCACTGTTGGGTGCATGACAGTCGATGCCTCACGGGACTCCTGAGAGCGCTCACAGGATCTGACGGCTCCCTATGACAGCCATCCCGACAGGAACCTGTCAATGGTCCGGACCAGGTGTCGCGTCTTTCCGGACATCCTGGGGTTCCACCACGGGCGGCCCAACTCCCCAGGCCACGAAGACCTGTTGACGCCGGTCAAGCGGCGGACTCGGTTCCGCATGGGTGGGCCGCGAGGTCCGGCCGCGCGTGGATCACCGGAGGTGTGGACGGTCGATCGTCGACCGGATCATGCCTTCCGCCCCGTGAAGAACGTCACGCCCGCGCGGCGCGCCGCAGCGTCGGACAGCAGGCGCGCGCCACTGCCGGGGCCGGACCGTCGTACCGCGCGGAAGGCCCCAGGCCCGCCGGTGGGCGGCGACTCCAGGCTCAACGCGCCCGCGTCGAAACGGCATTCGGCCCCGCTCCGGGGCCGCAGCAGGAGTCCGGGCGCATCGGCCCGGCCCCTGGACCTCGACTCCGTGCAACCCGTACAAGTGGTGCCATGACAGCAGCTCTGGACTGGAAACTGGTCGTCGACACCCGTGACGCCCCCGCCCTCGCCGACTTCTGGGCGGCGGCGCTGGGATACGAGGTGGAGGACAACAGCGCACTGATCAACAGCCTGCTGACGGCGGGCCGGCTTCCGGAGGCGGCGGTCGCGGAACACGACGGCAGGCGGATCTTCCGGGGTTTCGCCGCCGTCCGGCACCCGGACGACCCGTACGACAAGGAGACGGGCATCGGCCGGGGCCGCCGCATCCTCTTCCAGGACGTCCCCGAGCCGAAGTCCGTCAAGAACCGCCTCCACCTCGACATCCACGTCGGCCCGGACGCCCGCGACGCGACGGTCGCGCTCCTGGAGTCCCTGGGCGCGACCCGCGTCGAGGAGGTGGACAAGGGCCCGGCCGGACACTGGTGGGTCATGCGGGATCCGGAGGGCAACGAGTTCTGCGTGGCCTAGGGGTCCTGTGAGCGTCCGTCCAGGTCGCATCGTCTGGTGCCGTGCATCGCTAGGCGCCGAGAGCCCTGGATGGGGGGTACGTGTGGGCCTCGGGCTTGCAGGCCGTCGATAAGTCGGGCCTGCGCAGGCGTCAGCGCCAGACGGGCGCGGTGCCCGAACTGTCGCCTCCCTTACACACGCTCCGCAATCACGCCATCACAATAGCGTTAGGTCCATGCCGCCAGGCGGGAATCCAAGTCCCTTTGGACGCTGCCCGCCATCCCGGCCGGCCTGGCCACGGGTGACGCGCACACCTACCGGCTGCGCTTCGTCGAGGACGCCACCTCCGAGCCGCGCGACGGCGACTGGGAGGCGAACTTCTCGATCTTCACGTCCCAGGACAGCGCCCACAGCCCCCTGGTCGGGCGGGCCGACGGCAGCATCGTTCTCGGCGGCACCACCGGCTGACCCCACCGGCCGGGCCGGCACGACGACGCCGGGCGGGCTGGATCCTTCCAGCCCGCCCGGCGTTCCGTGGTCCCGCGCGAAGCGCCTAGCAGCCCAGGAGCCGCCCGGCCAGGTACCCCTCGATCTGGTCGAGGGACACCCGCTCCTGCTTCATCGAGTCACGCTCGCGCACCGTCACCGCGTTGTCGTCGAGCGTGTCGAAGTCCACCGTCACGCAGTACGGCGTACCGATCTCGTCCTGGCGGCGGTAACGGCGGCCGATCGCGCCCGCGTCGTCGAACTCGATGTTCCAGTGCTTGCGCAGCGCCTGCGCGAGCCCCTTCGCCTTCGGCGACAGCTCCGGGTTGCGGGACAGCGGCAGCACCGCGACCTTCACCGGAGCCAGACGGTGGTCGAGGCGCAGCACGGTGCGCTTCTCCATCTTGCCCTTGGCGTTCGGCGCCTCGTCCTCGACGTACGCGTCGAGCAGGAACGCCAGCATGGTGCGCCCGACGCCCGCCGCGGGCTCGATGACGTACGGCGTCCAGCGCTCGCCGGCCTCCTGGTCGAAGTAGGAGAGGTCCTGGCCGGAGGCCTTGGAGTGGGCGCCGAGGTCGTAGTCGGTGCGGTTCGCGACGCCCTCGAGCTCGCCCCACTCCGAGCCGCCGAACTGGAAGCGGTACTCGATGTCGGCGGTGCGCTTGGAGTAGTGGGAGAGCTTCTCCTTCGGGTGCTCGTACCAGCGCATGTTCTCCTCACGCAGGCCGAGACCCGTGTACCAGTTCCAGCGCTCCTGCATCCAGTACTCGTGCCACTTCTCGTCCTCGCCCGGCTTGACGAAGAACTCCATCTCCATCTGCTCGAACTCGCGGGTGCGGAAGATGAAGTTGCCCGGCGTGATCTCGTTGCGGAACGACTTGCCCATCTGCGCGATGCCGAACGGCGGCTTGCGGCGCGAGGTCTGCTGGACCTGGAGGAAGTTGGTGAAGATGCCCTGCGCCGTCTCGGGGCGCAGGTACGCGATCGAGCCGCTGTCCTGCGTCGGGCCGAGGTGGGTGGAGAGCAGGCCCGAGAACTGCTTCGGCTCGGTGAACTGGCCCTTGTTGCCGCAGTTGGGGCAGTTGATGTCCGCGAGGCCGTTCTCCGGGAGGCGGCCGTGCTTGGCCTCGTACGCCTCTTCCAGGTGGTCGGCGCGGAAGCGCTTGTGACAGGAGGTGCACTCGGTGAGCGGGTCGGTGAAGGTGGCGACGTGGCCGGAGGCCACCCAGACCTCGGTCGCCAGGATCACCGACGAGTCGATACCGACGACGTCCTCGCGCGACGTCACCATGTAGCGCCACCACTGGCGCTTGATGTTCTCCTTGAGCTCGACACCCAGCGGTCCGTAGTCCCAGGCGGCGCGCTGACCGCCGTAGATCTCGCTGCAGGGGAATACGAAGCCACGGCGCTTGCTCAGGCTGACGATGGTGTCGATCTTGTCGGCGGCCACGGTGCTCTCTTCATTACGACGACGGGCGACGAAGCGAGACGCTTCAAAGCGAATGCTTCAGGGTACCGGCGGTGGCTCCCCCTCAATCAAATCGGTGCCGTCCACAGGCCCACACCGGAGCTTGTTGACAACGGTTTCCATGTTTGATGAAAATGACTGTCATGAACGTACGACGACGCCTCATACCCGGGACCGCGGTCGCGGCGGCCACCGCCCTCGGGCTCGGAGCCCTCTCCGCCTGCTCCTCCTCCAGCGCCGCGGCGGGCGACAGCGGCAAGTTCGACGTCGTGGCGTCGTTCTATCCGATGGCCTTCCTCGCCGAGCAGATCGGCGGGTCCTACGTCCACGTCACCAGTCTCACCCAGCCCGGCCAGGAACCGCACGACCTGGAGATCAGCGCCAAGCAGACCGCGCAGCTCCAGGAGTCCGACGCGGTCGTCTACCTCAAGGGCCTGCAGCCCTCCGTCGACGACGCGGTGGCCCAGTCCGGGATCAGGACGAAGATCGACGCCGCCTCCCTGACCTCCATGGAGCAGCACGGCAACGAGGTCGGCGGGCACGCGGCCGCCCACGACACCCACCAGGGCGAGGAGTCCGGCGGCAAGGACCCCCACGTCTGGCTCGACCCGGTGCGCTACGCCCAGGTCGCCGAGGGCGTCGGCGCCGCGTTCGAGAAGGCGGACCCGAAGCACGCGGACACGTACAAGAAGAACACCGACGCGCTGGTCAAGAAGCTCGACGACCTCAACACCCGGTACGCGGACGGCCTGAGGAACACGAAGACCAAGGTCTTCATCACCACGCACGCCGCCTTCGGCTACCTCGCCGAGCGTTACGGCCTCACCGAGGAGGCCATCAACGGCCTGGACCCGGACTCAGAACCCAGCGCCGCCCGCGTCCGCGCCCTGGAGAAGATCGCCAAGGACGACGGCGTCTCCACGGTCTTCTACGAGACGCTCGTCAGCGACAAGACCGCGAAGACCATCGCCCAGGACGCGAACCTGAAGACGGACGTCCTCGACCCGATCGAGGGCATCACGCCCAAGTCCCGCGGCCGCGACTACTTCCAGGTCATGGAATCCAACCTCAAGGCCCTGCAGACGGCCCTGGGGACCAAGTGATCGTCACGGAGGACGTCATGGCAGAGCCCGTCATATCGATGCGCGGCGTACGCGCCGACCTCGGCTCGCGCCCCGTCCTGCGCGGCATCGACCTCGCCGTGCACCGCGGTGAGGTCGTCGCGCTGCTCGGGGCGAACGGCTCCGGCAAGTCGACCGCCGTGCGCAGCATCATCGGCCAGGTGCCGGTGAGCGCCGGGGAGATCGCGCTCTTCGGCACCCCGCGGCGCGCCTTCCGCGACTGGCGGCGCGTCGGGTACGTGCCGCAGCGCACCACCGCCGCGGGCGGCGTGCCCGCCACGGTGACCGAGGTGGTCGCCGCGGGCCGTCTGTCCCGGGCCCGCTTCGGCATCCTGCGCAAGGCCGACCACGAGGCCGTACGCCACGCCCTGGACCTCGTCGGCCTGGCGGACCGGGCCAGGGACTCCGTGGGCGCCCTGTCCGGCGGCCAGCACCAGCGTGTGCTGATCGCCCGGGCGCTCGCCTCCGAGCCCGAACTGCTGATCATGGACGAGCCGATGGCGGGCGTCGACCTGGCGAGCCAGGAGGTGCTCGCCCGGACGCTCGAGGACCAGGTGGCCTCCGGCGCCACCGTCCTGCTGGTGCTGCACGAACTGGGCCCGCTGGAGCCCCTGATCGACCGGGCGATCGTCCTGCGCGACGGCTGCGTGCTCCACGACGGCCCGCCCCCCAAGGCCGTCGGCCAGCACGCCCTGCCCGGCCACGACCACGTACATCCGCACGACGCCACGAGCACCGAACCGATCCGCACGGGACTGGTGAGCTGATGGACTTCCTGAACTACGCCTTCATGCAGCGGGCCCTGCTCGCCGCCGTCCTGGTCGGCATCACGGCCCCCGCCGTCGGCATCTACCTCGTGCAGCGCCGCCAGGCCCTGATGGGCGACGGCATCGGCCACGTGGCGATGACCGGCGTCGGCCTGGGCTTCCTCCTCTCCACCTCCCCGGTGTGGATGGCCACGGCCGTCTCCGTCCTCGGCTCGGTCCTCATGGAGCTGATCCGCTGGTACGGGAAGACGCGCGGCGACATCGCCCTCGCGATGCTCTTCTACGGCGGTATGGCCGGCGGCGTGATGTTCATCAACCTCGCGCCGGGCGGCTCCAACGCCAACCTGACCTCGTACCTGTTCGGCTCCCTGTCCACCGTCTCCCCGTCGGACGTGGTGGCGATCTGCCTGCTCGCGGCCTTCGTCGTCGTGGTCACCCTCGGCCTGCGCCGCCAGCTCTTCGCGGTCAGCCAGGACGAGGAGTTCGCCCGGGTGACGGGCCTGCCGGTGCGCGCCCTGAACCTGCTGACGGCGGTGACGGCGGCCGTGACGGTGACGGTCGCGATGCGCGTGGTCGGCCTGCTGCTGGTGTCGGCCCTCATGGTGGTGCCGGTCGCGGCGGCGCAGCAGCTCGGCCGCAGCTTCGCGGCGACCTTCGCGATCGCGGTCGCCATCGGGGTGACCGTCACCCTCGGGGGCACGGTCACGTCGTACTACCAGGACGTGCCGCCCGGCGCGACGATCGTGCTGCTGACCATCGCGGCGTTCATCGCACTGACCGCCCTCGCCACTCCGCTGGCCCGGCGACGCGCGCGGGCGCTCGCCGCCGCGCAGCCCTCCGGAGACCCCGTGGAGTGCGCGATTCCGACCACGCGGGGGGCCGCCGACGAGGTCGGAGTCTGACCGCGCCCAGGCCGGGCTGGCACAATGGCCCGGCAGGGCGCAGACGTTTAGGAGGCTACCGGTGACCACCGCAGGACCGCCCGTGAAGGGCCGCGCCACCCGGCAGCGTGCCGCCGTCGCGGCGGCCCTCGACGAGGTCGACGAGTTCCGCAGCGCTCAGGAGCTCCACGACATGCTCAAGCACAAGGGCGACTCCGTGGGCCTGACGACGGTCTACCGCACCTTGCAGTCCCTGGCCGACGCCGGCGAGGTGGACGTCCTGCGCACCTCCGACGGCGAGTCCGTCTACCGCCGCTGCTCGACCGGCGAACACCACCACCACCTGGTCTGCCGGGTCTGCGGCAAGGCGGTGGAGGTGGAGGGGCCCGCGGTGGAGAAGTGGGCGGACGCCATCGCGGCAGAGCACGGCTTCGTCAACGTCGCGCACACGGTGGAGATCTTCGGCACGTGCGCGGACTGCTCCGCGGGTCGGACGGGTCCGCAAGCGCCGTAGGGGTGCTTGACGGCTTCGGACCGCGGGTGGTCGTGGGCTGATCGCGCAGTTCCCCGCGCCCCCTCGGGGCGCGGGATCCCGCCTCGGCTGTCAGGTGTCCGCACGGCCTTCCATGGCCAGCAGCTCCTCGTTCGGGATGGCGCCGCCGAAGCGGCGATCGCGGGAGGCGAACTCCACGCACGCCCGCCACAGGTCGCGCCGGTCGAAGTCCGGCCACAGCACGTCCTGGAAGACCATCTCCGCGTAGGCGCTCTGCCAGAGCAGGTAGTTGGAGGTGCGCTGCTCGCCGCTCGGGCGCAGGAACAGGTCCACGTCCGGCATGTCCGGGTAGTACAGGTGCTTCTCGACCGTCTTCTCGGTGATCTTCGACGGGTCGAGCCGGCCCGCCTTGACCTCCTCCGCGATGGCCTGCACCGCGTCCGCGATCTCGGCACGGCCGCCGTAGTTCATGCAGAAGTACAGCGTGAGCCGGTCGTTGCCCTTGGTCTGCTCCTGGGCGATCTGGAGCTCCTTGGCGACGGACTTCCACAGCCTGGGCATGCGGCCCACCCAGCGCACCCGCACACCGAGTTCGTCGAGCTGGTCGCGGGTCTTGCGGATGAAGTCGCGGTTGAAGTTCATCAGGAAGCGGACCTCCTCCGGGGACCGCTTCCAGTTCTCGGTGGAGAAGGCGTAGAGGGAGATGCTTCCCACGCCCATCTCGATCGCGCCCTGCAGCACGTCCAGCACCCGCTCGGCACCGACCTTGTGCCCCTCGGTGCGCGGCAGGCCGCGCTCCTTGGCCCACCGCCCGTTCCCGTCCATGACGATCGCCACGTGGTTCGGGACCAGCTCCCCGGGGAGCTTCGGCGGCCGCGCGCCGGACGGGTGCGGCTCCGGCGTCCTGTACTCCCGGCGCTGGCGGCCCAGAAACCCGCGTACGGCCATGTGCTTCTCGCTCCTCGGTTCTTCGCTGTATCGCTCTGTCGCTCTGTCGCTGTAACGGCTATGACGCCGTGACGCGCTCTACTGTTCCACGTACCGGAGCGAGCGCAGCCCCCGCTCCAGATGCCAGTGCAGATACGCCGACACCAGCCCGCTGCCCTCCCGGACGTACCGCGCCTCGCACGCGTCCGCGGTCTCCCAGTCCCCCGTCAGCAGCGCGCCGAGCAGTTCCAGGGCCTGCGGCGAGGGGACCACGCTGCCGGGCACCCGGCAGTCGGCGCACACGGAACCGCCCGAGGCGACCGAGAAGAAGCGGTTCGGCCCGGGCATGCCGCACTTCGCGCAGTCGGTGAAGCTGGGCGCGTAGCCGTTGACGGCGAGGGAGCGCAGCAGGAAGGCGTCCAGGACGAGGTGCGGCGCGTGCTCACCACGGGCGAGCGTTCTCAGGCCCCCCACCAGCAACAGGTACTGCTGGACGGCCGGCTCCCCCTCGTGGTCGGTGAACCGCTCGGCGGTCTCCAGCATGGCGGTACCCGCCGTGTACCGCGCGTAGTCGGTGACGATCCCGCCGCCGTACGGCGCGATGGTCTCGCTCTGCGTGCACAGCGGCAGCCCCCGTCCGACCAGCTCGCTCCCGCGGGCGAAGAACTGCACGTCGACGTGGGAGAACGGCTCCAGTCTGGCCCCGAACTTGGACTTCGTCCGGCGTACCCCGCGGGCCACGGCGCGTACCCGTCCGTGACCCCGCGTGAGCAGCGTGATGATCCGGTCCGCCTCACCCAGCTTCTGGGTGCGCAGCACGATGCCGTCGTCGCGGAACAGACTCATGGGGTCCATTCTCGCCTACGGCGAGACCGCCTCGGGCCGGGTCCTCAAGGGACCTCACCGCGGCTGCGTGCGTTGGCGTACGCGGTGGCGGCGCGCAGGCGCTCGGCCGGGGTCGCGGGGCGCACGGCCTCCGGTTCGACGTCCCACTCCTTGCCCCCGCCGTACGGTCTGAGCTGTACGTACGGTCCTTCGTGCCCCATGACGACGCCCACCCGCCCGGTGCGGGTGTCCACGGCGTACGAACCGATCGGCGGCTTCTTCTTCATCGCGCCTCCGCCGCCGGCCGCGTCCCGAGGGCCGCCGCGAGCCGGACGGCGACAGCGGCGTAACAGCCGCCGGATCCCACCGGCGGACAGGGTGTCCGCCGCGCCGGACCTGCCGGGTCGAGCCGGAGCGACGGCCATGTGATTCCGGCGCTCGCGAGCGCCGCCCGCAATTCCTTCACTGTCTCCTCCGCCTCTTCGACGCGCTGCGCCGAGTCTCGTCCCCCGAGTGATACGCGTACTGCAGTCACCGTGCTCCCCTTCCCCTCGCACTTTCACGCTTCGCATCTCCATGGTGACGCTGTGCATCTACACTGAGCAGGTGTCTGTGCCCTACAAGTGCGAGGCCGCGGAGGCGTGTTGAGCCATGGCCAAGGGTGCGCGGCAGGCGGGGTGGGAGGTCTTCGGCGCCGAGGCGAAACGGCGACGGGAGAACGCGGGATTCACCCGAGCGGCGCCGGGACGCACCGCCGACCGTCAGTGCGCAGACGCCGTCTTCGGGAACGTCCGTCGATGATCCGGCCGTGGTGAAGCGTGCCGGGCGGTCAGTGGTCGGCCACGAGCAGCCGGTACCCGACGTCGATCGTCTCGAGCGTGAGCAACTCGGCGTGGCGTGCGTGCCAGCGGCCGGTCGTCAGGTCGTCCGCGAGCCGGTTCAGGCCCGGAGCGACGGCGTCTTCGCCGGTCTGGGCGAACAGGGAGATTCCCGCGCGCACCTGCGGGTCGAGGTAAGCGCCGGGGCGGCGCCAGTACGCGGCGCCGAATCCGTCCGTGCAGTCGTGCGGGACCAGGACGGGTTCCCGACGTGCCCCGCCGAGCAGATCAGCCAGTCGGTCAGTGGGGACGGCGCGGGTGTCGTCGAACGCGGCCGCCTCCGGCAGGTACTCCCGTACGAGCCAGAACCGTTCGCGGAAGATGTGCTGGTCCCAGGTCAGGACGACGATGCGGCGGCGGGCGACCCGGCGCAGTTCCATGATCCCGGCCGCCAGGTCGGCCCAGTGGTGGACGGTCAGCAGTGCCATGACGGCGTCGGCGGCGTTGTCACGCAGTGGCATGCGTTCCGCGACCGCCCGCACGGCCGGTGCGGATCCCGGCGGGCGCTGGGCGATCATGACCCGGCTGGGTTCGACCGCGAGGACCGTCTGCGGCGGTTCGTACGAGCCCGTACCCGCGCCGACGTTGACCACGTCCGTGACGTCGCCGAGTGCGGTGCGGATCTGGGCGGCGATCCGCGGATCAGGCCGCCGGGTACGGGCGTACGTCGCGCCGAGCGTGTCGTAGGTCGCCATGCCGGTCAGTCTGCCCAGCGGGCACGGTCTCAGGCGTCGCCCGTCGGCCCGGCCGCGCACGAGGCCCGTTCCGGTTGCTCCCCGGTGTCCCACGGCTCGTCGGCAACGTGGTGATCTTCTGCGGCGTCGAGATCTCCATGCCGCTCGCTCCTTCGGTGCTGTCAGACGGCCGACGCCCGGTCAGGGGCCGGTTGGCATGTGCGACATGACAGTCCGTCACGCGGCGAGTGCGCAGGGTGCGTGCCGGCCTTCGCGGGGAGCGCACACCGCGGCGTTCGTACGCGGACCGTTGATCTCGTGGCGGAGTTGTACGACCTCGGGCCGATTGACCCGGGGTTCCCGGTGCGCTTGTATCCACGGGTGCCCTCGGCGTGGGGCCGGGGGGAGACGGTTTCTCGGGGGGAGAAACATGTCCAGAGCCACCAGAGCCGCACGCGTGGCGAGCCGAGCCGCGCTCCTCACGCTGTTGTCCCTGGCGACGGTGCCGGGAACGGCGTCCGCCGCCGAGCCGGTTCCGCACATCCACCGCATCAGCGTCGCCGCCGACGGCACCCAGGCCGACGGCGACTCCGGTTACTTTTCGATCAGCGCCGACGGGCGGTACGTCGCCTTCGAGTCCGACGCGACGAACCTCGTGCCCGGCGACACGAACAACCGGCGCGATGTCTTCGTCAAGGACGTGCGCACCGGCCGTATCGTGCGGGTCAGCGCCCAGGACGTGGGCGCGCCCGCCGACGCCGAGGCGTATCAGGCGTCCCTGAGCGCCGACGGCCGCTATGTGGCGTTCACAGCGGAGTGGCCGCACCACGAGAAAGCAGGTCCGCCCGGGCGGCAGTCCGACGTCTACGTCCGCGATCTGCGCACCGGCCGCACCACGAAGGCCGACGTGCGGCTCGACCCGGGCTTCGGCATCGTCTCGCGGGACCCGTCGATCAGCGCCGACGGCCGGTACGTGGCCTTCGTGGCCGGGCCCTCGCTGTGGTACCCGACAAGCCTGAACTACGACATGCGCGTGTACGTGCGGGACCTCAAGACCGGTACGACGCGGATGGTCAGCGCCGTGACGGGCCGGCAGGGGGACAGTCAGGCGTTCGCACCGCACATCACCCCGGACGGGAGCGCCGTCGCCTACTCGTCCGACTGGCCCCGTGTGTCCGGGCCACCCATCGGATACGTCTACGCATGGCGCCGTGCCACCGGACGCACCGAGCGCGTCGACGTCGCCTATGACGGCGGCGACACCAACGCGAGCCCCTCGCACCTCGACGGGATCAGCCCGGACGGCCGCTACGTCCTGTTCGACTCGAGGTCGGACAGGATGGTCCCCGGTGCCCGGCACACCGGTGCCTATGTGCGTGATCTGGTCACGGGCCGCACCCGCGCGGTCGACGCGCCGGACGACCCGACGGCGGCGACGCGGGCGGGCGGGTTCCTGGGTCGTTCGTACGACTACGTTTTCCATGTGGGAGAACGCGACTACCGTCGGGATGTGCGCACGGGCCGCACCCGTCCGCTGCCCGACGACCCCCGCCTGCCCGACGTCGTCTATGACGCGCACGCGGACGTGGGGGTGTTCGTGTCCTGGAAGGACGACTGGGTACCGGGTGACACCAACCAGCGAGGGGACGTCTTCCTCGTGAGGTACCGCTGATTCCAGCGCCGCGCCGCCGCCCGGAAGCAGGCCTGATCCCGCGCCGTACGGGCGAAGCCCGCACCATACGGTGCGGGCGGAGACGGAGCGCCTACCCCACCGACACCAGCCCCGCCTCATACGCCATGATCACCAACTGGACGCGGTCCCTCGCGTCCAGCTTGGTCAGCAGGCGGGTCAGGTACGTCTTCGCCGTCGCCACACTGATGCACAGCTCGGCCGCTATCTCCGCGTTGGACAGACCGGAGCCCACCAGGGTCAGGACCTCGCGTTCCCGGTCCGTGATGCCCGTCAGGTCGCGGCCGCCGCGGGCCGGTGCGGGACGGTCCGCGAAGTCCCGGATCAGACGGCGGGTCACACTGGGGGCCAGCAGCGCGTCGCCGGACGCCACCACGCGCACCGCCCCGATGATGTCGTCCAGCGCCATGTCCTTGACCAGGAACCCGGAGGCGCCCGCGCGCAGCGCCCCGTACACGTAGTCGTCGTCGTCGAAGGTGGTCAGGACCACGATCCGCGTGTCCGTCGGCCCGGCGGTGATGCGGCGCGTCGCCTCGATGCCGTCCACCCGCGGCATACGGATGTCCATGACGACGACGTCCGGGCGCAGTTCCTCCGTCAGCGCCACCGCCTCCTCGCCCGTGGCCGCCTCCCCGACCACCTCCACGTCCTCGATCTCCTCCATCACCATCCGCAGCGCCGTACGGATCAGTTGCTGGTCGTCGGCGAGGACCACCCGGACCGTCATCGCACGCCCTCCGGCACCGGCAGCCGCGCCGCCACCCGGAAGCCGCCCTCCGGTCGCGGGGCCGCGCTGAACTCGCCGTGCAGCAGGGCGACCCGCTCCCGCATGCCCGCCAGGCCGAAGCCGGTGTCCGTCGACGCGCCGTGGCCCCGGCCGTCGTCCGTCACCTCCAGGGCGAGCACGTCGTCGGCGTAGTCCACGGTCACCCGGCAGGCGTCCGTGCCGGAGTGCCGTACGACGTTGGTGACGGACTCCTGGATGATCCGGAACGCCGACAGGTCGAGGTCGGGGGGAAGGGGACGGGGCTCCCCGAGCCGCCGCACCTCCACGCGCACCCCCGCCGCCGTCGTCTCGGCGGCGAGGCGGTCGACGTCGTCCAGGCCGGCGATCGGCACCGCCTCCGTGGCGTCCCCGTCCCCGTGGCCCGCGTCCGCCGCCCTCAGCGCCACCAGCATCCGTCGCAGGCCCGCCAGCGTCTCCCGGCCCGTCGTCTCCACCGCCCGCATCGCCTCGCGCGCCGCCTCCGGCCTGGTCGCCGCCACCCGGGCCGCCGCGCCCGCCTGGAGGGCGATGATGCCGATGCTGTGCGCCACCGTGTCGTGCATCTCGCGGGCTATGCGCAGCCGTTCCTCCGTCACCGCCTGCGCCGCCGTCTGCGTCCTCAGCCGCTCGGCGTGCTCGCGCGCTTCGTGCGCCGTGTTGCCGAGCAGCCAGGCGATCGCGGTGACCAGAGCCACGGCCGACTCCGCCGAGGTGCCGACCCCCCATCCGCACAGCAGCCGCACGGCCTCGTACACGACGAGCGCGCCGAGCGCCGTCACCAGTGCGATGACCGCGGTACGGCGCGGACGGGTCGCCGCGATGAAGTACAGCGCCAACATGGCCGCGAGGTACTGCGCCATCGGGATCCCGCCCACCGCCAGGGTGCTCGTCTCGAAGACCGAGGCCAGGATCAGCAGGGCCAGGGCCGTGAGCGGCCTGCGGGCCAGCAGGCGACTGCCGTACAGCGCCAGCACGGTGGAGAGCACGGTGATCGTCAGACCGTCCCAGCGGTAGAGCTGAACCGCGGGCATCTCTTCGGGCTCCTGCTCCCCCGGCAGCCTGACCCGTGTCAGCAGCGTGAAGAGCGTGCTCACACACCACACGAGCACGATCCACGCGCCCGGCGGCACACGCTTGAGCGGAGGCAACGGCACGGTGGTGGGCATGCCGTGATCGTAGGTGCGGGACGCGGCGAAGGTCATCGGCCCGTGGACGTACAACCACGGTCGACACTCGCCGAGTTCGAATGTCAGCGAGCGGGCGATGCCGCAAGCGGCCCTCTGCCGCCACCGTGGTCCCCGTGATCGAAGTCAGCCACCTCACCAAGCGCTACGGCGACACCACCGCCGTCCGCGACCTGTCCTTCGCCGTCCGCCCCGGCCACGTCACCGGCTTCCTCGGCCCGAACGGCGCCGGCAAGACCACCACCCTGCGGATGCTGCTCGGCCTGATCGAGCCGACCTCCGGCACCGCCACCGTCAGCGGGCACTCCTTCCGCCGGCATCCGCGCGGGCTGCACCACGTCGGTGCCCTGCTCGACGCCGGTGACGTGCACGGCGGCCGCTCCGCCCGGGCGCATCTGAGCGCGCTCGCCCGCAGCAACGGCATCCCGGCGCGCCGCGTGGAGGAGGTCCTGACCGAGGTGGGGCTCGCCGGGGCGGCCGCCCGGCGCCGGATCGGCGGCTACTCCCTCGGCATGAAGCAGCGCCTCGGCATCGCCACCGCACTGCTCGGCGACCCGCCCGTCCTCCTCTTCGACGAGCCGCTCAACGGCCTCGACCCGGAGGGCGTGCTGTGGGTGCGGCGACTCTTCCGGAAGCTCGCCGCGGAAGGCCGTACCGTCTTCGTCTCCAGCCACCTCATGTCCGAGATGGAGCACACCGCCGACGAGCTGGTGGTCATCGGCCGGGGCGAGCTGATCGCCGCCGAGAGCCTCGGGGAGTTCGCCGCGCGCGGCACCCGGCCCACCGTCACCGTGCGGACGCCCGACGCCGGTGCGCTGTCCGCCCTGCTGGCCGCCGAGGGCGCGGCCGTGGTGCCGTACGACACCGAGACCCTGAAGGTCGCCGGGGTCGACTCGGTGCGGATCGGGGAGATCGCCCACGAACACCGGTTCCTGCTGTGGGAGTTGGCCACCCAGGCCGCCTCCCTGGAGACCGCCTTCATGGAACTGACCGCCGACAGCGTCGAATACCTCGCCGGGGAGTCCCGATGACGACCGCCCTCGCCCTGCCCGCCGCCCGCTTCACCGACCTGCTGGCCGCCGAGTGGATCAAGCTCCGTTCGCTGCGGTCGACGTACTGGGCGCTCGGCGCCAGTGCCGTCAGCGTCGTCGCCTTCAACGCCAACGCGGCCCGCGCCGACTACACCAACTATCCGCACTACGACCGGATCATGCGGACCCACTTCGTCGACATCGCACTGCGGGACGCCTTCACCGCCGGCGCCGCCATGATCCTCGTCCTCGCGGTCGCGGGCATCGGCGCCATCACCGTCGTCGGGGAGTACTCGACGGGTCTGATCCGCACGACCTTCGCGGCCGTCCCGGACCGGCGGGCGCTGATGACCGCGAAGGTCCTCGTCGTGACCGCCGTCATGACGGTGTTCGGGGCCGTCGTCGCGGGCACCTCGTTCGCGGTGACGCAGGCCATCCTCGACGGGCGCGGCCAGGGCGTGTCGATCGGTCATCCCGGCGCGTCGCGCATCGTCGTGGCCTCGGCGCTGCTCGCCCCGGTGTGCGCCCTGGTCGGCATGGGTCTGGGCGCACTGATCCGGCACAGCGCGACGACCATGGTGCTCACCGTGTTCGTCCTGCTGCTCCTGCCGACGATGGTCACCGAGCGCTACCACTGGACGGCCTGTGTCAAGAACGCCCTGCCGTTCAACGCCTGGGAGCGTCTGGTCGACATCGGCTACGGGCATGACCCGTTCACCCTCACCTCGCGCTATCCGACGACGGTGACGGGCGGCTGGATCGTGTTCGCGGCGTGGGCGCTCGTGGCGGCCGTCGTCGCGGTGGTCACCGTGGACCGCCGCGACGTGTGACCTGGGGTGTGCCGCTCAGCCGGACGCGGCGGTCGGTGCGGGCCGGGAGTCAGGTCCGGTGGGTTCGGTCGCCTCCCACAGGACGTTGAACCGCTTCATGCGCTCCTGGACGTGCGCGGGTGTCATCTTCAGGAGCGTCTTGGCCGGCACGACGTCCACGTCCGGCTCTATCTCGTAGCAGAGCTGCGCATCGAAGACGATGAAGTCGTTCGTGAGCGTCAGGCGGGCTCGCTGCGGGAGTTCCGAGCGGACCGCGATGCGCGCGTCGATGCCGAGGTCCCGCTGGCTGCGGCAGAGCTCCTCGAGTTCCTCGGTGCGTTCCCGCGGGTTCTTCACGAGGAACAGCCGCCGTACCCGCACTCCCCGCTTGACGGCCTCCTCCTGTGCCTTCAGGTACCGGTTGGCGGGCTCGCTGGACCAGAAGTCGCGGTCCACGGGGGTGCTGGTGGCCTCCAGACTGTGGGTGGCGCACGAGGTGAGGGCGATCAGCCAGTCGTGCTCCTCGCCCGGGCAGTCCGTGCTGCCCCGGCTCAGGCTCTCCATGGTCGACGCGAGCTGGGCGATCCGGTCCTGGGCGAAGTCCTTCACGAGCTGTGACTCCTGCCGGCCCACATGCGTGTAGGCGCGCGCCAGCCGGGCCACGCCGTCGGACCGCAGCACCGAGCGGTCCACCTCGCTGAACAGTTCGGTCGCCTCACTGATCCGGGCGAAGGCCCCCTCGACCTCCCGGCGCATCTCCAGGTGGTACTTCTCCAGGCCGTGCTCCATCGAGTTCAGCCGCTGCTCGAAGTCCACGAGGTACTGGATGATCAGTGCCGCGCCGCCGAGGACGACGGACACGGTGAGCTGCCAGACCTCGTTCTTGTCCTGGTTCAGGACGTTGGTCAGGAAATAGGTGGCGCCGGCCACCACCGCCGTGACCAGCGTCTTCCGTAACAGGTTCGGTGAGTGCTGCTCCCCCTCGTTCCTGCCCCCCGTCCGTGCTCCCCCTGATGACGCTCCTGACGCTCCTGTCATGTCGTTCGCCCCCGTCGCGATTGTCGGTTGGTGCCGCCCTTCAGCGCGTGCTCAGCGCCTCGTGCAGCAACGGAATGGCCTGGACGGCCAGTTGGTCGCGGATGCGCTGGACCAGGGTCTGCCACTGACGGGTGAACCCCGGCTCCCGTTCCAGCACGTCCCACAGGTGGCCCAGGGTGCGGTCCACGTGCGCGCGCGGCATCCACAGATGCAGCAGGTGATCGACGGCCGGGCGCAGCGCGAGGACGGCCGCGGGGCCGTCGGCCGCACCGAGCCGGCTGCTGTCCAGCATGTGCACGACGGTGGTCAGCAGCCAGTCGTGCAGGGCGAGGTCCTCGCACAGGCCGGCGGCCGCGGCGGCCGGAGTGCCCTCCGGCAGCATCAGTTCCACGGTCCGCAGCCCGTGCTCGGCGAGGGTGAAGCGCTTGAGCGACGGTCCCTCGCCCTCGGGGGCGCGTCGCGCGGCCCAGCGCAGATGGGTGCGCCGGGACTTGAAGGGCGCCTTGTGGTCGAGCAGCGGGTGGCGCAGCAGTTGCGCCAGCAGGCCCTCGGCGATCATCCCGAGGTCCAGTTCGCCGCGTGCGCCGCCGCGCAGGACGCCTTCGGCGGTGGCCTGTTCGGGGAGCTTCCCGAAGGGTTCCACCAGGCCCGGCCGGACCAGGTAGTGGCCCCAGGGGCGGCGCGTGTCGGGTCCGGCGGACGGGGCGCTGAAGTAGGCGGTGGCCTGCAGGACGCGGCCCTCGGTGAGCGCGGCGCGGGCGGCCACGGTGCCGACGGCGCGGACCTTGGCGCCGTTGGAGGTGGGCAGCCGGCAGTCCACGCCGGTCAGGACGTCCGGGGACAGCGCGTACAGGTTGGGCCGCTCGGAGACCCGGACGTGTTCGTCCGCGCGCAGCCTGAGCAACTGGGCGGCGGCCCGGCCGTCCAGTGCGTGGAAGGACGGCAGCAGACAGGTCCGCACCTCACCGCAGGCGAGCACCGGACGCGCCGGCTGTCCCCCGGTCGGCATCTCAGTTCCCCTCGGTGGGTAAGGCGCCGGCGGGCTCCTCGTAGAAGACGTACGTGGCGCGCTGCGCGACCGCGTCCGGTACCGCGGCGCCCTCGCGGGCGGAGCGCTCGGCGACCTGTTTGAGCGCGCCCGAGTCGACGTCTATCTGGTCGAGGATGAGCCGGACGGCGTCCTCGACGGCGAGGAAGCGGTTGGCCATCAGGGTGCAGGTGCGGTACGCGCTGAACGGCGCCGCCGCCGGGTTGAGCTGGATCAGCGGCGGCAGCCGGTCCCACTCGTGGGGGAAGTCGCGGCCGTTCCAGGGGCGCGGTACGAGGACGGGCTCGCCGAGGTGGCGCAGCAGCCCGAGGCGGGCGAGCTGCCAGACGGCGGCGAGGAACGGGCAGGACCACAGGCGCTGTCCGTCCTTCTCGGACCACAGCTCGACGTCCATGAACACGGAGTGGTTGCGGGCGGCGGTCTCCTGGGGCGGCTGCCAGCCGGTGATCTCCCCCATGGCGCTGCGCGAGCCGGGGGTGCGCTGCCCGTTGGCGAGCCAGCCGGTCTGGCTGACGGGCGGGCGGGAGCCGTAGCTGCCCGGCGGGGGCGACTCGACGAGGCGGTGCATCACGGACTCGGCGAGTTCGATCTTGTCGGCGACCGCGCAGCCCGACTCGCGGGCCAGGTAGTCGATGACGAGCCCGGCCCGCTCGGCCTCCTCGAGCACCACGGGGACGAGCTCGGCGGGGGTGGAGAAGCGGGTGAAGTAGTCGTCGATGAGGAAGCAGGTGCTGATGCGGGGCCGCCTGCCGCCGGTGCGGCGGGCGGCGGCGGCCCGGGCCGCGTCCACCCAGATCCGTACCTCGGCGAAGTGCTCGCGCAGCCGCTCGGGCCCGGCTTCGAAGTCCTCCATGTAGAGGTGGCCGAGTTCGAGGGAGAGGTGGGCGAGCGGTACGGACTGGGTGCGGGGCTCTGCGGTGGTCTCGCGGAACACTGCTTCCGTCACGGCTGCTCCCAGAACTTGTCGTCGGTCAGCCGGCTCGCCAGCTCGCTCAGCGCCTCCCATGTCTCCCGGTTGGCGATCTGGCTGTCGAGGACGTCCTCGTCGGTGATGAGCTGCTCCCGCCACTGCAGCACGGGCTCCAGCGGCACGGAGCCGAGGACCTGGGTGTAGCCGATGCCGAGGTTGGAGGACATCTGCTTCAGGTCGCGGTCGCAGGCGCGCATCCACGCCGACTGGGTCGCCGACACCTGCGACCACAGCGCGGACTCGGGGTCGGGTACGGCGGCCCGGACGAAACGGATGACGTTGCGCAGCGCGTCCTCGTCGTGGCCGCGGGCCACCCCGCCGGCGACGATGCCGCGCCTGCCGTAGACCAGGCTCGCGGCGGCCGCCACGTGCTGCCGGGTCCAGCGGTGGAAGACCAGCCAGCGGGCCTCGACCCCGCGCAGCTCGCGCTGCGAGGTGGCCTCCAGGGCCATGTCGACGGCGTAGCTGCGGCCCGCGCTGAGGTCCACGACGATGATGTCGAACTCGCCGTTGAGCCGCAGCAGGAGGTCGACGCAGCGGCGCAGGGTGTCGTCGGTGGTGGCGAACTCGCCGCCGCTGACGTCGCCGGGCATCAGCACCAGGCTGCCCGAGCCGGGCGGCCGGTTGCGCAGCACCGGGTGTTCGGTGTCGGCCCAGACGTCGATGCGGGCCGGTTCGCCGACCTCGCCGCTCAGGTAGGAGTGCAGGCCGCGGTCCTCGGCGGCCCGGCGGGCGTCGGGCACGTCGAAGACGGCCGCCGCGGTGGGCGAGCCGAAGTCGAAGTCCAGGTAGCAGACGTCGTCGCCGGCCAGCGCCCGGTGGTACGCGAGGTTGGCGCTGGTGACGGAGCGGCCCGTGCCTCCCTTGTCGGAGGCCGCGAAGACGAGCACGGTCACACCCCCTGGGCCGCGGCTTCGCGGGCCCGGGCGAGGGCGTCGAGCTGTCCGAGGACGTCGAGGGTCAGCGAGCAGGCGGTACCGGGCTGTTCGTCCACGAGCTTGCGGGCGCGGCGCAACTTGACCTCGATGCTCCTGAGTTCCATGCCGCGGTTGCCCTCGGAGGCCGGCGCGGGCTCCATCTGTTCGTTCCCGAGGAGGTGGGTTGACTCGCTCAGCAGCGCCCGTGCCAGTTCGGTCAGTTCGGTGCTGCGGATCGGGGGCTGCTTGTACATCTGGTGGACCTGGACCATCACCTCGGTGACGCGCTCGGTGATGCTCCAGGAGACCTGTCCCTCGTACGCCGGGGTCTCGGGGTAGGCGGCGTGGACGTTGTCCCACAGGCCGGTGCCCTCGCCGTCGCTGATCCGGCGCCGCCACAGGTGGTCGAAGATGTCCTCGGCGAGGCGGAGCAGCCGGTCGTGGGAGCCGAGGTTGCGGGAGAGCGTGCAGAGCTGGATGGTCCGCTTGAGGAGCTGCGCGGAGAAGTCGCTCATGATCCACTGCATGGGCGGTCCCGCGCTCTCGCTGCCCTGAAGCGGCAGGGTGACGCCGGGGTGGTGCAGCCGGACCATGGGATCGTCGCGGGTCATGCGGCTGGTGATGCGGCCGCGTTCGGCGAGGCGTTCCATGACGCTGACGGTGCGGGTCAGGTCGTCGTCGGTGGCGCGGCGCCGCATCAGGTCGTGGACGAGGATGGCGGCGACGGAGAGGGAGAAGTACTCGGACTCGAGCTTCTGGCCCGTGGTGCGCCAGGGGATGTCCTCCAGGGGCCAGCGGTCGCCGCCGAAGCGCGCGATGCCGGACCAGAACTGCTGGGTGATCTCCCAGCGCAGTCGTAACGCCTCGGCGAGCCGCTGCTGTTCGGGGTTGAGCAGGCCGAGGGTGAGGGTGCGGTCGGAGAAGAGGTCCTGGATGCCGTCGAGGGCGACCACGGTGAAGTAGAGGTACGGCACCGGGTTGGCGATGCCCTGGGGCTGCGGCCCGATGGGTTCGTCGGTCGGGACCTCGGGCGCGTCCCTGACGATGCTCCAGCCCCAGCCGCACTCGAAGAGCTGGTTGGGGTCCTTGAGTCCCTCCTCGACGTCGACACCGAGGACGAAGCTCTCGACGATCGCGGCGCGCAGTGCCTCGAAGCGGTCCTGGAACCTGCGCAGCACGTGCCGCTGCGACAGCCGTCCCTGGCCGAGGAGTTCGCACAGCGTGCGGCCCTGGGAGGAGTCGGTGTCGAAGACGTTGATGGTGAAGGAGCGCAGCAGGCTCACCATGGCGGCGGTGAGGCGGTTGCTGGTGGCGGTGCGCACTTCCTGGATGGTCTCCAGGATGTCGCCGCGGCGGGTCTTGGACTCGTAGATCTTGAGGAAGCCGAGGGTGGCCAGGCACAGGGTGATCGACATGGAGTACGAGTCGACGACGCCGAGTTCACGCTGTTCCTGGGTGAGCTCGCGGTCCCTGTCCCCGGACACGAAGTACTGGCCGCCGGAGAACGTGGGTCTCTTGTCGTTCGTGTGCCTGCGCATGAACTCGGCGGTGGCCGTGACCAGGCTCGCCGGGATCTCCAGGCGCCCGCCGGCCCTCCTCATCGCCTTCTGGACGTCGTCCTGCGTGGTGTCCGGGTCGTCCAGGCGGAAGGCGGGGATCTCCGTGGCCGGGTACAGGATGCAGAGCAGGCGCTCGGCGTCGGCGACGCTGCTTTCCCCGCCCCGCTTGCCCCAGGTCCACTCCCCGCCGTCGAACGAATGGCGGGCGATCGCCTGCCAGATGTCCAGCAGATGCTGGCGTGGCTTGATCTGCATCCCATGCCCCTCACACAGGCCGCGCTGCCATCGTTGGAGGACGTGCCGTCTTCTGTTGTGACGATGCGGTCCTCAATCGGCCGGAATACCGGACTCCGGAATGTCGGACTCCGAATTCCTCCGGCCATAGGCGACGATCATTCCCGAATAGCCTTCGCGCACGGCGGCCGAGGACTTCAGACGCATGGTCTTGAACTCGCCCGCGAAAGGTTCGAGACTCTCGTACACCTCCAACTCTCCCACGTCGCACGCCGGGAAGAAATGCTTGCCCGCGTGATATCCGGTCGAGTGTTCCATGAACGCGGCGGCGAAGGGGGCTCCGGGGGCGAGTGCGCGCAGGAAGCACTCGACGGCGCGTGCGAACTCCGCGTGCGAGGTGGTCATCGACTCCGCGACGAAGAACATGGTCCCCATGGACCACCGCCCCTCGTGCCGTACCAGGTCGAACAGGTTGCCCGGCTGCACCCGGACGACGTCACGGAACCTGGCCCGCGGGTCCAACTCCAGTGCGCCGTATGCGTCGTTCTTGCGCAGCAGGTCCCAGAACTGGTCCCAGTTGCCGTCGTAGGACGGGACCTGGCTGCGGAGGTAGCGCACGTTCGAGGGCGAGCGCTCGTAGAGGGTGATCTCGTCGCACCAGGGGAGCATGGCGAGGGCCGGGTAGAGGTTCGCACCGGCCCCGACGTCGATGCCCGAAACGTGGGTGGCGTCGCGCCCCCGGAAGTGATCGCCGAAATGATCGCCCACGATCTGAAGGATCTCCGCGTCCTCCGCCTGCAGGCCGCGATAATTGTGCTCCACGTAGGCAATGGGGTCGAATGCGGCCCATGATACGTCCGCATTCAGTTGCACATCCCCCGGCGATCTGAAGGTCATTGGCCGAGCGTACCAATCCGGGGACCGGACGGGATCCCCCTTCGGCCAACCGGGCGAAGCAGTTACCCCACTTGGGGCGCACCGGGGGCGCACCGGGGCGAATGACTTATTGGACCTGATCCGGCCTTGAACGGGCCGGATCGTCCCGCTCAAGATGGTCGGAAATCTGTCGAACACACCCGAACGGCAGACGGCGCGCGTCCCACTCGTACCACCCGTACGGATGGTCACGCGTCCTTGACTCCATTCCGCAGGGGGGCGGCATGACAGTGTTTCCAGAGGAACGTTTCCCTTCGCGTGGCGGGTCCACCGGACCGGCCCTGTTCCGTGACGGGGCGTTCGTCGACCGGCCCCTGACGATGCGCGGGGTGACCGAGGACGACCTGCCCGAACTGGTGCGGGTCGACCGGGAGGCGTTCCCCGACGACCCCTACCCCTACTTCGTGCTGCGCCAGTTGTTCGACCTGCACGGGGACTGCCTGCTGGTGCTGGACGACGGGCACGGCCTGCACGGGTACGTCCTGTACGTCACCACGCCCGACCGCTACCGGAGTTGGATCGTCAGTCTCGGGGTGACCCGGGACCAGCGGGGGCGCGGGCTGGGCCGGCGGCTGATGCTGGAGGTGCTGCGCCGGCTGCGGGCCGAGGAGGTGCGCGAGGTGCGGCTGACGGTGGAGCCGGCGAACGCCGCCGCGATCATGCTGTACCGGTCGCTGGGGTTCTCGTCCGACGAGGGGGTGCGCAAGGACTACTTCGGTGCGGGCGAGGACCGGCTGATCATGACGCTGGCGCTGTGAAGCGCCGTACGTACCGCCGCTGCCAGGGCGTTTCCACGGCGTGCCGGTCGTAGTGGGCGCGCACGTACGCAACGGCCTGCTCCGGCGGTACGCCGTCCAGCACGGCGAGGCAGGCGAGCGCGGTACCGGTACGGCCGCGTCCGCCGCCGCAGGCGACCTCGACGCGCCCGCGCGCGGCCCGCTCCCACGCCTCGGTGAACAGCAGCCGGGCCTCGGCACGACTGCTGGGCAGCCGGAAGTCGGGCCACCGCAGCCAGTCGGAGGCCCAGGGCACCTCCGGGGGCCGCTTGCCGAGCAGGTACAGCCCGTAGGTGGGCGCGGGCCCGTCCGGCAGGGGGCGCCGCAGGCCGCGCCCGCGCACCAGCCGCCCGGACGGCAGCCGCAGGACGCCGGGCGCCTCCGGGGTCCAGCCTCCGCCGTCGGCCGCGTCGGCCCCGCCCGTGCCGTCGTCCGGTTCGGGATCACTCATGGGCCCAGTGTGGGCCGCCCGGCCCGCGCGCGCGTGCCGTTTCGCGGGCGGCGGACGGGCGCGTCGGCCGTCGGCCACCGCTCCCGCCGGCGCCATCCTGGGAAGGAGGGCGAGCGCAGCCGCGACCTCGCACGCCGAAGCCACCCAAGGGAGCCTCGATGTCCTTGCCCGTCCCGCTGAGCGGTGTCGTCCCGCCGGTCTGCACGCCCCTGACCCCGGACCGCGAGGTGGACGTCCCCTCACTCCTCCGGCTGGTCGACCACCTGGTGCACGGCGGGGTGCACGGGCTGTTCGTGCTGGGCTCCACGTCGGAGGCGGCGTTTCTGACGGACCGCCAGCGCAGGCGGGTGGTGGAGACGGTGGTCGGCCACGTCGGCGGCCGGCTCCCGGTGATCGCCGGGGCCGTCGACATGACGACGCCCCGCGTCCTCGAGCACGTCCGGGAGGTCACGGCGGCGGGCGCACAGGCCGTCGTCGTCACCGCGCCCTTCTACGCCCGGACGCACCCCGCGGAGATCGCCCGGCACTACCGGCTGGTCGCCCACCGCTCCCCCGTGCCGGTCATCGCCTACGACATCCCCGTCTCCGTGCACACGAAGCTGGACCCTGAGCTGGTGCTGGAGCTGGCGGCGGACGGAACGCTGGCCGGGCTGAAGGACTCCAGCGGCGACCTGGCCGGACTGCGCGCGGTCGTGACCGGGGCCCGGTCGCGTCCCGGGCTCACCGGGTTCGGCGCGCTGACGGGTTCCGAGCTGGTCGTGGACTCGGCACTGGCGCTGGGCGCCGACGGGGCGGTGCCCGGGCTGGCCAACGTGGACCCGGAGGGCTATGTCCGCCTGGACCGGCTGTGCCGCGCGGGCGACTGGGAGGCGGCACGGGCGGAACAGGAGCGGCTGTGCGCCCTGTACGGCATGGTCGGGGTCGGGGACCCGGTCCGGATGGGCGGGAGTTCGTCGGCGCTGGGGGCGTTCAAGGCGGCGCTGCACCTGCGCGGGGTCATCGCGTGCCCGGCGACGGCGGAGCCGCAGGTGCCGCTCACGCGGGAGGAGCGGGAGCGGGTGGGGAAGTATCTGGCGGCCGCCGGGCTGCTGTGACGGTCACTGCAGTTCGGTGACGGGGATCCGCCGGAAGCTGATCGACTCGTAGGGCCCGGTGGTCCCCGTCTCGTACAGGACGCCGACCTTCCCGCCGGGCAGTTCCACGAGGTCGCTGTAGGCCGCCGGCCGCCCGGACAGGGTGAGCGCCTTGGTGAACGTCGCGCCGCCGTCGGTGCTGCGCCAGATCGCCGGGGAGCGGCGCGCGGTGGGGACGGACGGGGCGCAGAACAACAACGGCGCGCCCGTCGCCTGGAGTTGGAGGACGCTGCCCTGGACCGTCGGCACGTCGTCGAGGGTGTGCTGCACGGTGAGGGGGCCGTCCAGGGTGCGGCCGCCGTCGCTCGAGTACGCGGCGAGGCGGTTGCCCGCGCTGCTGCCGCCCTGGTCACGGGAGCTGAAGTAGAGCCTGCCGTCGGGGAGTCGGGTGGCGCTGGTCTCGTTGGCGTTGTCGTGGCCGTCGTGGGAGTCGTCGGTGAAGCCGAGGTGCCAGGTGCGGCCGCCGTCGTCCGAGTAGATCGCGTGCGCGCCGTAGTACCTGGCCTCGCGGCCGGTGTCGGAGGAGCCGGGGGGCGGGGCCGCGGAGTGGTCGGCGGGGACGACCAGACGGCTGGGGGTCCTCCCTCCGGTGGAGTGCGGGTCGCGGGTGAGCGCCACGGCGTGGCCCGGACCGGTCGCGTACCAGCGCCAGTGGGGCCGCTTCACCTCGGCCGTGATCTCCCGCGGGGCCGTGAAGCGCCGCCCGTCGTCGTCGCTGGTCTGCACGAAGACGCGGCGGCCCCGCGCGGGCGTCACCTCGCCGCGCATGATCTGCGCCTCGGTGACCGCGCCGCTGTTGTAGGAGGTGACCAGGACGATCCGCCCGGTGTGCGGGTCGACCACGGGCGCCGGATTGCCCCGGGTGTCACCCCTTCCGGCGGCGACGACGGTGAGCGGGCCCCAGGTGCAGCCGCCGTCGAAGGAGCGCCGCAGCACGACGTCGATGTCGCCGCTGTCCCCCGCCCCGTTGCGCCTTCCTTCGGCGAAGGCGAGCACGGTGCCCTTCCGGGTCGCCACCACGGCGGGGATCCGGTAGGTGTGATAGCCGCCGCGCCCGGCGGTGTACGGCACGGACGAGGTGCAGCCGGAGCGGGCCGGGGCGGGTGGAGTGGCGGTGAGCGGGGTGAGGAGCATCGCTGCGACGAGGAGGACACGGCTGGGAGATCTCATCCCTCTCCCCTGCGAAGTGGCGCCCCCTGAGGGACGGTGACCGTTGTCGGTCCCATGCTCCCCAGGGTCCGCGTCGCCGACTCCCGGATCCGCGGCACATCACCGGTCCGAGTGACTACGACACCGTGCGGGCCGCCGCGAGCAGGCGGGTCACGTCCTCGGAGCAGATCGTCAGGGCCGCGCCCGCCGTGGCCAGCACGTCGCGTTCCGCGGGGGTGTAGGGGCCGTCGGCGAGGGCGATGCGGGCGCCCTGGAGCAGGATCGACTCGCGGCCGGTGGGTGCGAGGTGCGGGGCGAGCGGGTCCAGGGCCTCGTGCAGCTCTATGGCCAGGCTCGCGCCGCCGCCGGGCTCGCCGCAGACCCGGCCGGTGTCGGCGGCCACGGCGTCGACCAGGGCGCTGAGCCCGTCCGCCGTGCAGTCGTCGAAGCCGGCGGAGCGGACGGCGGCGGCGGCCGTCTCCAGGGACGTGCGGGAGCAGGTGCCGCCCGCGGCGAGGACCGCGAGGGCCACGGTGTGGACGGCGTCGCGCAGCATGGCGGCCAGCCGGGTGGTGGTCGGGTGGTCGAGGACGTCCGTGCCGTAGTGGTGGCCGCAGGCCGCGCACTCCACGACCGGGCCCGTCTCGCCGCGCGGCAGGACCGGCAGTCCGGCGAGGGTGAGGCGGCGGCGCCCGGTCAGGCGCTGGTAGTTGCGGTCGCCCCCGCAGCCGGGGCAGAAGAACTCGCCGTCGCCGACGGTGGTCCACGCGGTACGGACGCCGAGGACCTGCGAAATGCGGCCCTTGCGGGCTTCCGGGCCGTTGCGTCCCCGTCCTGGCAGCACGTCGCACCTCCGTCCTCGCCGCGGCAACATCGCCGCTGCTGGCGTGATGTTAGCCACATTGTTGAGGCGGAGTCAGTACCCCGGACGAGACCTCCTCGTGATCTTCGGCCGAAATGGCCGGTGCACGACGCGGCCCCGTCCGCCTCGGGAGGCGGACGGGGCCGTGAACGTGGAGGTCAGAGGGTCAGCGGGCGGCTCGGTTGACCGCGGAGACGACCGCCTTCAGCGAGGCACGTGTCGTATTCGCGTCGATGCCGATCCCCCACAGGACCTTTCCGTCGATCGCGCATTCGATGTACGAGGCGGCCTGCGCGGAGGCGCCCTCGCTCATCGTGTGCTCCTGGTAGTCCAGCAGGCGTACGTCGATGCCGATGGACTGCAGGGCGTCGAAGAACGCGGAGATCGGGCCGTTGCCGGTGCCGGTCAGGACGGTGTCCTCGCCGTCGACGGTGGCCTCGACCGTCAGGGTGTCGACGCCGTCCTTGTCGGTGGTCGTCTGGCCCGTCCTGACCTGGATGCGGCCCCACGGGTTGTCCGGGTTCGGCAGGTACTCGTCCTGGAAGACGTCCCAGATCTCCTTCGGCGTGATCTCGCCGCCCTCGGCGTCCGTCTTCGCCTGGATGATCTTCGAGAACTCGATCTGCATCCGGCGCGGCAGGTCCAGCTTGTGGTCGTTCTTCAGGACGTAGGAGATACCGCCCTTGCCGGACTGCGAGTTGACGCGGATGACGGCCTCGTAGGAGCGGCCGACGTCCTTGGGGTCGATCGGCAGGTACGGCACCGCCCACTCGATGTCGTCGACCGTGACGCCGCGAGCCGCCGCGTCGGCCTCCATGGCGTCGAAGCCCTTCTTGATGGCGTCCTGGTGGGAGCCGGAGAAGGACGTGTAGACGAGGTCCCCGATGTACGGGTGGCGCGGGTGGACCTCCATCTGGTTGCAGTACTCCCAGGTACGGCGGATCTCGTCGATGTGGGAGAAGTCGATCTGCGGGTCGACGCCCTGGGAGAAGAGGTTCATGCCCAGGGTGACCAGGTCGACGTTGCCGGTGCGCTCGCCCTGGCCGAACAGGCAGCCCTCGACGCGGTCGGCGCCCGCCATCACCGCCAGCTCGGCGGCGGCGACGGCCGTGCCGCGGTCGTTGTGCGGGTGCGCGGACAGGCAGACGTACTCGCGACGGGAGAGGTTGCGGTGCATCCACTCGAAGCGGTCCGCGTGCGTGGACGGGGTCGAACGCTCCACGGTCGCGGGCAGGTTGAGGATGATCTCGCGGTCCGGGCCCGGCTGCCACACGTCCATGACCGCCTCGCAGACCTCGAGGGCGAAGTCCAGCTCGGTGTCGGTGAAGATCTCGGGGCTGTACTGGTAGCCGAACTCGGTCTCGGGGCCCAGCAGCTTCTCCGCGTACTCCATCACCAGCCGGGTGCCGTCGACCGCGATCTGCTTGATGTCGTCCTTGGAGCCGCGGAAGACGACCCGGCGGAAGACCGGGGCGGTCGCGTTGTACAGGTGGACGTTGGCGCGCCGCGCGCCCTTCAGGGACTCCACGGTCCGCTCGATCAGGTCCTCGCGGGCCTGGGTGAGGACGGAGATCGTCACGTCCTCGGGGATCGCGCCCTCCTCCTCGATGATGGAGCGCACGAAGTCGTAGTCGGTCTGGCCGGAGGCCGGGAAGCCGATCTCGATCTCCTTGTAGCCCATCTTCACCAGCAGGTCGAACATGGCGCGCTTGCGCGCCGGCGACATGGGGTCGATCAGGGCCTGGTTGCCGTCGCGCAGGTCGGTGGAGAGCCAGCGCGGGGCCTTGGTGATCCGCTGGTCGGGCCAGGTGCGGTCGGGGATGTCGACCTGCTCGTACGGCCGGTACTTGTGGATCGGCATGGAGGTGGGCTGCTGGCGGTTCGCCATGGTGCGTGGGCTCCTTGGAGGGTCCGGGAGGACGGCCGACGACGCAGCGCCAAGCTCCGCGGGGAGGGGGTCGGCCTCGACTACAGGCCCTCGCCGCGGCAGCTAAGGAGAAGCAGCCCGAAACGCATGATGCTCCGCATGCTAGCCGAGACGCGCCGGATGCGAAGGCCCGTATCAGTATGCGGGACCAGGGGCGGTTTTCGGACAAAGAGTTCCTAAAGTCACATTTCCCTCACGGTCTCGCTCGGGGTCAGGTCCTGCAGGCCCACCACCCGCAGCAGCCGGAGGCGCTCGTACGACTCCGTGCCGGGGCGAGCGGTGTGGATGATCAGCAGTTGATGGTGCTCGTGGCTGAGCAGCGCCTCGCAGTCCAGGTCCAGCAGGCCGACCACCGGGTGCTGGAAGCGCTTGGTGCTCCGGTGCCGCAAGGAGACCTCGTGCTCCTCCCACAGGCGGGCGAACTCCTCGCTCGCCGAGCGGAGTTCGGCGACGAGGGCGGCCGGCTCCGGGTCGTCGGGGCGGGCGGCCGCCACCGCGCGCAGGCTCGCCACGTGCGCCCGCGCGTGGTCGGGCCGGTCCTCGGACGGGAACAACTCCCGGGCGGCCGGATCGAGGAAGAACCGGCGGACCAGGTTGCGCTCGCGCGGCGGGCGGGACATCACGTCGCCGACGAGTGCCCTGGCCATCGTGTTCTGCGCCAGCACCTCGGCGCAGTCGGTGACCACCTGCGCCGGTGTGTCGTGCAGCCGGTCCAGGACCAGCAGCAGCCCGGGGCGGACATGCCTCGACACGGTCTCGCGGCGCGGCGGCTCCTCGCCCGTCAGGTGGAAGAGGTGGTCGCGTTCGTCGTCCGTCAGGCGCAGCGCCCTGGCCAGCGCGGTGAGCATCTGGCGGGACGGGCGGGGGCCCCGGGACTGCTCCAGGCGCGTGTAGTAGTCGACGGACATGCCGGCGAGCCCCGCCACCTCCTCCCGGCGCAGGCCCGGCGTACGGCGCCGGGAGCCCGGGGTGAGGCCCACGTCGGAAGGGCCGAGACGAGCCCGGCTGCGGCGCAGGAAGTCGGCGAGTTCGGGTCGGTTCACCGCTCAAGACTGCGGCAGCCCCGCCCGCTTATCCAGGGACTGCCGATCCCCTGATCGACGGGTCTCTCCCGGCCGGCGCGGCGCCGTTCGAGGCTGGTGGCACCGGATCGAGAGGAGCAGATCATGCTGACACTGGTGACAGGCGCGACGGGGCAGGTCGGACGGCGCTTCGTCCCGAGGCTGCTGGCGCAGCGGCGGCCGGGCGAGGAGGTACGGGTCCTGGTGCGTGACGCGGCGCGCGGCGAGCGCTTCGCGGAGCTCGGAGCCCAGATCGTGGTGGGCGACCTGCGGGACGCGGAGGCGCTCGGCAAGGCGGTGGCCGGGGTGGACGCGGTCGTGAACGTCGCGGCGTCCTTCCGCGGGGTGCCGGACGACGAGGCGTGGGCCGTCAACCGGGACGCGGCCGTGGAACTGGGCCGCGCCGCGCTGGCCTCCGGAGTGCGGCGCTTCGTGCAGGTCAGCACGGGGCTGGTGTACGGCGTCGGGCGGGGCCGGCCGCTGACGGAGGACGACGAGGTGCGTCCCGGCGGCGCGATGTGGGGCGCCTACGCCGAGTCCAAGGCCGAGGCCGAGCGGGAGCTGCTCGCGCTGGAGGGCGTGGACGTGCGGATCGGCCGGCTCCCCTTCGTCTACGGCGAGGGCGATCCACACCTCGCGCAGTCCCTGAGGTGGGCGGCGGCCTGGGCGGCGGTCCAGCGGCTGCACATGGGGCACCACGCCGACGTCGCCCAGGGGCTGCTGCGCCTCCTGCACGCGCCGGCGGTCGGCGGACCGGTCTACAACATCGCCGACGACGCCCCGGTGACGGCGGTGGAGCTGCACCAGCTCAACGGCGTCGAGGTGCCCGCCGAACTCCACACGCGCACGGACCCCGACCCGTGGTTCGGGATCATGTCGACCGAGCGGATCCGGCGGGACCTCGGCTTCCGGCCTCACTATCCGACCGTGTGGGCCGCCCGCGACGCCGGCGCCCTGTAGCCGCCGTTTGCCCGGTACGTCCCCGGGTACTGCGATCGCTCGTCCAGGACCGCACACCCCACGGGAGGCCCGTATGTCCGCCGCCGGCCCCGCCACGTCCAAGGTCGCCGTGATCACCGGATCCGACTCCGGTATCGGCCGTGCCACCGCCGTCCGCCTGGCCGAGGCGGGGATGGACATCGGCATCACCTGGCACAGCGACCGGAAGGGCGCCGAACAGACCGCCGAGGAGGTCCGCGGCAAGGGGCGGCGGGCCGCCGTCGCCCAGGTGGACCTCACCCGGCTTCCCGAGGCGGCGGACACGGTCGACGCGCTGTGCGAGGAACTCGGCCGTGTCGACGTCCTGGTCAACAACGCCGGTACGGGCACCATGACCCCCTTCCTGGACCTGGGCCTCGACGACGTGCGCCACGTCCTGGACGTCGATCTGCTGGGTCCCTTCCTGTGCGGTCAGCGTGCGGCACGGCGGATGATCCGGCAGGGCGACGGCGGCCGGATCGTCAACGTGACCTCGGTGCACGAGCACCAGCCGCGGGTGGGCGCGGCCCCGTACTGCGCGGCCAAGGGCGGCCTCGGCCTGCTCACCCAGGTCATGGCCCTGGAACTGGCCGAGTACGGCATCACCGTGAACGCGGTGGCGCCCGGCGAGATCGCGACGCCCATGACCGGCCAGGAGGACACGGACGTGCACACCGAGCGCCGGCCCGGCGTCCCGCTGGCGCGCCCGGGCGACGCCCGCGAGGTCGCGGCCGTGATCGCCTTCCTCGCCGGTCCCGACGCCTCCTACGTCACCGGGGCCTCCTGGAGCGTGGACGGCGGCATGCTGCGGATGGGCCCGATGGCGGGCTCGCACATGACCGGCGACGACTGGCGGCGCCCGTGAACCGGGGGCGGGCTCAGTCCACCCCGCGGATCCGCCCCACGAGGCCCGCCCCCGCCATGCCGATCAGCGCCGCCACCAGGTAGAGGACCCGGTATCCGCCGAGGTGGGTGACGATCGGCGCCGCCAGTGCGGGGGCGGCGACCTGGGGCAGGGCGTTGGCGACGTTGATGACCCCCAGGTCCTTGCCCCGGTCCAGGGCCTTCGGCAGGACGTCCGTCATCAGGGCGAAGTCGACCGAGGTGAACACCCCGAAGCCCACGCCCAGGACCGCCGCCGCCACGATCGCCCCCGGCCAGGTCTGCCAGGCCGACAGGGCCGCCGTCGCCACCGCCATCAGCACCCCCGACCAGATCACGAACGGTTTGCGGCGGCCCACCCGGTCCGACCAGACCCCGCCGACCACGACGGTGGCCAGCAGCGTCACCCCGTTCACCGCGGTGAGCATCAGGACGCCCCGGTCCGGGTCGTGGTAGTGGACCCGGTCGCGCAGGTAGTAGAGGAGGTACAGCAGCACCAGCGCGTTGCTGAGGTTGATCAGGAAGCGGGTCAGCCAGGCCCAGCCCAGGTCCGGGTGGCGCCGCGGGCTCAGCCAGAAGCCGGCCAGGAAGCCCCGCCAGGACCAGGGCGGCCGGGCCGCGACCGGCAGCCGCAGGTCCCGGTGGGCGAGCACGTACGGCAGGACGCCCAGCACCGTGAACCCCGCGCACGCCGCATAGCCCGCCGCGATGCCCCCGGCCGCGGTCGCCAGCCCCGTCCCGCCGACCACGCCGAGGATCTGCGCCGCGCCCAGCCAGCCGCCCACCGAGCCGCGTTGCAGCCGGGGCACCCGGTCCGGGACCGCCGCCGTCACCGCCGCGAAGGCCGCGTTCAGCGTGAGCTGCACCAGGCACCAGCCGAGCGCCATGGTCCAGGGGCCGCCCGCGCCCGCGAGCAGCAGCAGCGACAGCGCGCCGCCCGCCGTACCGGCCACGATCCACGGCGTACGGCGGCCCCAGCGCGCCGTCGTGCGGTCGGACAGCGCGCCGAAGAACGGGTTGGCGACCAGGGACACCGCCGCGCCGGCGCCCGTCACCCAGGCGAGCATCGTCTCCTTGGACATCCCGGAGCCGGGCGCGAAGTCCTTCGCCTGGGAGGCCAGCAGGATCTGCAGCGGGCCGTACCAGCCGACCCAGATCGCCCCGTTGGCCAGCGACAGGGCGAAGGTCCAGCCACGGCCGACCCGTGCGACGGGTTCGGCGAGGGCGTCGACGGCGGGCAGGGCCCGGTCGGCCGTCGTCATCTCTGCGCCCGCACCAGATCGCGGAACCAGCCGTACGACGCCTTCGGTGTCCTCTCCAGCGTGCCGTAGTCGACGTGGACCAGTCCGAACCGGCGCGCGTACCCCTCCGCCCACTCGAAGTTGTCCAGCAGCGACCACACGAAGTAGCCCCGCACATCGACGCCCGCCTCCACCGCCCGGTGCAGGGCCCGGATGTGGCCGTCCAGGTAGGCGATGCGCTCCTGGTCGTCGACGCCCTCGTAGGAGCAGCCGTTCTCGGTGATCACGACGGGCGGCAGGCGGTCGCCGTAGCGGGCCCGGAAGCCGGTCAGCAGCTCGGTCAGCGCCTCGGGGACCACCGGCCAGCCGAAGTCCGTGACCGGGCGGCCCTCGATCTCCCGGACGGTGAAGGGCAGGTCGGCGGGGAGCGTGAGGCCGCCGAACTCGATCTCCGCGCCCTGCGGGGCGCCCACCCGCGTCGGCGCGTAGTAGTTGATCCCGTACCAGTCGACCGGCTCCGCGATCACCTTCAGGTCCGCGTCGACGTCTCCGGGGGCTCCCGGCATGAGCTCGCCGATGCCGTCGGGGTACCGGCCGAGCAGCAGCGGGTCCGAGAACAGCCGGTTCAGCAGGAGGTCGTAGAACTCCGCCGCCTCCACGTCCTCCTGCTTCTCCGACGCCGGCCACGTCGGGCCGTGCGAGTTGGCGATCCCGATGTCGCCCGCCCCGGCGGCGCGCAGCGCCTGTACGGCCAGGCCGTGGGCCAGCAACTGGTGGTGGGCCACCGGCAGGGCGTCGAACATGAGCCGCCTGCCGGGCGCGTGCGCGCCCAGCGCATGGCCCAGCAGCGTGTGCTCGGCGGGTTCGTTGAGGGTGATCCACTTGTGGACGCGGTCGCCGAGCCGGCCGGCCACCACCGACACGTACTCGGCGAAACGCGACGCCGTGTCCCGCTCCAGCCAGTCCAGGGCGACCGGCAGGTCCCAGTGGAAGAGGGTCACGACCGGGCGTACGCCCGCCGCGCACAGTTCGTCGACCAGGCGGTCGTAGAAGTCGAGGCCGCCGGGGCTGTTCACCCGGGGCCAGGAGACGGAGAAGCGGTACGCGTCCACGCCCAGACCGGCCAGGAGCGCCACGTCCTCGCGGTGGCGGTGGTAGTGGTCGCACGCCACCGCCGCGGTCGAGCCGTCCTTCACCCGGCCCGGCTCGGCGGTGAACGCGTCCCACACGGAGGGCTCGCGCTCGTCGGCCGCCCCCTCGATCTGGTGGGCCGAGGTGGACACGCCCCACAGGAAGCCGGCCGGGAACTGAGGTATCGGATCCGTCGCCGTGCGCTCGTCAATCGCCATGCGCGGATCATCCTTACCGCCGGTAACAGAAGTCAACGGGCAGGCGCCGACCCGTGGTCACGCCCCTTCCTTGAGCACCCGCGAGATCAGTTGCCGCTGCTCGTCGGTCAGCTCGGGATCGGCGGCGTACACCGTTTCGCCGTCCACGGTGATCCGGTAGCTGAACCCGTCGGGAACCCCCGCCGGGGGCGCGCCCTGGCCCGCGGCGAGCGCGCGCTCGGCCAGGGCGTGCCACTCGGGCGCGTCGGGCCGCCCCGAGGTGTCCACCTCGGCCTGCCGCTCGATGCCCGCGAAACCGCCCGTGCGCCTGACGTGAATACGCATGAGTACCTGTTGTAGTACGGAACTACGCGGTCGGCACCCCGACTTCCTGCCAGGCCTTGAGCACCGCCCCCTGTTCCCGGCCGGTGGCGCCGTAGCGGGCCTTGGCCGCCGCGACGGTGAGCTCCGCGAAGTCCGCGAAGGTGGCATCCTGCGGCAGTTCGCCGCCGGTGAGCACGTCGTACCAGATCTGTCCGGCCCGCTCCCAGGCGTGTCCGCCGAGCGCGGTGGCGATCAGGTAGAACGCGTGGTTGGGGATGCCGGAGTTGATGTGCACGCCGCCGTTGTCCTGGCTGGTCCTCACATAGCCGGCCATCGTCGCGGGCTGCGGGTCCTTGCCGAGCGTCGGGTCGTCGTACGCGGTGCCCGGCGCCTTCATCGAGCGCAGCGCCGTGCCGTGCACGTGCGGGGCGAGGAGTCCCGCGCCGATCAGCCAGTCGGCCTGGTCGGCGGTCTGGCCGAGGGTGTACTGCTTGATCAGCGAGCCGAAGACGTCCGAGACGGACTCGTTGAGGGCACCCGACTGGCCGAAGTAGGCCAGGTTGGCCGTGTACTGGGTGACGCCGTGGGTGAGTTCGTGGCCGATGACGTCGACCGGGATGGTGAAGTCGAGGAAGATCCTGCCGTCCCCGTCGCCGAACACCATCTGCTCGCCGTTCCAGAAGGCGTTGTCGTAGTCCTCGCCGAAGTGCACGCTGGCGTCGAGCGGGAGCCCCTTGCCGTCGATGGAGTCGCGGCCGTACGCCGTCCGGTACAGCTCGAAGGTGGCTCCGAGGCCCGCGTAGGCCCGGTTGACGGTGGCGTCCTTGCCGGGCTCGTCGCCCTCGCCGCGGACCTTCTTCCCGGGCAGCGTCTGGTGGTGCCCGGCGTCGTAGACGGTGCGCCGCGGTTGGCCGGCGGTGTCCTGGGGCGGGGTCGCCGTGGGGGCGCCGATGACCGTGGTGAGCCGGCGGCGGGTGCGCTCGAGGGCGTCGCGCTCCAGGGTGCGGCGCGCCGGAGTGGCGAGCGCGGCGTCCTCGTGCTGGGCGAGCTTGTCGAGGACATGCGGTGGAACGATGGTGCAGAAGACGGGCTCGTGGCCCCCGTGACTGTTCATGTCCGGCACCATTGCACTGAGTCACCGACATGTCACGAGCCGCAACCATGATTGGTGAAAAGGCGGGACGCGGAGCGGTGCATTCCGTGAAGAAGTGGTATAGAGCTCCGCGTCCGCGCGTGACGGTTCGGGCGGGCATCACCCGACCGGCGGTGCAAGACCCCGGCGAAAAGCCCTACGGCTCTGTCAGCCCCGCGTCGTACTCTTGAAGTCGCGAGGCCGCCCCTGAAGTCGCGCGGCCGTACCGAGGAGGAATCGCAGGCCTACAGAGCCGGCCCATGACTCAGACACCCACAGCTCACACCCCTGCACAGGGGCAGGCGAGTGCACAGATCACCGTCCCCGCCCAGCACCCGATGGTGATGGTGCTGGGTTCCGGCGACTCCCTGCTGCGCGTGATCGAAACGGCCTTCCCGGGGGTCGACATCCATGTCCGGGGCAACGAGATCAGCGCGGTCGGCGATCCGGCGGAGGTCGCCCTGATCCAGCGCCTGTTCGCCGAGATGATGCTCGTGCTCCGCACCGGGCAGCCGATGACGGAGGACGCAGTGGAACGCTCGATCGCCATGCTCCGGGCGGGCGAGGACGGCGAGGTCGCGCAGGAGACCCCGGCCCAGGTGCTGACGCAGAACATCCTGTCGTCCCGCGGCCGCACCATCCGTCCCAAGACGCTCAACCAGAAGCGGTACGTGGACGCGATCGACAAGCACACGATCGTCTTCGGCATCGGCCCCGCGGGCACCGGCAAGACCTATCTCGCCATGGCCAAGGCGGTGCAGGCCCTGCAGTCCAAGCAGGTCAACCGCATCATCCTGACCCGCCCGGCGGTGGAGGCGGGCGAGCGCCTCGGCTTCCTGCCCGGCACCCTCTACGAGAAGATCGACCCCTACCTGCGCCCGCTGTACGACGCGCTGCACGACATGCTCGACCCCGACTCGATCCCCCGGCTGATGGCCGCGGGCACGATCGAGGTCGCCCCGCTCGCGTACATGCGCGGCCGTACGCTCAACGACGCCTTCATCATCCTGGACGAGGCCCAGAACACGAGCCCCGAGCAGATGAAGATGTTCCTCACCCGCCTCGGCTTCGACTCGAAGATCGTGATCACGGGTGACGTCACCCAGGTCGACCTCCCGGACGGCACCAAGAGCGGTCTGCGCCAGGTCCAGGAGATCCTGGAGGGCGTCGAGGACGTCCACTTCTCCCGGCTGTCGTCCCACGATGTCGTACGGCACAAGCTCGTCGGCCGTATCGTCGACGCGTACGAGCAGTACGACAGCAGGCACGGCACCCAGAACGGCACGCACAAGGGGCAGAGCCGGGGCAAGGCCGGGCACAAGGGGAAGTAGAGACCGAGCACCACATGTCGATCGACGTCAACAACGAGTCCGGAACCGAGGTCGACGAGCAGGCGATCCTCGACATCGCCCGTTACGCGCTCGCACGGATGCGCATCCACCCGCTCTCCGAGCTCTCGGTGATCGTCGTGGACGCCGACGCCATGGAGCAGCTCCACGTGCAGTGGATGGACCTGCCGGGGCCCACGGACGTCATGTCCTTCCCGATGGACGAGCTGCGCCCGCCGTCCAAGGACGACGACGAGCCCCCGCAGGGCCTGCTCGGCGACATCGTGCTGTGCCCCGAGGTGGCCGCCAAGCAGGGCGCCGAGGCCCCGACGCAGCACTCCATGGACGAGGAGCTCCAGCTCCTGACCGTCCACGGCGTGCTGCACCTGCTGGGCTACGACCACGAGGAGCCCGACGAGAAGGCCGAGATGTTCGGTCTGCAGGCCGCCATCGTGGACGGCTGGCGCGCGGAGAGGGGCCTGACCGGTCCGTCCCCGGCCCCCACCGTGTCATGAGCCCGCAGATCGTCGTCGGCGCGATCGCCCTGGTCGTCGTCGCCTGGCTCGCCGCCTGCGCGGAGGCGGGACTGGCGCGCGTCTCCAGCTTCCGCGCCGAGGAGGCCGTCAGGGCGGGCCGGCGCGGCAGCGCCAAGCTGGCCCAGGTCGCCGCGGACCCGACCCGCTACCTGAACGTGGCGCTGCTGGTCCGGGTCGCCTGCGAGATGGCCGCCGCAGCGCTGGTCACCTACGCCTGCCTGGAGGAGTTCGCCGGGACCGCCGAGGCCCTGCTGGTGGCGATCGCGGTCATGGTCCTGGTGTCGTACGTCGCCGTCGGCGTCTCCCCGCGCACCATCGGCCGCCAGCACCCGCTGAACACGGCGACGGTGGCGGCGTACGTCCTGGTGCCGCTGGCCCGGATCATGGGCCCGGTCCCGTCCCTGCTGATCCTCATCGGCAACGCGCTCACCCCCGGCAAGGGCTTCCGCCGCGGCCCCTTCGCCTCCGAGGCGGAGCTGCGCGCCCTCGTCGACCTCGCCGAGAAGGAGTCCCTGATCGAGGCCGAGGAGCGCCGCATGGTGCACTCGGTGTTCGAGCTGGGCGACACCCTCGTGCGGGAGGTGATGGTCCCGAGGACGGACCTGGTCACCATCGAGCGCTTCAAGACGATCCGCCAGGCCCTCACCCTCGCCCTGCGCTCCGGCTTCTCGCGCATCCCCGTCACCGGGGAGAGCGAGGACGACATCGTCGGGATCGTGTACCTGAAGGACCTGGCCCGCAAGACGCACATCAGCCGGGACGCCGAGTCGGAGCTGGTGTCCACCGCCATGCGTCCGGCCGCCTTCGTGCCCGACACCAAGAACGCGGGCGACCTGCTGCGCGAGATGCAGAAGGAGCGCAACCACGTCGCCGTGGTCATCGACGAGTACGGCGGCACGGCCGGCATCGTCACCATCGAGGACATCCTCGAGGAGATCGTCGGCGAGATCACCGACGAGTACGACCGCGAGCTGCCGCCGGTGGAGGAGCTGGGCGACGACCGCTACCGGGTCACCGCCCGCCTGGACATCGGCGACCTGGGCGAGCTGTACGGGCTCGAGGCGTTCGACGACGAGGACGTGGAGACCGTCGGCGGCCTGCTCGCCAAGGCGCTGGGCCGGGTGCCCATCGCCGGGGCGTCGTCCGTGGTGGAACTCCCGGACGGCCGGGAACTGCGGCTGACGGCGGAGGCCGCGGCGGGCCGCCGGAACAAGATCGTGACGGTGCTGGTGGAACCGGTGGATCCGGTGGACCGCCGCGACGACGAGGAGAAGCCGGAGTGACCCCTCAGGAACTGCGCGCCTTCTGCCTGTCCTTCAACGCGGCGGTCGAGGACTTCCCCTTCAACCCGGAGACTTCGGTCTTCAAGGTCCACGGCAAGCTCTTCGCGCTGACGTCCCTGGACGCGCGGCCCCTGAAGGTCAACCTCAAGTGCGGCCCGGACGACGCGGTGCGGCTCCGCAGGGAGTACGAGGGCCTGATCGTCCCGGGCTGGCACATGAACAAGCGGCACTGGAACACGGTGACGGTCGACGGCGGGCTCCCGGACCGCCTGGTCCGGGAGCTGATCGAGGACTCCTACGACCTGGTCGTCGCCGGCCTGCCGCGAGCCGAGCGGCTCCGCCTCGACCGGCCCTGAGCCTCCCCGCCCGCCGAGGACCGTGCACCCGGAGGGCGGGCGCGGGCCGCTGCACCCCGTTGCGGGGCGGGCGTGTGCGGGGTTCGTATGCTCGGGGCATGACCGACAGCAACGCGCTCGACCCCGAGGACCGCAAGATCGTCACCCTGGCCCGTTCCGCGCGGGCCCGCAACGGCGTGCCGGAGGGCGCCGCGGTACGGGACGAGACGGGCCGTACGTATGTGGCCGGCACCGTGGCCCTGGACTCCCTGAAGCTGAGCGCGTTGCGGACCGCGGTCGCGATGGCCGTGGCGTCGGGGGCGCGGTCCCTGGAGGCGGCGGCGGTGGTGAGCGAGGCGGAGGCCGTTCCGGCCGAGGACCTGGCCGCGGTCGCCGATCTCGGGGGCGCGGGGACGCCTGTGCTGCTCGCCGCTCCGGACGGCACCGTCCACGGGACCGTCTCCGCGGGCTGAGCCACCAGGGGCTCCCTCCCCGGGGCGTCCGCTCGTCCACCGTTCCGGTCGGCCGGACCCCGACCGGAACACGCTCGGCCGGCAGAGGAGGTACCGGCCGAGCAGCAGTCGGCCCGGCGGAAGTCGGCCGGAATTCAACCTTGTTGGGTTGTTGCTCTCACGCATCAATGGACCCCGACGACCGACGGTCCGTCAGATCCGCACCGCCCGCAGCGTGTCCGCACCCGCCTGCTCGGCCTCCCGTCCGTCGGCGTCCCCACACGGCACTCCCCAGGAAGGGAAGCGGATCCCCATGAGAGGCAAGCGCACGGCAACGGGTGCGGCAGTGGTCGCCGGGGCCCTCGCGGTCACCGGACTCGCCCTCGCCCCCAGCGCGGCAGCCGTCACTCCCCAGTCGGCGACCATCACCGCGAGCTGCGGCATCTTCGGCGGCGGTGCGGCCACGCTCACCGCCACGCAGAGCGGCACCTCGGCCACCATCACCCTCACCTCCTCCGCGATCACCGCACCGCTCCCGGTGGCGCAGGACTCGATCTCCTCCACGCTGACCATGGCCAGGTCGGGCGGCGGCACCGTGGTGTTCAGCGGCACGAAGAACCCGGCCATGAACACCGGCGACCCGGTCAGTGTGGGCCCGCTCGACGGCACGGTCGCCTCCGGTGACAGCCTGGACGCCTACGGCGGCTCGCTGAAGATGGTGATCTTCGGGATCACCGTGACCTGTACGGCGAGCGCTCCGCAGTCGCCCGGCCCGTTCGTCTTCGACTGAGCGATCCGCTCCGGATGCCGCAGAACTGATGAGTCGTCAGATTTCTGCGGCATCTCCATTGACTTCTCACCCCCGCTCCACATCAATGCCCCCTGTCGGCGCAGATGAGCCGCTGCGCCCGCAACCCTCAGGAGGGGGCCCATGGGTTCCACACCCCGAAGATCCCGACGGTGGCGCTGGGCGTCACTGGTCGGGGCGACCGCGCTCGCGGTCACCGCGGGCGGCGCGCTGGCCTGCCCGGCCGGTGCCGCCGGCACGAACGTGGACTTCGCCACGCACTGCATCCCGCCCGCCGTCGCGGGCATCCCGCCGATCGACGGCACCAGCACCGCGAACGTGTCGGTGGACAACACCAGCCCGAAGGTCGGCGACACGGTCACCGTGACCTACACGGTGGTCACGGCCGCGGCCGGCAACCCCACGGACCTGGCCCTGCCGGCCGACATCATGACCCCGACCGGCAAGGTCACCCTCGGTGGCGCGCAGACCGGTGACGTGACCGTCGCCGGGCCGAAGAAGAACCCGCCGGTGCCGGGGAAGGCCACCTTCCCGTCCTTCTCCATGACCGGCACGTTCACCGTCACCAAGGCCGGCCGGATCACCCTGTCGCCGGGCGACTACAACATCCACACCAGCTACATCCTCGAGCTGGACACCCCGTGCACGGTCACCAGCCCGCCCGCCCCGGTGTCGCAGACCGTCACGGCGACCGACGGCACCCCGGCCAACACCCGCACCATCTCCCTGGGTTCGGCCTCCGGCGACCCGGGCGCCAGTGTGACGGTCAGCGGCAGCAACTTCACGCCGGGCGCGACCGTCACCCTGGCCGGACGGGCCGGGGACGCCCAGACCGCGGACACCGCCACGGTGACCGCCAACGCCCAGGGCTCCTTCAGCGGTTCGCTGGTCGTCAAGGACAAGGCGACGACCGGGATCGTGGCCTACGAGGGCAGCTCCTGGAGCGCGGACAAGGGCGCGGGCCCGGCGGCGTACGTGGTCAACGACAACACGCCCGTCCCGGCCGGCAGCCAGAAGCTGACCACCACCGTCAAGGCGGGCACCCTGTCCATGTCCCAGTCCGGGGACGCCGTGGCCCTCTCGGCGGTGGACTTCGGCAAGGGCGGGGCCTCGACCGGCGCCCTGCAGAGGGTGACCGTCAAGGACTTCCGCGGCGGGCCCGCCGGCTGGTCCCTGACCGGCAAGGTCACCGACTTCACCGGTCCCGGCGCCAGGATCGATGCCGGGAAGCTGAGCTGGACTCCCGCCTGCGCGACCAAGGCGGGCAGCCCCAGCACCTGCAAGGCCGGTTCGCCCGGCACGGTGGGCACCTCGGGAGCGACCCTGGCGTCGACCCCCGACTCCACGCTCACCGGCGGTGAGTTCACCGTCGACGCCGGGCTCTCCCTGGACGTACCGGCGTTCACGCCTCCGGGCTCGTACTCCGGCGTCCTGACCCTCACGCTCACCTGATCCCGACTCCGACTCACTCCGGTGGCCGGGCGCCCCGCCGCAGGGACGGGGTCCGCATCCGCCCGACCGCCACCATCCGAGCCCGTGGGGGGTCCGCACCCATGCGCAAGCCGTACGTCCTCCTCCTGAGTCTGTTCACGCTCGTCCTGGGTGTGCCGAGCGCCCCCGCGCGGGCCGCCGACAACGGCGGCTGGTCCGTCTACCCGGTCGCCTCGAAGATCGCCGCGCGGCCCTACTTCTACCTCTCCGCCGACCCCGGCCAGACCCTCACCGACAAGGTCGCCGTCGCCAACAAGACCGGCGGGCCGCTCACCTTCCGGCTCTACGCGGCCGACGCCTACAACACCGCGCGCGACGGCGGGTTCGCCGTTCGGACCCTGAAGGAACGCATGCGCGGGGTCGGCGCCTGGGCGAAGCCCGCCACCTCACGGATCACCGTGCCCGGGCACGGCACCGTCACCGTGCCCTTCACGCTGCACGTCCCCGAGGGCGCCGAACCCGGCGACCACCCCGGCGCGATCGTCGCGCTCGACGAGCAGGTGGACCGGGGCAGCGGCAGGCTGGCCCTCGGCGTGCAGCGGGCCGTCGGCGCCCGGGTCTACCTCCGGGTCGGCGGCCCCACGCTTCCGGCGCTCTCGGTGGAGAAGGTGCACATCAGCCACCACCAGCCCCTGGTCCCCGGCCTCGGCGACAGTACGGCGGCCATCTCCTACACCCTGCGCAACACCGGGAACGTCACCCTCGACCCGAAGGTGGAGCTGAGGGCACGCGGGCTGTTCGGCCGGACGCTGCTCGACCGCGACCTGACCGGCCTGCCCTCCGAGCTGCTGCCCGGGCAGCGGGTACGGCTCACCGAGACCTGGCACGGAGCACCCCAGCTCGACTGGGGGCACGTCACCCTGACCGCGACGGCCCGGGGCACCCGCCAGTCGGCGGGCGCCTCCTTCTTCGCGCTGCCCGGGCTGCTGGCGGTCCTGGTGTTCGCGGCCGGGGTGGTGACCGGGATGCTGCTGGTCAGAGCGCGTCGGGGCCGCGCTCGCCGGTCCGTACCCGTACGACCGTCTCGACCGGCACCGCCCAGACCTTCCCGTCTCCGATCTTTCCCGTCTGCGCGGCTTTCACGATCGCGTCGATGACGGCGTCGGCGTCCGCGTCCGCGACGACGACCTCGATGCGGACCTTGGGCACGAGGTCCACCTGGTACTCGGCGCCCCGGTACACCTCGGTGTGGCCGCGCTGGCGGCCGTAGCCACTGGCCTCGGTCACGGTCAGACCGTGCACGCCGAGTTCCTGCAGGGCCGTCTTGACCGCGTCGAGACGGAACGGCTTGACGATCGCGGTGATGAGCTTCATGCCTGGGAGGTGACCTTCTGGGTGGCTGCGGGGACGGAGTGGGCGACCGGGGCGCCATGGCCCAGGACCCCGTGATCGTAGGCGGTCTCGGCGTGCACCGTAAGGTCCAGCCCGGTGTGCTCCTGCTCCTCGCTCGCCCGGAAGCCGATCGCCTTGTCGAGCAGCTTGCCGATGGCGTACGTCACGGCGAACGCGTACAGCGCCACGACGACCACCGCGAGGAGCTGCTTGCCGAGCTGGGCGATCCCGCCGCCGTACAGGAGGCCCTCGGCCCCGCCGGTCATCTCCTTGACCGCGAACAGGCCGATGAGGAGGGTGCCGATGACGCCGCCGACCAGGTGGACGCCGACGACGTCGAGCGAGTCGTCGTAGTTCAGCTTGAACTTCCAGCTCACCGCGTAGGAGCAGACGACGCCGGCGGCGAGGCCGACGACCAGTGCGCCGAGCAGGGACACCGTGCCGCAGGACGGCGTGATGGCGACGAGGCCGGCGACCGCGCCGGAGGCCGCGCCCAGGGTGGTGGGGTGTCCGTCGCGCTTCTGCTCGACGAACAGCCAGCCGAGCAGGCCGGTGCAGCCGGCGGCGAGCGTGTTGAGGAAGGCGGCCGCGGCGAGGCCGGTGGCGCCGAGGGCGGAGCCCGCGTTGAAGCCGAACCAGCCGAACCAGAGCAGTCCGGCGCCGAGCACCACCATGGGCAGGTTGTGGGGCCGCATGGCGTCCTTCTTGAAGCCCAGGCGCGGGCCGAGGACCAGGCACAGCGCCAGTCCGGACGCGCCGGAGGTGATCTCGACGGGCAGGCCGCCCGCGACGTCGAGGGCGCCGAGCCGGTGCAGGATCCAGCCACCGGGACCCCACACCCAGTGGGCGACGGGAACGTATACGAGCAGGGCCCAGACGGGCACGAAGACCAGCCAGGCGCCGAACTTCGCGCGGTCCGCGATCGCGCCGCTGATCAGGGCGGCGGTGATGATCGCGAAGGTGAGCTGGAAGGTGGCGAACAGGAGGGTGGGCACGGTGCCGTGGAGGCTGTCCGGGCCGAGGCCCGCCATACCGGCGTGCCGCAGCCCGCCGATGAGGCCGGCGAACGCGTCGTCACCGAAGGCGAGGGAGTAGCCACAGGCCAGCCACACCACCGTGACCAGGGCGATCGACACGAAGCTCATCATCAGCATGTTGAGGACGCTCTTCGTGCGGACCATGCCGCCGTAGAAGAGGGCGAGGCCCGGGGTCATCAGCAGCACGAGGGCGGTGGCGGCGAGCAGCCAGGCGGTGTCGCCGGTGTCGATGTGGGACGCGGCCAGGGTCACGGGCTCTCCTAGACGGTACGGGGGCTCGTCCGAGGGTCACCGGCGTGCGTTTCCTGTTGCGTACGGCTGTGTTTCCGCGACGTTTCGTGTTGCGTGAAGGTTTCCGGAAGCTCACCGGGACGCTCCCGGGGGCCGGGGCGCGGCCGGGCGTGCGGCGGGGCTCCGTGGATCAGGGAGAATGGGCGCCATGAGCGTGCGCACCCAGCCATCCGAGCCCACCGAGGCCGTCCACCGGGCGGGCTTCGCCTGTTTCGTGGGCCGTCCCAACGCGGGCAAGTCCACCCTGACGAACGCTCTGGTCGGGCAGAAGGTGGCGATCACCTCGAACCGGCCGCAGACGACGCGGCACACGGTGCGGGGCATCGTGCACCGGCCGGACGCGCAGCTGATCCTGGTGGACACCCCCGGTCTGCACAAGCCGCGCACCCTGCTGGGTGAGCGCCTGAACGACGTGGTGCGCACGACGTGGGCGGAGGTCGACGTGATCGGCTTCTGTCTGCCCGCCGACCAGAAGATCGGCCCGGGCGACCGCTTCATCGCGAAGGAACTGGCCGGGATCAGGAAGACCCCCAAGGTCGCGATCGTCACGAAGACGGACCTGGTGGACTCCAAGGCCCTGGCCGAGCAGCTCATCGCGATCGACCAGCTCGGCAAGGAGCTGGGGATCGAGTGGGCGGAGATCGTTCCGGTGTCGGCGACCGCGAACAAGCAGGTGGACCTGCTGGCGGACCTGCTGATCCCGCTGCTGCCGGAGGGGCCGGCGCTCTACCCCGAGGGCGATCTGACGGACGAGCCGGAGCAGGTCATGGTGGCGGAGCTGATCCGCGAGGCCGCGCTGGAGGGCGTACGCGACGAACTCCCCCACTCGATCGCCGTGGTCGTGGAGGAGATGCTGCCGCGCGAGGACCGCCCGGCGGACAAGCCGCTGCTGGACATCCACGCCAACGTCTACATCGAACGCCCGAGCCAGAAGGGGATCATCATCGGGCCCAAGGGCAAGCGGCTGAAGGAGGTCGGCATGAAGTCGCGCAAGCACATCGAGGCGCTGCTGGGGACGCCGGTCTTCCTGGACCTGCATGTGAAGGTGGCGAAGGACTGGCAGCGGGACCCCAAGCAGCTCCGGCGCCTCGGTTTCTGAGGATTTTCGCCCCGCCGCCCCTACCCGCCCCGTCCCCGGGGGCTGCCGCTCCCGGGCCCCGCTCGGCCTGACCGACCTCTGGCCGATTGATGCCGGCCGGCGCTGAATGATCAGCCCCTCCGGCGATTGAGGAGCGGGGGTGCCAGGGGGCGGAGCCCCCTTGGCGGGGTCGAGGGGCGGAGCCCGTGGAGGTCGGGGAGGGTGGGGGCGGCGGGGGCGCAACGCATCTCGCGCGGCCCCCGGCGTGCGTCACCCCGGCCGGCGGAAGCCGATCGTCGGGACCGCCCGGCGGCGGGGCCACGCCTCCACGTCCTCCTCCGGCACCAGGCCCTCCAGGAACGCGTAGCGGGTCAGGGCCGCCGGGTCCTGGCTCTCGTAGGACTGGACCTTGCGCCACCACGACCCGATCTCCGACCAGTCGGGCGCCGAGAGCGAGCCGCCGAACTCCTGGACGGACAGCGCCGCCGTCAGCCCCGCGAAGGCGAGGCGGTCGGCCAGCGGCCACTCCGCCAGCGTGCCGGTCACGAAACCCGCCACGAAGACGTCGCCCGCCCCCGTGGGGTCCAGCGCCTCCACGGCGATCGCGGGCACGCCCGCGCTCTCCCCGGTGCGCCCGTCCACGGCGTACGCCCCCTCCGCGCCGAGGGTGACCACGGCCAGCGGCACGTACTCGGTGAGCGCGTGCGCGGCCGCGCGCGGGCAGTCGGTGCGCGTGTACCGCATGGCCTCCTCGGCGTTCGGGAGGAACGCCTCGCAGTGTTCGAGGTCGGCCAGCCCCGCCGGATCCCAGGCCCCGGTCTCGTCCCACCCCACGTCGGCGAAGATCCGCGTGCCCTGCTTCGCGGCCTCCGCGATCCACGGCTCCCGCCGGCCCGGTGTCAGCGAGGCGACCGCCGCCCGGGCGCGCGGCGGGTGGTCCGGGGCCGGCTCCTCCGGGGGCGGCTCGTGGCCGTGGGAGACCATGGTCCGCTCGCCCTCGTACGCCATGGAGACCGTGACCGGGGAGTGCCAGCCGGGGACCTTGCGGGACGGCGAGAGGTCGATGCCCTCGCCCTCCGCCAACTCGTCCCAGCAGTACTCGCCGTAGTGGTCGTCACCGAAGGCCGCCGCCAGGCACGTCCGCAGGCCGAGGCGGGCCAGCGCGGTGGCCATGTTGGCGACGCCGCCGGGGCTCGACCCCATCCCCCGCGCCCACGACTCGGTGCCGCGTACCGGGGCGGAGTCGAGGCCGGTGAAGATGATGTCGAGGAACACGGTTCCCGTGAGGTAGACGTCCCAGGGCGGGTCGCCGGGCGCGCGCTGCGCGGCAAGGGGGTCGACGTGGGCGTGGTGGCGGTGTGGTCCCTCTCCGATGGACGCGGTCACGGTGCACTCCCTGGCGTGTGCTGGTCCAGCCAGTGTGCACCAAGCGTCCCGTCGGGCGGTGCCGGTCACCCGTGCGGGCGGCCGGTGCCGCGGCACCGATTACCAGCGGGGGACCGTGGGCGTGACCCAGCCGGGGTCCGCGGCCCGCATGGCCGCCTCGTCGTCGCGGTCGCGCAGGCCGCCGTCGTCGGCGAGCCAGCGCTCGTGCAGCGCGGCCAGCCGGTCGCGGTCCAGTGTCACGCCGAGCCCGGGCGCGTCGGACACGGCGACCCGGCCCGAGGTGAAGCCGATGCGCTCGGTGATGACGTCCTCGGACTGCCAGGGGTAGTGGGTGTCGCAGGCGTGGTGCAGGCCCGGCACGGTCGAGGCCACCTGGGTCATCGCGGCCAGGGAGATGCCGAGGTGGGTGTTGGAGTGCATGGACACCCCGACCCCGAACGCGCGGCAGATCGCGGCGAGTTCGCGTGTGTTGCGCAGCCCGCCCCAGTAGTGGTGGTCGGAGAGCACCACCTGCACGGCGCCCCGCGTGAACGCCTCCTTGATCTCGTCGAACGTGGTCACGCACATGTTGGTGGCGAGCGGGATTCCGGTCCGCGCGGCGATCTCGGCCATGGCGGGCGTGCCGAGGGCGGGGTCCTCCAGGTACTCGAGGACGTCGCGCAGTTCCTCGGCCACCTTCACCGAGGTCTCCACCGACCAGGCGCCGTTGGGGTCCAGGCGCAGCGGATGCCCGGGGAACGCCTCGGCGAGGGCGCGGACCGCGGCGATCTCCTGATCCGGCGGGAACACGCCGCCCTTGAGCTTGAAGGACGTGAAGCCGTACCGCTCCTTGAACCGCCGCGCCTGCGCGACGACGCCCTCCGGGTCGAGCGCGGCTCCCCAGTCGTCCTGCTCGCCCGCCACGCCCTCGGGGTGGCCTGCCCACTTGTAGAACAGGTAGGCGCTGTACTCGACCTCGTCGCGCAACTTGCCGCCGAGCAGCGCGTGCACGGGCAGCCCGAGCGCCTTGCCGAGCGCGTCGAGGCAGGCGACCTCGAAGGCGGACAGGACGGACAGGCGCAGCTTGTCGGTCGTCTGGACGCCGCGCAGCCCGCCGACGTCGAGCCGGTCGGAGGCCCGGGAGCCGTCGACGGCCACCTCCTCGGCCATCGCGAACAGCCCGTTCAGGTCGGACACCTGGCGGCCGACCAGTTTGTCGGCGAGGGGCCGGGCGAGCTCCAGGTACTTGGTGTCGCCGTACGTCTCGCCGATCCCGCCGGTCCCGTCGGCGGTGACCACCTCCACGATCAGCCGGGGCGTGTACGGCTGGTGGACGCCCTGGGTGTTCAGCAGGGGCGGGTCGGCGACCAGGATCGGGGTCAGCCGTACCTCGGAGACGGTCAGATCGCGGGTCACAGGGCGGCTCCTACGAGGTCGAGTCCGGCGGTCAGCAGGTCCTTGAGGTCGGCCAGGTCTCCGGCCGACGGCTCGGTGAGCGGGGCGCGCACGGGCCCCACGGGGCGGCCGCGCAGCCGGGCGGCGGCCTTGACCAGCGACACGGCGTATCCGGGCACCCGGTCGCGCAGTGCGACGAACGGGACGTAGAAGTCGCGCAGCAGCGTGTCCACCGCGGCGTCGTCGCCGGCGTGCAGCGCGGTGAAGAAGGCGTCCGCGATCTCGGGCGCGAAGGCGTGGACGGCGGAGGAGTAGGCCGGGACGCCCACGGCGGCGTACGCGCGGGCCTGGACCTCCGCGGTGGCGGCGCCGTTGAAGAACAGGAAGCCCTCGGGTGCGGCGAGGGTGAGCCGTTGCAGCCGGTCGAGGTCGCTGTGGCCGTCCTTGAGGCCGATGACGCCGGGGATCCGGGTGATGCGCCGGAACGCCTGAAGGCCGTAGGCGACCTGACCGCGCTGGTAGGCGATCAGCGGCAGCCGGGTGCGGGCGGCGATGTGTTCGAGCTGGGCGACGAGCCCGTCCTGCGGGGCGGCGACCAGGTAGTGGGGCAGGACGAGCAGGGCGTCGGCGCCCGCGTCCTCGGCGATGCGCGCGAACCGTACGGCCTGCGCCCAGCCGTATCCGATGCCGGCGACGACGGGCACGCGGCCGTCGGCCGCCTCCACCGCGGCGGCGACGACCTGCCCGTACTCCTCCTCGTCCAGGGAGAAGAACTCGCCGGTGCCGCACGCGGGGAAGACGGCGCCGGGGCCGGTGGCGAGCTGTGCCGTGACATGGGCGCGGAAGCCCTCGAGATCGAGGGAGCCGTCCTGGTGGAAGCTGGTGAGCGGGAAGGACAGGACCCCGCGCGCCATGCCGTCCCGCAGCCGCCGTGCCACGGCCTCCGTACCCGAACCGCCGCTCACCCTGGCTCATCTCCCCATCTGGATGCCATCCACGTATGAAGATGAAGGTTAGATAGACGAACGGAGACCGTCAATGCCCCGCGCCGGGACCGGAGAGCCGCGCCGCCCGCCGCATTACCATCGCCGCATGTCCGACACAGGGGGCGTCCGCGAGGTGAAGTCGGCCGCGCGCACGGTGGAACTGCTCGAGGTGCTCGCCGCGCGCGGCGACCGTCCGGCACGCCTGCAGGAGCTCGCGGACGAACTCGGCATCCCGCGCAGCTCGATGTACGCCCTGCTGCAGACCCTGATCTCGCGGGGCTGGGTGCGGACGGACGTCACCGGCTCGCTCTACGGCATCGGCATCCACGCGCTGCTGACGGGGACGAGCTACCTGGACTCCGACCCCCGCGTCCGCATCGTCCGCCCCTATCTGGACGAGGCGTCCGAGGCGCTCGGCGAGACGATCCACCTGGGACGGCTGGACGGCACGGACGTGGCGTACCTCGCGACGCGCGAGTCGCACGAATACCTGCGCACGATCAGCCGCGTGGGCCGGAGACTGCCCGCACACGCGGGCGCGCTCGGCAAGGCGCTGCTGGCGGAACGGCCGGACGAGGCGGTGCCGCAGGGCCCGTTCGCGCCCTTGACACCCCACACCCACACGACGCGGGAGTCGCTGCTCGCGGACCTCGCCGCGACGCGGGAGCGGGGCCATTCCGTCGACCGGGAGGAGAGCGTCGTCGGCATCGTGGGCTTCGGCTTCGCCCTGCGCTACGACACCCCGGCACAGGACGCGATCAGCTGTTCGGTGCCGGTGGCCCGGCTGACGCCCGGTCACGAGGAGCGGATCGTCGCGGTGATGCGGGAGATCCGGGCCAGGATCGAAGGCATCCCGGTGGGCGGCGCGGGCGCTCCGCACTGGCGCTGAGGGCGGCGGACGACCAAGAGGGCGCACGCTCTTACCCGACCCCACCAGGATCAAACTCGAAAGTGGTCCACATCACACACACTGCGCTTCTTCCCGAACCGCGTGCTTGATACAAATTCCCTGCACGGTCCTGTCGTTCGACGGACGGCGCCCCACCCCCCTTTCTGAGCCGCTCTTTTCGCACGCCCTGGAACGCCCGTGTCCTCCCGCACCGCCCCGCCCTGGCCCCTCGTCGCCCTTTTCACGGCCGGCTACCTGGCCTCCTACCTGCTGCCCACCACCGTCGGCAGGCTCGACTCCGGTCTTCCGCTCTCCGCGACCGAGGCCGGTTCCATCGGCAGTGCCCTGCTGCTGAGTTCGGCCACCGCGGGCTTTCTGCTCGCCGCGCACGTCCGGCGCATCGGCCCCCGCCGCCTCGCCCGCGCCGGGCTCCTGTGCGCCGCCGTCGGCTACGGCACGGCCGCCCTCAGCCACAGCATCCCCGTGGTCGTCACCGGGGCGGTCGTCGGCGGGTTCGGCTCGGGGACGGTCACCACCGTCGCCGCGACCGGCATCGCGGCCCATCGCGATCCCCACCGCGCCTCCACGCTCGGCCTGCTCGGGGTCTCCGCGCTCGCGGGCGCCGTCTATCTGACGGTCCCGCACCTCGGCCCGGGCCACGGCCTGCCGCTCGCCGCGATCGCGCTCACCGCGCTGCTGGTGTGGCCCGCGACCGGTCGCCTCACCTCCGACGGCCCGGCCGCCGCGGCCACCCGCGACGGCGGCCGGCTGCCCCACCCGCGCTCCGGTCTGGTCCTGTCCGCCGGCATCCTGTGCTGGTCCCTCGCCCAGAACTCCCTGTGGGGCGTGAGCGGACGCATCGGCCTCACCCAGGCGCACCTGACGGAGGTCACCGTCGGCGTGGTCTTCGCCGTCGCGCTCGGCGCCGGGCTGCTCGGCGTACTGGCCGCGGGCGCGCTCGGCCCCCGCCTCGGCCGTGCGCTTCCCATCGGCGCGGGCACCGCGCTCATCGCCGGCTGCATCGCGGTCAGCGCGTCCGCCACCGGCCTCGGCACCTTCGCCACCGGCGAGATCGCCTGGAACACGCTCTACCCGATCGTGCTGTCGTATCTGATCGGCCTCGCCGCCTCCCTCGACGGACGCGGCCGGTGGGCGGTCCTCGTCGGCTCCGCGTCCTCGCTCGGCACGGCGGCGGGCCCCCTCATCGGCAGTGTGCTGTCCGCGCGGGCGGGCTTCCCCGCGATGGGCGCGATCCTCGCCACCGGCCTGCTCGCGATGGCTCTCCCGCTGGCCGCGGTCGCCCTGCACACCGGGGGCCGCACACTGCGGCTGGGACCGGTGCGCCGGGGCCGGGGGCCCGTCCTGCTCGAGGAGTTCGGGGGAGCACCGGTCGTGGACGTACCCGACGCCTACGGGAACGCGTACGCGTCCACCTCGGCGAGGTAGCGCGCCCGCCGCTCCTCGTCGTGCTCCAGGAAGGAGGCGAGGAAGGAGTTGCGGGCCAGCTCGCGCAGCCGGTCCTCGCCGAGCCCCAGGGACGTGCGGACGGCGTCGAAGTTGTCGCCGGCGTAGCCGCCGAAGTAGGCGGGGTCGTCGGAGTTGACGGTGCACAGCAGCCCGGCGTCGAGCATGGCCGGCAGGGGGTGCTCCGCCAGGGTGCCGACGGCACGCAGGCGGACGTTGGACAGAGGGCACAGGGTCAGCGGGACCCGCTCCCTCACGAGCCGCTCCACCAGCGCCGGGTCCTCCATGCAGCGCAGCCCGTGGTCGACGCGCTCGACACCGAGCACGTCGAGGGCCTCGGTGATGTACTCCGGCGGCCCCTCCTCACCGGCGTGCGCCACCCGCCTGAGGCCCAGGGCGGCGGCCGCCTCGTACACCTCGCGGAACTTGACCGGCGGATGTCCGACCTCGGCGGAGTCGAGACCGACACCGGTGATCCGGTCGAGGTACGGCCGCGCCGCCTGAAGGGTCTCCATGGCCGAGTCGGCGGACTCGTCCCGCAGGAAGCACATGATGAGCTGGGTGGAGACACCGTGGTTGCGCTCGCTGCTGCCGAGTGCGCGCCACAGGCCCTCCACCACCGTGCCCATGTCCACGCCGCGGGCGGTGTGGGCCTGCGGGTCGAAGAAGATCTCGGCGTGCCGCACGCCCTGCGCGGCGGCGCGCGCGAGATAGGCGTTCGCGAGGTCCTCGAAGTCCTGCTCGGTGCGCAGGACGGCCATCAGCTCGTAGTACAGGTTCAGGAACGACTGGAGGTCCTCGAAGGCGTAGGCGGCGCGCAGCTCGCCGGTGTCGGCGTAGGGCAGCTTCACGCCGTTGCGCGCGGCCAGCTCGAACGCCAGCTCGGGCTCCAGGGTGCCTTCGATATGGAGGTGCAGTTCAGCTTTCGGGAGGGGCATCGAAGCATCGTACGGGTGTTTTACCGCCGTTTCGGAACCGGCACCCGCATCAGGTCGTGCGCCACCGTCAGCTCGCCCTGGAACCCGGCCTCCCGCGCCTGCCTTTCGAAGTCGTCGGGTTCCGTGTACCGCTGACTGAAGTGGGTCAGGACGAGGTGGCGCACCCCTGCGTCGGCGGCGACGCGCCCGGCCTGCCCCGCGGTCAAGTGGCCGTGCTCCGCGGCGAGTCCGGCGTCCTCGTCGAGGAAGGTCGACTCGATGACGAGCATGTCGCAGCCGTCGGCGAGCGCGTACACGCCGTCGCACAGGCGGGTGTCCATGACGAACGCGAACCGCTGCCCGCGCCGCACCTCGCTGACCTCCTCCAGCGACACGCCGCGCAGGGAGCCCTCCCGCTGCATCCGCCCCACGTCGGGCCCCTGGATGCCGTGCGCGGCGAGTCGCTCGGGCAGCATGCGGCGCCCGTCGGGCTCGACGAGCCGGTAGCCGTAGGACTCGACGGGGTGCGAGAGCCGGCGGGCCTGAAGGGTGTACGCGGGAGTGACCGCGAGGGGCCCGTCCGCGTCGACTGGCGCCTCGGCCAGCGAGACGGTCTCGCGGTACGCCGTCGCATAGCGCAGCCGTTCGAAGAACCGGCGGCCCGACTTCGGGAAGTGCGCGGTGATCCGGTGCGGCACCTGGTCGAGGTTGATCCGCTGGATGACGCCGGCGAGCCCCAGCGAGTGGTCACCGTGGAAGTGCGTGACGCAGATCCGGTGCAGGTCGTGGGCGGCGACCCCGGCGCGCAGCATCTGGCGCTGGGTGCCCTCGCCGGGGTCGAAGAGGATGCCCTCGCCGTCCCAGCGCAGCAGGTAGCCGTTGTGGTTGCGGTGCCGGGTCGGGACCTGACTGGCGGTGCCGAGGACGACCAGTTCGCGTACGGACATCGCGCCTTACCCGGGGGGCCACTGCAGGCCGCGGCCGCCCAGGACGTGGGCGTGCGCGTGCCAGACGGTCTGGCCGGCGCCGCTGCCCGTGTTGAAGACGACGCGGTAGCTGTCGAGCTTCTCCTGCGCGGCGACCTCTCCGGCCTCGCGGAGCAGGTCGGCGGTGATGGCCGGTTCGGCGGCGGCGAGGGCGGCGATGTCCCGGTGGTGGACCCGGGGGATGACCAGCACGTGGGTCGGCGCCTGGGGGTTGATGTCCTGGAAGGCGACGGTGGTGTCGGTCTCCCGGACGATCGTCGCCGGGATCCGCCCCGCGACGATCTTGCAGAACAGGCAGTCGTCCTGCGGCTCTCCCGCCATGTGCGTGCCCTCCTCGGTAAGACTGACCACGACGGCGGCATCGTATCGGCCGTGCCCGCCCGGCCGCCCCAGCAGGGCGCGCCCCGCGAACGCGACGGGCGCTCCGGGGGCGACGCGGTGCCGTGCCATCTTCCACGATCGAATGCATGGTGCTAGCTTCAATAGCACCATGCTGTTGCGTTTGGACAAGAAGGACACCCGCCCGCTGCACGAGCAGGTGGCAGGCGCCATCCGGCGCGCCATCGCCGAGGGGGAATGCCGACCGGGGGACCGCCTGCCGTCGGCACGTGAGCTCTCCGAGGCACTGGACATCAACTCCAACACGGTTCTGCGCGGCCTGCGCAGCCTCCGGGACGAGGGCCTGCTGGAGTTCCGCAGGGGCCGGGGGGTGACCGTGGCCGAAGGCGCCGACCAAAGGTCCGGGCTGCTGGGCCGGGTGCACGCGCTGGTGGCCGAGGCGGCGCGCCTGGGCTACAGCAGAACCGATCTAGTCGAGATGATCAGGGGGATACCGTGAAGGACCGTACGCGGTCGGCGCGTGGTGAGCGCTGGGGCGTCATGGCGTGGACAGCGGGCACCGCGGTTCTGATCGCCGCGCTGCCCTGGGTGGCGAGCGGACGGCTGCCGGACCGGATGGCCACCCACTGGAGTCGCCTGGGACACAGCGCGCCCGACGGTTCGATGCCCCTGTGGGCCGCCTCCCTCTTCCCGATGCTGATCTGGCTGGTCCTGGCAGCGACCGTGTTCCTGGCCCTACGACGGGCCGAGGACGCCACGCGTGCGGCGGCGCGACCGTGGACCGCCGCCGGGCTGCTGTTCGGGGGTGTCCTGCTCGGCGGCGCACAGGCGTCCGTCGTCCGCGCGAACCTCGACCACGCGGACTGGCATCAGGCCCGTCAGCCGACTTCGTGGATCATCGCGACCGTCGCGGCGGCGATGGTCGCCGGAGTCGCCGGACGACTGCTCGGCACGCGCGGACGGCCCGCTGCCGCTCCCTCAGAGCCGAGCCGGGGGGAACCGGCTCTGGAGATCCCCGAGGGACAGCGCCTGGTGTGGTTCTCCCGCACCTCCAACCCCTGGCTGCACCTCCTGGCCGCCGCGACCGGCCTGGTGGCCGTGGCAGCCGTCGTCGCCCTCATCAGCGGCCTCGCCGGGCCCGGGTCGGTATGGGGCCTGTTCGTCCCCTGCGCGCTCGCGTCCCTCGTGCTGAGCGGCTGCGCGGCGGTGCAGGCGCGCGTGTCGGAGCGGGGTCTGGAGGTGGCGTTCGGTCCGCTCGGCTGGCCCGTGCGACGCTGGGCGGTCACGGACGTCGAATCCGCCCGCGCCGAGACCCGCACGCCGGCACAGGTCGGCGGCTGGGGCTACCGGCTGAGCGGTCTCGGCACCACGGTCATGCTGCGCAGCGGAGAATGTCTCGTCATCCGCGCACGGGGCAGGCGACACGAGTTCGCCGTCAGCGTCGACGACGCCGAGCGCGGCGCCGCTCTGCTGAACGCACTGAACGCGCACAGGCCGGCCTGAACGCCCCCGCTCGCGGGTGTTCTCCGCCGTCGACGGGGGGAACACTCGCGAGCGGGCCGGAATCGCCGTCGCGGAGCGGCGAATCACAGCGCCGGCAGCTCCGGGGGCCGTTTGGCCGGGTGTTCCTCCAGTGCTGCAAGGGCCAGGCGGATCGCCTCGTCCAACTGCGTGTCGCGGCCCGCCGCGTGGTCCTGCGGGGCCTGGATCACCTCGACGTCGGGATCGACCCCGTGGTTCTCCACCCCCCACCCGTACCCCTCCAGCCAGAACGCGTACTTCGGCTGGGTCACCAGCGTTCCGTCGACCAGCCGGTACTTGCTGTCGATCCCGATGACGCCGCCCCACGTCCGCGTCCCGACGACCGGCCCGATGCCGAGCGCCTTGACCGCCGCGTTGACGATGTCGCCGTCCGAGCCGGAGAACTCGTTGGCGACCGCGACGACGGGTCCGCGCGGCGCGTCCTCCGGGTAGCTGTACGGCCGTAGCCCGCGCGGCAGGTCCCAGCCCACGATCCGCCGCGCCAGCTTCTCCACGACGAGCTGGGAGGTGTGGCCGCCCCGGTTCTCCCGGACGTCCACGACCAGGCCCTCCCGCGCGACCTCGATCCGCAGGTCGCGGTGGAGCTGGGCCCATCCGTAACCCACCATGTCGGGCACGTGCAGATAGCCGAGCCGCCCGCCGGACCTCTCGTGCACATACGCCCGACGGTCCGCCACCCAGGCGTGGTACCGCAGGGGCTCCTCGTCCGCGATCGGGACGACCACCGCGTGCCGCAGGTCGCCTCCGCCCGCCGGCGAGACCGTCAGCTCCACCGGTTTCCCGGCCGTCCCCACCAGCAGCGGCCCGGGCCCGGTCACCGGATCCACCGGCCGCCCGCCGACCGCGACGATCGCGTCTCCGGCCCGTATCGCCACTCCCGGCGCGGCCAGCGGCGCCTGGGCCTCGGGGTCGGAGGTCTCCGACGGCAGCACCCGGTCGATGCGCCAACTCCCGTCCTCGTGCCGGGAGATGTCGGCGCCGAGCAGTCCCTGCCGCCGGTCGGCGCCCGGGCCGTAGCCGTGGGGAAGGACGTACGCGTGCGAGGTGCCCAGTTCGCCCTGCACCTCCCACAGCAGGTCCACGAGGTCGTCGTGGGTGGCGACCCGCTCGAGCACCGGCCGGTAGCGGTCCAGTACGCCGTCCCAGTCGACGCCGCCCAGGTCGGGCCGCCAGAAGTTGTCCCGCATGATCCGGCCGGTCTCGTCGAACATCTGCCGCCACTCGGCCGCCGGATCGACGGTCTGCCGTACGCGCGAGAGGTCGACGGTGATGTTTGCGTCGCTGTCGTCGTCGTTCGGGGCGCGCCGGTCGCTCGGGACGACCTTGAGCTTGCCGTCGGTCCACAGCAGCACCCGCTTGCCGTCGCCGCTGACCGTGAAGTGGTCGGCGTCCGAAGCGAGGTGCTCGATGCGCTGCTGGACGAGGTCGTACCGCTCCAGCTCGCTCTTGGGGTCGGGATCGTCGGGTGTGGCGCGGGAGGCGCCGAGGACGCCGCGCACCGGGTGCCGCAGCCACAGCACCCCGTCCTTGGCGGCCCGCAGCCCGGAGTAGCGCGCCGCCTCCACGGGGAACGGCACGATCCGGTCGGCGAGGCCCTCCAGGTCGATGCGGGTGGTGGGCGCGCCCTCGCTGTCGGGCGTCTCGTCCTTGTCGGGTGCCTCGAAGGGGCGGCCGTGCCGTTGCGGCCCGAACGGGGACGGCGTGGTCGCGGCGAGCGTGATCAGATGCGGCCGGGAGCCGCCCACGAAGGCGAGGTCGAAGACGTGCTCGTCGTACACCGGGTCGAAGGAGCGCGCCGAGAGGAACGCGAGATGCCTGCCGTCGAGGGTGAACGCGGGCGCGTAGTCCCGGAACCTCAGCGGGGTCGCCTCGGTCACCGACAGGTCGGCTGTGTTGGCGAGCTTGAGGTGGCGCAGCGGGCGCGGCCCGGGGTGCGACCAGGCCAGCCACGCCGAGTCGGGGGAGAACACGAGCCCGCTGACCTCGCCGTCCTCGCTGCGGTCGATCTCGCGCACCTCGCCGCTGTCCCGTTCGACGAGCAGCACCCGCCCGTCGTGCGCGGCGACGGCGACCTTGCTGCCGTCGGGCGACACCGCGAGCCCCAGCACCCGTCCGAGCCGCCCGGAGGCGAGCCGTCGCGGGGTGGCGCCGGGAGCGAGGCCGGTGGCGGGCGCGAACTCCAGCGCGTCGTCGCCCTCCGCGTCCGTCACCCACACCACCCACTCCTCGCCGTCCGCGCGGAAGGTGTGCGGCAGCCGGGCGCGCACGCCGTGCTCGGCGGCGAGCGCGCGGGCCGGCCCCGAGCGGTGGGTGACCCAGTGGACGGCGCCGCGCACCGAGACGGCGCTGCCGCGCCCGGTGTGGTCGGGCGAGGCGGCCCCGAACCAGCGGGAGGCGTCGACCGGATACGGCTGGAGGTCCACGCGCTGCCCGCCGAGCCGGATGTCGAGCGGCCTGGGCTCGGCGCCGTCGAGGTCGTCGAGGATCCACAGCCGGCCGGCCGAGGAGTACACGACCCGGGTGCCGTCGGTGGCCGCCTGGCGGGCGTAGAAACCGTCGAGGGGCGTGTGCCGTCGCAGGTCGGAGCCGTCGGCGAGGGAGGAGTACAGCGCCCCGACGCCCTCGTGGTCACAGAGGAAGGCGATGCGGTCCCCCACCCACGACGGGTACTCGATGTTGCCGTCCAGGTCCTCGTGCAGGCGTACGAACTCGCCGTCGCCCTCGCGGTCGATCCACAGCTTGCCGGCCGTGCCGCCCCGGTACCGCTTCCAGAGGGCGGCCTCGCGGGCCCCGGCGGACAGCAGCACGGTGTGCGGTCCGTACGCGACCTCGCCGACCGGCCCGTACGGCAGCGTGGCCGCCGGTCCTCCGTCGAGCGGTACGGCGTGCGCCCAGGTGCGGCGGAAGGAGGCCTGGCCGACCGCGCTGAGCGCGAGCACGTCCCCGTCGGGGGTCCAGCCGCGCACCTGGGTCTTCGCGCTTCCCCAATGGGTGAGGCGCTTGGCGGGTCCGCCGTCGATCGGCGCGATGTGCACCTCGGGGGCGCCGTCGCGGGTGGAGGTCCAGGCGACGGTCGTGCCGTCCGGGGAGATGCGCGGGTGGTTGACCGGTATGTTGTCGGCGCTGACCCGCCAGGCGCGGCCGCCGTCGAGTGGGGCGACCCAGACGTCGTCCTCGGCGGTGAAGGCGACCAACTCGCCGTGCAGATGCGGGAACCGGAGATACGCGGGCGATGTGGACTGAGTCACCAGGTCACCCTAAGCAGCAACCGCTGTCCCGAACAGGGGGTCTTCCCGCTTACCTGCGTCGTGCCCGCGGCTTGTGCGCCCGTCACTTGCCCTGGACCGGCCAGCAGGTGGGGTCGCCCTGGCACCAGATGGTCCTGGTGACGGTGACCGTGACCGTGGGCCCGGGCCGCCCGGGTCCGGTCGGGTTGCCGGCGGGCGGGCTGGGCGTGCTGCCCTGGCAGTTGCCGAGGCCGCTGACGTGGAACAACTCCTTGCCGCCCACGGTGGCCCTGAGGTCTCCGCGGACGCACTTGCCGTCCACGGCGCGGGTGACCCGGCCCTTGACGGTGATGTCCTTGCCGTCGTCCGTCTGTCCCTTGCAGTCGACGGTGACGACGGCGGTCTCGCTCGCCGAGGGCGCCGTACCGGACGTGCCGGCCCTGCTGCCGTAGTCGCCCGAGCAGCTCAGCCAGCGCACCTTCACATGCTGCCGCTGCAGTTCCTCGGTGGCGGCCCGGTCCGTGGTGTACGCCACCGACGCGGAGCTGAGATCACCGGGCTGGCAGGCCACGGCTCCGCCCACGGCCACCACTGCCAGGCCGGTGACCCCGGCGAACCGCCGTAACCCGGGCCGTCGCCCGATGCGCCGCAATGCCCCCATGAAGGGCAGCGTGCCACTTGCGCGGCGGCGACGGTAGAGCGCATACGGTCACGTGAGCGCCTCGCCGTCACCCTCTCCGCGCGCCGTCAGCCGCGCAGCAGGAGCCACTGCTGAAGCTCCACCAGGTTGCCTTCGGGGTCCTTGAGGTGGGCGACGCGCATGCGGTCGGTCATGGGGGCCGGGCCGTGCAGCAGGGTGGCGCCGCGGGAGGTGATCTCGGCGCAGTACGCGTCCAGGTCGTCCACGCGCAGCACCACGAGCGAGCGGTGGCCCGTGGCCTCGTCGCCCAGCTCGCCGAGCACTTCGGCCATCATCGCGCGGTCCTGCAGGGCGATGCCCGCGGAGCCGGTGGCCGGGCTGAACTTCTCGTAGGGGCCGTCCACCGCGCCCGACTGGGGCTTGAGGCCGAGGACGTCGGCGTAGAAGCGGTAGCAGGCGGCGAAGTCCGAGACCAGCAGTCGTACTTGGGCGAGTTCCATGGCGTTCCCCCGGTGGCTCGATGGATCCGTGGCGTCAGGACCAGCGGCCCGTGCGGCCGAGCAGCAGCGCGGCCGCCGCGGTACCGGCGGTCGAGGTACGCAGGACACTACGCCCGAGGACGTACGTCTTCGCGCCCGCCTCCCGGAACAGCGTCAACTCCTCCGGTGAGATGCCCCCTTCGGGGCCGACGACCAGCACGATCGCGCCCTCGGTGGGGAGTTCGGCGGTGGCCAGCGGCTCGCTGCCGTACTCGAAGTCGGAGTGCAGGATCGCGGCGAAGTCGGCTTCGGCCAGAAGTGCGGCAACCTGCTTGGTGGTCGCCGCGTCCGCGACCTCCGGGAAGCGCAGCCGGCGCGACTGCTTGCCCGCCTCGCGGGCGGTGGCCCGCCACTTGCCGAGCGCCTTCTGCCCGCGGTCCCCCTTCCACTGGGTGATGCACCTGGAGGCCTGCCAGGGGACGATCGCGTCGACGCCGACCTCGGTCATGGTCTCCACGGCCAGTTCACCGCGGTCGCCCTTGGGGAGGGCCTGGACGACGGTGATGCGGGGAGACTCCACGGGCTCCTCGTGGGACTCCAGATCCGTGATCACCAAGCGGTCCTTGCCCTCGGCGGCCTTCACCACGCCCTCGATCCACCAGCCGCGTCCGTCGGTGAGGACGACGTCCTCACCGGGCCGCAGCCGCTTCACCGAGACGGCGTGCCGCCCCTCGGGGCCGTCGAGCACGAACTCCGGGCCGATGACGTCGCGTCGCTCGATGACGAACACAGGTGCGTTCATCGCTCGGCACCTCCCGTCGACAACGCTGTCGCCGCCTCCTGAAGCTCCGCGGCCAGCACCTCCACCAGCCGCCCGGCGGGCAGGTCCCGCGCCAGGCGGTGCCCCTGCCCCGCCCACAGCGCCATGCCCTGGGCGTCACCGGCCTTGGCGGCCGCCTTGCGCAGAGGGGAGGTGAGGTGGTGGATCTCGGGGTACGCGGCGGGCGCGTACGGGCCGTGCTCACGCATGAACCGGTTGACCAGGCCGCGCGCCGGGCGCCCGGAGAACGCGCGGGTCAGCTCCGTGCGGACGAAGTGGGGGTCGGTCAGCGCCTGCTTGTGCAGGGGGTGGGCGCCGGACTCGGGGGTGGCGAGGAACGCGGTGCCGAGCTGGGCGGCGCTCGCGCCCGCGGCCAGGACGGCGGCGATCTGGCTGCCGCGCATGATGCCGCCCGCGGCGACGATCGGGATGGTGACGGTCTCGCGGACCTGGGCGATGAGCGAGAGCAGTCCGACGCCGCAGCCGTCGTCCTCCCGGCTGTTCCGGTGGGCGCCCTGGTGGCCGCCGGCCTCGATGCCCTGCGCGATCACCGCGTCGGCGCCCGCCTCCTGCACGGCGAGGGCCTCCTCGGCGGTGGTCGCGGTGACCAGGGTGAGGGTTCCCAGGCGGCGCAGGGAGTCCAGGACGTCCGGGGCCGGGACGCCGAAGTGGAAGGAGACCACCGGGACCGGGTCGTCGAGGAGCACGGCCAGTTTGGCGTCGTAGCCGTCGTCACGGCCGCTGTCGCGGTCGCCCAGCTCGGTCTCGTACCAGGTGGCCTCGCCGGCGAGCTGGTTGGCGTAGACCTCGACGGCGGCCGGGTCGGCATGGTCGGGCTGGGGCATGAAGACGTTCACGCCGAAGGGGCGGTGGGTCAGCCCGCGGAGCTGCTTGATCTCCTGGTACATCCCGTCGGCGGTCTTGTACCCGGCGGCGAGGAACCCCAGGCCTCCGGCCTCGGACACGGCGGCGGCGAGCTGCGGCACGGAGGCGCCGCCGGCCATGGGGGCCTGCACGATCGGGTGCGGGAGGAGATCGGTCAGGGAGGACATGACGGCATGTTGTCACGTCCTTTGAACAAGTCCGAAACCGGCCGTCCCGTGGCATACGCCAGGGGAATGAGTGCAGTACGGAGGCGGCGAAGGCCGGCGGATCCAGCCCCTCCGGGGGTCGAGCGGGCGGTGGCACCGACACCGGGCACCTCTCCGCCCCACCCCCGGGTGGCCACGGGCTCAGCGCCCGTTGAACGCGTCCTTCAGCCTGGAGAACAACCCCTGCTGCCCGGGCTGGAACTGCCCCTGCGGGCGTTCCTCGCCGCGCAGCTTGGCCAGTTCGCGCAGCAGCCGCTCCTGCTCCGGGTCCAGCTTGGTCGGCGTCTGGACCTCGACGTGGACGATCAGGTCGCCCCGGCCGCCGCCACGCAGATGCGTGACACCGCGGTTGTGCAGCGGGATCGACTGACCGGACTGCGTGCCGGGACGGATGTCGACCTCCTCCAGGCCGTCCAGCGTCTCCAGCGGCACCTTCGTGCCGAGGGCCGCCGCCGTCATCGGGATGGTGACCGTGCAGTGCAGGTCGTCGCCGCGGCGCTGGAAGGTCGGGTGCGGCAGCTCGTGGATCTCGACGTACAGGTCGCCGGCCGGACCACCGCCGGGGCCGACCTCGCCCTCGCCCGCGAGCTGGATGCGCGTGCCGTTGTCGACACCGGCCGGGATCTTGACCGTGAGCGTCCGGCGCGAGCGCACCCGCCCGTCGCCCGCGCACTCCGGGCACGGGTTCGGGACGATCGTGCCGAAGCCCTGGCACTGCGGGCACGGCCGGGACGTCATGACCTGGCCCAGGAAGGACCGCGTGACCTGGGAGACCTCACCGCGGCCACGGCACATGTCGCACGTCTGCGCCGACGTGCCGGGCGCCGCGCCCTCGCCGTTGCAGGTGTTGCAGACGACGGCCGTGTCGACCTGGATGTCCTTCGTCGTGCCGAAGGCCGCCTCGTCCAGCTCCACCTCGAGCCGGATCATCGCGTCCTGGCCCCGGCGGGTGCGCGAGCGCGGGCCGCGCTGCGACGCCGTGCCGAAGAACGCGTCCATGATGTCGGAGAAGTTCCCGAAGCCGCCCGCGCCGAAGCCGCCCGCGCCGGCGCCGCCCGACTGGGACAGCGGGTCGCCGCCGAGGTCGTAGACCTGCTTCTTCTGCGGGTCCGACAGCACCTCGTACGCGGCGTTGATCTCCTTGAACCGCTCCTGCGTCTTGGGATCGGGGTTGACGTCCGGGTGCAGCTCGCGGGCGAGCCGGCGGAACGCCTTCTTGATCTCTTCCTGCGACGCGTCGCGGCGCACGCCGAGTACGGCGTAGTAGTCCGTGGCCACTTACGACTCCGCCAGGATCTGTCCGACGTACCGTGCCACCGCTCGTACCGCTCCCATCGTTCCGGGGTAATCCATGCGGGTCGGTCCGACCACGCCGAGTTTCGCTACTGCCTCGCCGCCCGAACCGTAGCCCACGGAGACGATGGACGTGGAGTTGAGTCCTTCGTGCGCGTTCTCATGGCCGATACGCACCCGCATGGCCGGATCCTTCGCCTCACCCAGCAGTTTGAGGAGCACCACCTGCTCCTCCAGCGCCTCCAGGACGGGGCGGATGGTGAGGGGGAAGTCGTGCGCGAAGCGGGTGAGGTTCGCGGTGCCGCCGATCATCAGCCGCTCCTCGGTCTCCTCCACGAGCGTCTCGAGGAGCGTGGAGAGCACCGTGGAGACGGTGCTCCGGTCCTCCGGCTCCTCGAACGCCTCGGGTAGATCCTGCACGAGTTGCGGGACGTCCGCGAAGCGGCGGCCGGCGACCCTGCTGTTGAGCCGCGCGCGCAGGTCCGCGAGCGACGTCTCACCGAACGGCGCCGGGCAGTCGATCATGCGCTGCTCGACCCGGCCGGTGTCCGTGATCAGCACGAGCATCACACGCGCGGGTGCCATCGACAGCAGCTCCACATGACGCACGGTCGAACGCGTCAGCGACGGGTACTGCACCACGGCGACCTGCCGCGTGAGCTGCGCGAGCAGCCGCACCGTGCGCGCCACCACGTCGTCGAGGTCGACGGCGCCCTCCAGGAAGTTCTGGATGGCGCGCCGCTCGGGCAGGCTCATCGGCTTGACGCCCGCGAGCTTGTCGACGAAGAGGCGGTAGCCCTTGTCCGTGGGAATGCGTCCGGCGCTGGTGTGCGGCTGGGCGATGTACCCCTCCTCCTCCAGCGCGGCCATGTCGTTGCGGACGGTGGCCGGGGAGACGCCGAGGTTGTGCCGCTCGGTGAGGGCCTTGGAACCCACCGGCTCTTCGGTGCCGACGTAGTCCTGGACGATGGCGCGCAGCACCTCGAGCCTGCGTTCACTGAGCATCGCGCACACCTCCAGCGGTCGTGTCCCCTAGGCGCTTCCCCTGGCACTCTTCGCTTGCGAGTGCCAGCATTCCCCGGCCAGTGTACGGCTGTCGGGTACACACCCGGCAAGGGCGGGGCGCGGTGCCGTACCGGGGTGTACCGACCTGTACCGGCCTGTCCTGCCGCATCGGGCGCCTGCGGATAGCGTCGCCGTATGACGGTGTTGTGGGAAGGGTCGGGGTGGGAGGCGCTCGGGGCGCGTGCGGGGCGGACCAGGCTGCCGGTCTGGGACTGCACGGCCGGGCTGGTCGTGGGCGACGACGCGGCGCTGCTGGTCGACGCCGGGTCGAGCCTGGCCGAGGGTGTGCGGTTGCGCGGCGCGGCGGAGCGGCTGCTCGAGCCGCTCGGCGGGGAACGGCGTGTGACGCATCTCGCGCTGACCCATCCCCATTTCGACCATGTCTTCGGGGCGGCGGCGTTCGCGGGCGCGGAGGTGTTCGGGGCGGTGGGCATCGACGGGGTGCTGGCCTACGGGCGGGGGGAACTGGTCGCGGACGCGGTGCGCAACGGTCTGGATCCGGCTCGGGCCACCGAGGCGGCGGACGCGCTGGTCCGCACGCGCCACCTGGTCTCGGGCGAGTGGACGCTGGACCTGGGAGGGGTGCAGGTGCTGCTGGCGAACGTGGGGCCGGGCCACACGGCCCACGATCTTGTGGTGTTCGTGCCCGGGGACCCCGGGGAGCCGGAAGTGGTGTTCTGCGGGGACCTGGTGGAGGAGTCCGGCGAGCCGCAGGCGGGCCCGGACGCGATCCCCTCGCACTGGCCTGCGGCTCTGGACCGGCTGCTGGAGCTGGGCGGGGAGAACGCGGTGTACGTGCCGGGGCACGGGGCGGTGGTGGACGCGGGGTTCGTACGGGCGCAGCGGGACGAGCTGGCGGCGCGTTTCGGCGTGTCGTAGCGAATCCCGGCGTGTCGTGGGACCTCGCGGTCGCCTTCTCCTATCGTCATCCGAATGCGCCAGTACTCTCCGGACCTGACCCCGCCGTGGAAGAAGCCGAAGCCCGTCCCGGAGGTCCCGGCGGACCCCGGTCTGGTGGTGGAGGAGCCGCGTACGGGCTTCTGCGGTGCGGTGATCCGCTGCGAGGCGGGCACGGTGACGCTGGAGGACCGCTTCGGGAAGCACCGGGTGTTCCCGCTGGAACCGGGGGGCTTCCTGCTGGAGGGCCGGACGGTGACCCTGGTGCGTCCCAAGGCCGCCGTGCAGCGCCCGACCCGTACGGCCTCGGGCTCAGTGGCTGTCCCCGGGGCGCGCGCGAGGGTGGCCCGCGCCGGCCGTATCTATGTGGAGGGCCGCCACGACGCCGAGCTGGTCGAGAAGGTGTGGGGCGACGACCTGCGCATCGAGGGCGTGGTGGTGGAGTACCTGGAGGGCGTCGACGACCTCCCGTCGATCGTCGAGTCCTTCGCCCCGGGCCCGGACGCCCGCCTCGGCGTCCTGGTGGACCACCTGGTCCCCGGCACGAAGGAGTGGCGCATCGCGAAGTCGGTGACGAGCGAGCACGCGCTGGTGGTGGGTCACCCGTACATCGACATCTGGGAGGCGGTGAAGCCGTCGTCCCTGGGGATCGAGGCATGGCCGCGGGTTCCGCACGGCCAGGACTGGAAGACGGGGGTGTGCCGGGCGTTGGGCTGGCCGACGGACAACACCGGCGCGGTGTGGCAGGCGATCCTGAAGCGGGTGGGGTCTTACAAGGACCTGGAGCCGGAGTTGCTGGGCCGGGTGGAGGAGTTGATCGACTTCGTCACGGGTAGCGGTGGGGCCTGACGTTGGGGAACGTTCCGAACTCGGTGGTGTCCAGTTCGAGTCCCAAATCCTCTACTGGCAGCGGCGCCCCAAACTTGGTGATCTGCTGGCGCTGGTAGTCGGCGTCCTCTCCCTTCCCGACAGGCCTCGTCAGCAGGACACACTGCGCCATGATCGGATCTACGATGAGGTAGACAGGCACCTTTCCGGCGGCGTAGATCGACCGCTTGATTTCGTAGTCCCGCTGGACGCTGGTCTTGGAGACGACCTCCACAACCATCGTGATCAGCCGGGACGGGATCAGGCGCCCCGAGTCGGGCCTGACTTCGCGCTCGACAACCACCAGGTCCGGTACTGGCTCACTGGCCTCGTCAAGGATGTCGACATCCTGGGTCTGCAGGCGGGACCACCGCTTACGTGGGATCTGGTCCAGCACGTCTTCCACGATCATGTTGTGCACAAGATCGGGGCTGGCCATCATCACGATTTCCCCCCGGAGAAGCTCGACCTTGACTCCCTCGGGAGGCTCGAGCTCCTCGAAGTACTTGGTCATCCCACGCTCGTCCACAGCGGTCATCTCCGTGGCCCTCCACATCCGCCGCGTCCTTTTGGCGGCAGCCTACGAACCAGGTTAGGGACCGAACCCCCGTTCCGCCGGGATTCACCCGCCGGAGTGATCAGTCCACCAGGTCCCGCACCACCGCGTCCGCCAGCAGCCGTCCCCGCAGCGTGAGAACGGCCCGTCCCTCCTCGTAGGGACCGGCCTCCAGCAGCCCCTCCCCCAGCGCCCGGCGCGAAGCCGCGAGCCCCTCCTGCCGCAGCAGGGCCAACGGCACCCCTTCCCGGAGCCGCAGCTCCAGCAGGATGCGCTCCACCCGGCGGTCCTCCTCCGACAGGAGCTCCCGCCCGGCGCCCGGCGACCGCCCGGCCGCCAGCGCCGCCGCGTACGCCCCCGGGTGCTTCACGTTCCACCAGCGCACGCCCCCCACGTGGCTGTGCGCCCCCGGGCCCGCGCCCCACCAGTCCGCGCCCCGCCAGTACAGCTCGTTGTGCAGACAGCGGCCGGCGGCCGACGTGGCCCAGTTCGAGACCTCGTACCAGTCGTAGCCCGCCGACCCCAGCACCTCGTCGGCGATCAGATAGCGGTCCGCGTGCACGTCGTCGTCCGTCATCGGGATCTCGCCCCGGCGGATGCGCCGGGCGAGCTGCGTGCCCTCCTCCACGATCAGCGCGTACGCCGAGACGTGGTCCGGGGCCGCGCCCAGCGCCGCGTCCAGGGAGGCCCGCCAGTCGTCGTCCGACTCCCCCGGTGTGCCGTAGATCAGGTCCAGGTTCACGTGTTCGAAGCCCGCCGCCCGGGCCTCGGCCACGCACCGCTCGGGGCGGCCCGGGGTGTGTGTGCGGTCCAGGATCTTCAGGACGTGCGGGCGCGCGCTCTGCATGCCGAAGGAGATCCGGGTGAAGCCGCCCTCCCGGAGGGTGGCCAGATACGCCGGATCGACGGATTCCGGGTTCGCCTCCGTCGTCACCTCGGCGTCGGCCGCCAGCCCGAACTCGTCGCGGATCGCCCCCAGCATCCGTACGAGGTCCTCCGCGGCCAGCAGCGTCGGCGTGCCGCCCCCGACGAACACCGTGCGCACCTCGCGCGGGTCGTCGCCCAGCACCTTGCGGGCCAGGCGGACCTCGTCGATCAGGGTCGACGCGTAGTTGTCCCGGGAGGCGAGGACGCCTCCGGTGCCCCGCAGCTCCGTCGCCGTGTACGTGTTGAAGTCGCAGTAGCCGCAGCGCGTCGCGCAGTACGGCACATGGAGGTAGAACCCGAGGGGTCGCCCGGCGGCCCCGGCGAGCGCGTGCGCGGGCAGTGCGCCGTCGTCGGGGACCGGTTCTCCGTCGGGGAGTGCGGAAGGCATGTCCCCCATTGTCCCGTACTGCCAGAAGTCCTCATTCCGCCTGCAGCACCAGCAGCGCCAGATCGTCCTCCGGCGGCTTCCCGCCGAACTCGTGCACCAGCGTCCTGATCCGCTCGGCGACCAGCTCCGCGTTCATCCCGGCGCAGCCCGCCAGGGCCGCCGCGAGCCCGTCGCCGTCGTCGAACTGGCGTGACCCGCTGCGCCGCTCGGTCACTCCGTCGGTGACGCACAGCAGGGTGTCGCCGGAGCACAGGTCGAAGGTCTCGCACGTGTACGTCTCGTCCTCGACGACTCCGAGCAGCGTCTGCGGCTGGGCCACGGCCCGCACGTCGCCGTCCGGGCCGAGCAGCAGCGGCAGCGGGTGCCCGGCCGAGGCGAGCGTGCAGCGCACCCCGCCGTCGTGGGGGACGAGTTCGCCGTAGAGGAGGGAGAGGAAGCGGGCGTGGGGGCCGTCGTCGGCGACCGGCACCGGCGTGCCCGCCGCGACCAGTGCCCGCGCCGCCGCGTCGGAGGCCTCCGTGGCGTCGTCGAGCAGGAGCTGGTTGAGGCGGTCCAGGACGTCGGGGACGTCGTAGCCCTCGCGGGCCAGCAGCCGCAGCCAGGGCCGGGCGAGGCCGATCACGACCGCGGCCTCGGGGCCCTTGCCCTGGACGTCGCCGAGCGCGAAGCACCACCGGCCGTGGCCGGCAGGGAAGATGTCGTAGAAGTCACCGCTCGGTCCGCCCTGGTCGCGCGGCTCGTACACGAGTGCGCTGCTCACCCCGGGGATCTCGGCGACCGCGCCCGGCAGCAGCCCGCGCTGGAGCACCCGGCTGATGGTGGCCTGGCGCGCGTACTGCCGGGCCGCCCCGATGGCCAGCGCCACCCGGCGGCTGAGGTCCTCGACGAGTCCGGTTACCTCGTCGGGGAAGCGCAGCAGCCCGGCCCGCCCGATGACGAGCGTGCCGAGCGGCCGCCCGCCGGCGATCAGCCGGTAGGCGAGCGCCGCCCCGGTCGCGCCCCGCGGGCCCAGCGCCTCACCGGGCCAGGGCACGGGCACCGCCCGGGAACGCACCGACTCGGGCAGCCGGGGCGGGTCCTTCTCCAGGGCCCGGCGCAGCTCCTCGATGCGGTTCTCGCTGACGTGCCAGACACGGGCGAGCCGCGGCCCGGCGGCGGCCGACGCCGACGGTCCGTGCCAGCCGGTGGTCTCGTCCTCCAGCCACACCGCGCACCAGTCGGCGAGCCGGGGCACGATCAACTGTCCGGTGAGCGCCGCGACCAGGTCCTCGTCGAGCTGCCCGGCGAGCAGGTCGGACGCCTCGGCCAGGAAGGACAGCGCGCCGCGGCCCCGCCACTCCGGGTCGTGCAGGCCGCGCCCGGGCTCGGCGAAGGCGGAGAGTTCGGGCCCGAGTATCTCGGCCGGGCTCAGCCCGCGTCCCAGGGCGCTGTCGCCGGCGTACGGCTCGATCCCGTCCTCGGTGTCCAGGGCGCCGTGCAGCGGAAGCAGCGCCCAGACGGTCTTGGCGCCGGTGCGGTAGGTGATCCCCCAGGCGGTGGAGAGCGAGGAGACGAGGCGCAGGCCGCGCCCGTACTCGGGTATGCCGTAGGGGCGCTCGCCGCCGTCGTCCCGTACCGCGCGCGAGGGGTGGTGGTCGGAGACCTCGACGAGCAGCCCGGCGGACTCGCCCTGCGCGTCCATGAGGCGGCAGACCAGCTCGACGTCGGTGCCGGCGTGCACGACGGCGTTGGTGACGAGCTCGCTGACGACGAGCAGGGCGTCGTCGGCCAGGCGCTCGGTGACGGCCTCGGGCTCGGCGGTGCGGTCCCACTCGGTGAGGGCGCCGCGCACGAGCCGGCGGGCGTTCCCGGCCGCGAGCGGGCTGCCGGGCAGCGTCGCCCGCACCACCGTGCGCAGGCCCGCGGACTCGAGCACGTCGGGGGCACGGGAGGCGGTCTCCCGTTGGGTGGGAATGGGCCCCATGGACAGCTCCCCGGGCAGTTCGGACGAATACGCCTCTGACGATGCGGACAGGGTGACAGACTGGCCCCGCCCATAAGCGCCGAGTTACCGAAGTGGGCCGCCATGAGTGAGTGCAGGGCTCCCCAGGTGATCGAAGGCGGACAGATTCGAGCAGGAAATGCCCACTGAGGAGACGTCCGAGGACAGCGCCGGCATCCTCCTCGTCGACGACATGGAGGAGAACCTGACCGCGCTGGAGGCCGTGCTGGGCTCGCTCAACGAGCCGCTGGTGCGCGCGCGTTCGGGCGAGGAGGCGATGAAGGCGCTGCTCGAGCGCCGGTTCGCGGTCGTCCTGCTGGACATCCGGATGCCGGGCATGGACGGTTTCGAGACCGCCGCGCACATCAAACGGCTCGACCGGACCAAGGACGTCCCGATCGTCTTCCTGACCGGCTCGGACGCGGAGGCGGGCTACGCCTTCCGGGGGTACGCGACGGGGGCCGCGGACTATCTCACGAAGCCGTTCGACCCATGGGTGCTGCGGGCGAAGGTGACGGTGTTCCTCGATCTGCACCGCAAGAGCAGGCGGCTGGAGCGGCTGCGGGAGGGCCTGGCCGGCCTGGAGGAACGCCTGTCCGGGGACGACCTCCCGGACCCGGCGGAACTACGCCGCCGGGTCCGGGAGTTACAGCGATGGGCAGCCGGGGTGCGGGCGCCCTGACATCTCCTACGCCTCGCGCGTCCCCGCGTACATCTCGTCGATCAGGTGCTTGTACTCCCGTTCCACGACCGGCCGCTTGAGCTTGAGGCTGGGCGTGATCTCCCCGTGCTCCACGTCGAGGTCCCGCGGCAGCAGCCGGAACTTCTTGATGGTCTGCCAGCGCTGGAGGCCCTCGTTGAGCTGCTTGACGTAGCCGTCGACCATCTCGACCGTCGCGGGAGCGGCGACGACCTCGGCGTACGGCTTGCCCTCCAGGCCGTTCTCCTTCGCCCACTCCAGGATCGCGACCTCGTCGAGCGCGATGAGGGCGGTGCAGAAGTTCCGGTCGGCGCCGTGCACCAGGATGTTGGAGACGTACGGGCACACCGCCTTGAACTGCCCCTCGACCTCGGCGGGCGCGATGTACTTGCCGCCGGAGGTCTTGATGAGGTCCTTCTTGCGGTCGGTGATGCGCAGATACCCGTCGGGCGACAGCTCGCCGATGTCACCGGTGTGGAACCAGCCGTCCGCCTCCAGCACCTCGGCGGTCTTCTCCGGCAGCCCGTGGTAGCCCTCCATGATGCCGGGCCCGCGCAGCAGGATCTCGCCGTCGTCCGCGATGCGCACCTCGGTGCCGGGCAGCGGCTTGCCGACCGTGCCCGTGCGGTAGGCCTCGCCCGGGTTGACGAAGGAGGCGGCGGAGGACTCGGTGAGGCCGTAGCCCTCCAGGATGTGGATGCCGGCGCCGGCGAAGAAGTACCCGATCTCGGGGGCCAGGGCGGCCGAACCGGAGACGCAGGCCCGCAGCCGGCCGCCGAACGCCTCGCGGATCTTGGCGTAGACGAGGGCGTCCGCGACCTTGTGCTTGGCGGCGAGACCGAACGGCACGGCGTGCGTGCCGGTGCGGCGGAAGTTGTCCTGCGAGACCTTGGCGTACTCGCGGGCGACCTCGGCCGCCCACAGGAAGATCTTGTACTTGGCCGGACCGCCCGCGCGGGCCTTGGCGGCCACCCCGTTGTAGACCTTCTCGAAGATGCGCGGCACGGCCGCCATGTACGTCGGCTGCACCACCGGCAGATTCTCGATGATCTTGTCGACCCGGCCGTCGACGGCGGTGACGTGCCCGACCTCGATCTGGCCGGAGGTCAGCACCTTGCCGAAGACATGGGCGAGCGGCAGCCACAGGTACTGCACGTCCTCGGGGCCGAGCAGCCCGGTCGCGGCGATCGCCTTGGCCATGTACGACCAGTTGTCGTGCGGCAGGCGCACGCCCTTGGGGCGGCCGGTGGTGCCGGAGGTGTAGATGAGGGTGGCGAGCTGGTCCTTGGTGATCGCCCCGACCCGTTCCTTGATCAGCTCCGGGTGCATCTCCAGGTAGGCGGCGCCGCGCTGCTCCAGGTCGGCCAGGGTGAGCACCCCGTCGCCGGTCTCGACGCCCGCCGGGTCGATCACCACGACGTGGGTCAGGGCGGGCAGCTCCCCCCGCTTGTCCCGCGCCTTGGCGAGCTGCTCGGCGTTCTCCGCGACGAGAACCCGGCTCTCGGAGTCGGAGAGGATGAAGGCCGCCTCGTCGGCGTTGGTCTGCGGATAGATGGTGGTCGTGGCCGCACCGGCGCACAGGATGCCCAGGTCGGCGAGGATCCACTCCACCCGGGTCGAGGAGGCGAGGGCGACGCGCTGCTCGGGCCGGACCCCCAGTTCGATCAGCCCGGCCGCGATCGCGTGGACCCGCTCGGCGGCCTCGGCCCAGCTCAGCGACTTCCAGTCGTCGGGGCCTTCACCGGAGGCCGGGGGTACGGGGTAGCGGTAGGCCTCGGCGTCCGGCGTGGCCGCCACGCGCTCCAGGAAGAGCGCCGCCACGGAGGGCGGACGGTTCTCGATCAAGGTCTGTGTGTCGCTCACGACATCCTCCGGGGCCCGCGGCGGTGCGGCTGGCTGGCTCATTGCTGCTGGATCGTTGCGGCTGCGGTCACTGGCGACGTTTGTTTAACTCACGAGTAACCCTCGAGCAGGCATCAGAGTAGAGCCCGACCGGCCGGTGCGTAAGGGGCGGTGGCCTGTCGTTTCGTACACAGAGCCACCGGGCGCATGCGCCGGGGCCCGCCGCGCTCGTGCACGACGGGCCCCGTACCGCCCGGTTTGCCGGGGTCCCCGCGGCGGACCCGGTTACTTCTTGCCCTTGACCGACCCCGCGCTGTCATCGCTGGAGAGCACCGCGATGAAGGCCTCCTGCGGAACCTCCACGGAACCCACCATCTTCATCCGCTTCTTGCCCTCCTTCTGCTTCTCCAGCAGCTTCCGCTTACGGGAGATGTCACCGCCGTAGCACTTGGCGAGGACGTCCTTGCGGATGGCGCGGATGGTCTCGCGGGCGATCACACGGGAGCCGATGGCGGCCTGCACCGGCACCTCGAAGTTCTGCCGCGGGATGAGTTCCTTGAGCTTGGCGACGAGTCGCACGCCGTACGCGTACGCCTGGTCCTTGTGGGTGATCGCCGAGAAGGCGTCGACCTTGTCGCCGTGCAGCAGGATGTCCACCTTGACGAGGCTGGAGGACTGCTCTCCGGTGGGCTCGTAGTCCAGCGAGGCGTACCCGCGCGTCTTGGACTTGAGCTGGTCGAAGAAGTCGAAGACGATCTCGGCGAGCGGGAGGGTGTAGCGGATCTCGACCCGGTCCTCGGACAGGTAGTCCATGCCGAGCAGCGTGCCGCGGCGGGTCTGGCACAGCTCCATGATCGCGCCGATGAACTCGGTGGGCGCGAGGATCGTGGCCCGCACGACCGGCTCGTACACCTCGGCGAGCTTGCCCTCGGGGAACTCGCTCGGGTTGGTGACCGTGTGCTCGGTGCCGTCCTCCATGATCACGCGGTAGACCACGTTCGGCGCGGTCGCGATCAGGTCGAGCCCGAACTCGCGCTCGAGCCGCTCGCGGATCACGTCGAGGTGCAGCAGGCCGAGGAAGCCGACGCGGAAGCCGAAGCCGAGGGCGGCGGAGGTCTCCGGCTCGTAGACGAGCGCGGCGTCGTTGAGCTGGAGCTTGTCGAGGGCCTCGCGCAGGTCGGGATAGTCGGAACCGTCCAGCGGGTACAGGCCCGAGAAGACCATGGGCTTCGGGTCCTTGTAGCCGCCCAGCGGCTCCTCGGCGCCCTTGGCCTGGCTGGTGATGGTGTCACCGACCTTGGACTGGCGGACGTCCTTCACCCCGGTGATGAGGTAACCCACCTCACCGACGCCGAGGCCGTCGGCGCCGAGCATCTCGGGCGAGTTGACGCCGATCTCCAGCAGCTCGTGCGTGGCGCCGGTGGACATCATCCGGATCCGCTCACGCTTGTTGAGCTGGCCGTCCACGACACGCACATAGGTGACGACGCCGCGGTAGGAGTCGTAGACGGAGTCGAAGATCATCGCGCGGGCGGGCGCGTCGGCGACGCCGACCGGGGCCGGGATCTGCTCGACGACCTTGTCCAGCAGCGCCTCGACGCCGAGGCCGGTCTTGGCGGAGACCTTCAGCACGTCGCCGGGGTCGCAGCCGATGAGGTTGGCGAGTTCCTCGGCGAACTTCTCCGGCTGCGCGGCCGGCAGGTCGATCTTGTTGAGGACGGGGATGATCGTGAGGTCGTTCTCCATCGCCAGGTAGAGGTTGGCGAGGGTCTGCGCCTCGATGCCCTGGGCGGCGTCGACGAGGAGGATGGTGCCCTCGCAGGCGGCGAGGGAGCGCGAGACCTCGTAGGTGAAGTCGACGTGCCCCGGGGTGTCGATCATGTTCAGGATGTGCGTGTTGCCCGGATCGTGGGTGGGGGCCCAGGGCAGCCGCACGGCCTGGGACTTGATCGTGATGCCGCGCTCGCGCTCGATGTCCATGCGGTCGAGGTACTGAGCACGCATCTGCCGCTGCTCGACGACGCCGGTCAGCTGGAGCATCCGGTCGGCGAGCGTGGACTTGCCGTGGTCGATGTGCGCGATGATGCAGAAATTGCGGATCAGAGCCGGGTCGGTACGGCTCGGCTCGGGCACATGGCTAGGGATCGCGGGCACGCAGGGTCCTGATTCTTGAGGCGTCCGCAGTGTCTGCGGTCTCGGGTCGGATCGATACGTAGCCTCCATGGTCCCACGCGCACGGGGCTACGACCGGTTTGGGCCGTGCCCGATGCGGTCGAACGGGCTGCGGGGAGGGGCCTCGCGGCCGGTTTGGGCGGGCCAGAGCGCGGCTGGTAGCCTGAGTGGCTGTGTCTCCTGCCCTCTCAGCGCGAGACACGTCTTCAGGAAATCACCGGCGCGTGAGGCGGCCAGCCTCGCGTGCCTGAACCCGTAAAGGCTCATTCGTGGCGAACATCAAGTCCCAGATCAAGCGGAACAAGACGAACGAGAAGGCGCGCCTGCGCAACAAGGCCGTCAAGTCCTCGCTCAAGACCGCGATCCGCAAGGCTCGCGAGGCCGCTGCCGCGGGCGACACCGAGAAGGCCACCGAGCTCCAGCGCGCCGCCGCGCGTGCGCTCGACAAGGCCGTCTCCAAGGGCGTCATCCACAAGAACCAGGCCGCCAACAAGAAGTCGGCGCTGGCTTCCAAGGTCGCGTCCCTCAAGGGCTGACCGCTTCCTTTTGATCTGAACTGGTCCAACCGCCGGAAGGACCCAGAGCGGGCCCTCTCTCATCCGCTCCCGACCGGCACCCCGAGTCCGTACGCGGCCTGCGTTCGCCACGCGGGTACGGGCTCGCCAGCTTGAACCGAAGGCCCCGCCACCCGTCCTTCCCCAGGACGGAGGGCGGGGCCTTCGGTATGGGCGGCCACATCGGCATGGCATCCACAGCGGCACGGGCGGCCACGAGGCCGGGGGCCGCACCGCTCCCTGTCCATGACCCTCGCTGTGCAGGATCCCCGCTGCGTGTCGTGACCCTCGCTGTGCAGGATTCCCGCTGCGTGTCGTGACCCTCGCTGTGCAGGATTCCCGCTGCGTGTCATGACCCTCGCTGCGTGTGACTTCGCTATCCGCGTCCCCGGGACCGCGCCGCCCGGGCGATCGTCACGACGGCCTTCTCCAGGGCGTACTCCGGGTCGTCCCCGCCGCCCTTCACTCCCGCGTCCGCCTCGGCCACCGCGCGCAGCGCGACCGCGACCCCCTCCGGCGTCCACCCCCGCATCTGCTGCCGGACCCGGTCGATCTTCCACGGCGGCATCCCCAGCTCCCGGGCGAGGTCCGCGGGGCGGCCGCCTCGGGCCGAGGAGAGCTTTCCGATCGCCCGCACGCCCTGCGCCAGCGCGCTCGTGATCATCACTGGCGCCACGCCGGTCGCCAGTGACCACCGGAGTGCCTCCAGGGCCTCCGCCGCCCGCCCCTCCACCGCCCGGTCGGCGACCGTGAAGCTGGAGGCCTCGGCCCGCCCGGTGTAATACCGCCCGACCACGGCTTCGTCGATCGTGCCCTCGACGTCCGCGGTGAGCTGCGCCACCGCGGACGCCAGCTCCCGCAGGTCGCTGCCGATCGCGTCGACCAGCGCCTGGCACGCCTCGGGCGTCGCCGAACGCCCCAGTGTCCTGAACTCCCCGCGCACGAACGCCAGCCGGTCCGCCGGCTTCGTCATCTTCGGGCACGCCACCTCCCGCGCGCCCACCTTGCGCGCGGCGTCGAGCAGTCCCTTGCCCTTGGCACCGCCCGCGTGCAGCAGTACCAGGGTGATCTCCTCGGCGGGCGAGGCGAAGTACCCCTTGAGTTCCTTGATCGTGTCGGCTGCGAGATCCTGCGCGTTGCGCACGACCACGACCTTGCGCTCGGCGAACAGCGACGGACTCGTCAGCTCCGCCAGCGTGCCCGGCTGCAACTGGTCCGGGGTCAGGTCCCGTACGTCCGTGTCGGCGTCGGCGGCCCGGGCTGCGGCCACCACCTCCCGCACGGCACGGTCGAGCAGGAGGTCCTCCTGGCCCACGGCAAGGGTGACGGGGGCGAGGGGGTCGTCGTTCGCGGTCTTCTTGGCCATCACGGACAGCATCGCACGCGCCACTGACAACGGGCGCCCGCGGCCGTCGCCGCCCGGAGGCTCACGGCTCCTCCCGCCAGCCGTCCCACTCGCCCGCGAACGCGTCCAGCCGCTCCGGGTCGAGCAGCCGCCGTTCGTCCCGCAGCACCACCAGCCACTGCGCGTCCTCGGCGTCGTCCTCACCGGCCAGTGCGTCCCGGACGATCCGCGGTTCCTCGTCCAGCCCGAACCGCTCCCCGAGCGCCTCGGCCGCCTCCTCCGCCGCATTGCGGTCCGGCAGCACCAGCACGTGTCTCACATCGCTCACGACGCCATTCTCCGGCACGGGGAAGCTCCCGGCGCCAAGGCTCTCAGCCCGTCCAGCCCTTCACAGGCCACGACCCAGCCCGTCCAAGCCGCCCCAGCCCCTCTCCAGCCCTTGCATCCCTTCACATCCCTTCTCTCATCCCTTCTCGGCCCTTGCCATCCCTTCCCATCCCTTGCGCGCGCTCTGCAGCAGCACACGTGCCGGAACTACGCCCGAGCTACGCGGATCAGTCGCTGTGGCCCGTCTTCCGTACCGTCGGCACCCCGTCCAGCTCGATCCCGAACCGCTCCCGATAGACCTCCAGCACCTCCTTCTCGCTCGCGAGTTCCGCCGTCTCCTTGTGACCGTCCGGGGCCGTCGCCGTCAACCGGCTGCCGCTGAGGGTGATCCGCCCTCCGTCCTCCGTGACCCGCGAACACACCAGCGATCGCACGAAGTGCGACTCGGGCGACGTGCTGTGCCACCAGGCACCGGCCCTGAAGTCGTCGAGCACCCGCGGCCGCACCTCCAGCCGGTACTGCGGCCTGCCCTCCCGTATCACCTCCAGATCCCCGAAGTCCGCGGCATCGCCGCCTCCCCGCGCCCCCGCCGTGTCCGCCCCTGCCTCGGCCACCCGGAACACTCCGGCCGGGTCCGCCTGCTCGCCCCGCTCCCGGAACGCCAGCGGACAGTGGCTGTGCGCACCGAACCCGACGTCCGCCAGCCAGTCGCCGCCGTCCACCGTCCGCACCCGCAGCGCGAGATGGTCGTACGGGATCCCGAGCCGTGCTTCGCCGTCGTGGACCCGCGCGGCGAGCAGCGTGACATCGAAGCCGAGCGCCGCCAGCAACGCCCCGAACGCTCCGTTCAGTTCGTAGCAGAAGCCGCCCCTGCGCGCCCCCAGGATCTTGTCCAGCAGCCGCTCCTCCTCCAGCACGATCTCCTCGCCGAGGTGGATCGACAGGTTCTCGAACGGCACGGTCATCAGATGGCGCAGATGCAGCTCGCGCAGAACATCGGCGGTGGGCCGGGCGGGGCGCTGCGCCCCGATCCTCGCGAGGTAGGCGTCAACCTGTGCGGAATCCATGCCCTAGTCTCTCGCCACGCTCAACCCCCCGCCCGCCCCTGCGACGGCGATCGCCCCGTCCTGGTCCGTACGCAGCACCAGCGCTCCCTCGTCCCGCAGCGCCGCTACCGTGCTCGGTGCGGGATGGCCGTAGGGATTGCCCCTGCCGCACGAGATCAGCGCGAGCCGTGGTGCCACCCTGCGCAGGAACTCCGGATCCTGGTAGGCCGACCCGTGATGGGCGACCTTGAGGACGTCCACGGGTCCCAGCTCCGACCCGGCCGGCGATCTCAGCAGTTCCTGCTGGGCCGGTGGTTCGAGATCACCGAGCAACAGCAGGGTCAGCCCCGCCGACCGCACCAACAGCGCGACGCTCGCGTCGTTCGGTCCGCCGGGGAACGCGGCAGGATCCGATGGGGGTACCTCCCCGCTCGAGCGAGGCCGAGAGCTCGGGGGAGGCCACAGCACCTGCCAGTCGAGCTCCCCGGTGCGGCGACGCTCCCCGGCGACGGCGCTCGTCACCGGAATGTGCCGGGCGGCCGCCTGAGCGCGCACGAACGCGGCCTGGTCCGGTGGCTCCTCCAACCCGGTCGTCTCGATCGCCCCCACCGCCCGCCCGCGCAGCACTCCCGGGAGCCCCGCCACATGGTCCGCGTGGAAGTGGGTCAGCACCAGCAGCGGGACCCGGCTGACGCCGAGCACGGTCAGGCACCGGTCGACCAGCGCCGGATCGGGGCCCGCGTCCACGACCACGGCCGTGCCGTCGCCCGCCGCCAGGACGGTCGCGTCCCCCTGCCCCACATCGCACATCGCGAACCGCCAGCCCGGCGGCGGCCATCCGGTGATCAGCCGGGTCAGAGGGGGCGGCTGCACCACCACGAGCAGCAGCACCACGGCACAGGCGCAGGTCAGCCAGGGGTGCCTGAGCAGCCGCCGGCCGACGAGCACGACCACCGCCGTCACGGCCGCCAGCAGCAGCGCCCCCGCCCAGCTACCGGGCCAGTCCACTCCGCCGCCCGGAAGCGACGCCCCGGTGCGCGCGATGCCGGCGATCCACGCGGCCGGCCAACCCGCGCACCACGCCAGCGCCTTGGCGGCCGGCAGGGCCACCGGAGCGACCGCCAGCGCGGCGAACCCCAGCACGGTGGCCGGCGCCACCGCGAACTCCGCGAGCAGGTTGCAGGGCACCGCGACCAGGCTCACCCGTGCCGACAGCACCGCGACGACCGGTGCGCACAGCGCCTGGGCGGCGGCCGCGGCGGCCAGCGCCTCGGCGAGCCGGGGCGGCACCCGGCGGTGCTGCAGCGCCGTGCTCCAGCGCGGGGCGACCGTCAGCAGCGCCCCGGTGGCCAGCACGGAGAGCAGGAAGCCGTAGCCCCGGGCGAGCCAGGGGTCGTACAGCACCAGCAGCAGAACCGCCGCGGCCAGCGCGGGAAGCAGCGATCTGCGGCGCCCGGTGGCGAGCGCCAGGAGCGCGATCGTCCCGCAGGCCGCGGCCCGCAGCACGCTCGGATCCGGCCGGCACACGACCACGAAGCCGAGCGTGAGCACACCGCCCAGCAGCGCGGTGCCCCGCAGCGGGATGCCGAGCAGTGGTGCGAGGCCTCGGCGCTCCACCCGCTGCGCCAGTCCGGCCGGGCCGATGAACAGGGCCAGCAGGAGCGTGAAGTTGCCTCCGCTGACGGCCAGCAGATGCGCGAGATCCGTCTCCTTGAAGGCGTCGTCCAGCTCGGGCGTGACCCGCGAGGTGTCGCCCACGACCAGCCCCGGCAGCAGCGCCCGCGCGTCCGGGCCGAGCCCGTCGGTCGCCTCCCGCAGTCCGGTGCGCAACCGCCCCGCCCAGCGCTGCGCCGTGGACGGCTCGCCCACCACGTCGGGTGGCCTCCCGCCCCGGACGCGCACCACGGCGGCGGCTCGGTCACCTCCGGTCAGCGGCGGTACCAGCCCGCCCTCCACCCGCACCCGCGTCGAGGGCAGCAGCGCGAGCCACGGCGACCGCCCGGGCCCCGCGCCCCGGGCGTGCGGGTCGACGACCACCAGCACGGGTGTCCGCGTCACCACCACGGTCCCGTCCGCCTTCGTCAGGCGCCGCACCTCGCCGTCGAACAGCACGGCGGTCGCCGTGATGTGGTCGCCCTTGACCCGGGGCCGGGTGAGCCGTGGATCGGAGGTGACCTCGACCTCCGCGGTCACCCGGGCGTACTGACGCGCGAGCGCGGGGACCGGCCCCCGCCGCAGATCCGCGCCGTGAAGCCCGGCGGACACGGCGGCAGCGGCGACACAGAGCAGCACGGCGGCGACCGACACCGCCGACCGCGGGCCCCCGGCCCGCAGTCCGCCCCCGACGCCTCCCCTCCGCAGCACCAGCAGTCCACCGGCCGCCGCAAGAGAGCCGACGGCCACACCGACGACCCACGCGGCCGACGCGTCCACAGCCCACGCAGCCGCGCCCCAGGCCCCCAGCGCGGGCCCCACCAGCCGCAGGTCCGCCGGCCCCTCCTGCCGGGGGTGCGGATCGCCCAGGGCGCTGCGGACGTCTCCCGGTGGCGCCGTCGGCCGGTCCGCGCCGGGCTGCTTCGGCGGCCTCACGGCCGTACGAGCTTCCGTAGGTCGGCGAAACGGCGTTCGCCGATGCCGTTGACCTGCCGGAGTTCATCGACCGAGCGGAAGCCGCCGTGCTGGGACCGGTAGTCGACGATGTGCTGGGCCAGCACGGGCCCCACCCCGGGCAGCGCGTCGAGCTGGTCCGCGGTCGCGGTGCTGAGGGAGACCGGGGCGCCGGGGGTGGCCGCTGCGCCGGGCGCCGGGGCCGCCGGGCCGGTGCCCGGTGCCGGGGCGGGGCCTCCCACCACGATCTGCTCGCCGTCCACCAGGAGGCGGGCGCGGTTGAGCCCGTCGGTGTCGGTGCCCGGGCGTACCCCGCCCGCCGCTTGCAGCGCGTCCGCCACCCGCGACCCGGCCGGCAGCCTCTGCAGCCCGGGATTGCGCACCTTGCCGCTGACGTCCACCACCACGGCGGCGCCCGTCCCCACTCCGGTGCCGCCTGTGGGCTGCTCTGTCGGTTGCGGTCCCGCCGAGGCGCCCGGCTCCGTCGGCCGTCTGGCTCCCGCCATCCCGTAGGGCGCCGTGGCCCGCACCACCTCGGGCGCCCGCACCGGCTCGGTCCGCCCCGTCCAGAAGTGCCCGACGGCGAAGACGACGGCCACCAGCAGGAGCACACCGAGCGCGGCCACACTCCTGCGCTCCAGCCCGCACCTGGTCTGCAGCCACAACGGCATCCGCTCGCGCAGTGCCGGGCCGGCCCGCTCCCGCCAGGCGCCGCCCGTCGCGGCGGGCTCGGGCACGTCCCGGTCGCCGACGGCGGCCGGTCCACTCGGACGGGTGATCTCGCTCCCCGCCGACGCGCCCGCCCGTGGCTCGCCGACGTCCCGGTCCGCCCTGGGCGGTCCGTTGCCCCACATCTGTCGTTCCGTCGCCTCTTCGGCGAAGAGTGCCTCCGCGCGCAGGCGCAGTGCGTCGGCGGCCGAGGGCTGGTGCCGTCGGGCGTGCGCCCGCGGGTGGTGCCGCGGGCGGTGGTGGGTGCGGCCGTCGGAGCCGGGGCCGCGGCCGGGGCCGCTTGTGGGAGCGGTGGTGCTTGAACGTGATCGAAGTGCCATGCGCCGAGGATCGGGCACCTCGCCGCCCTCACGATGATCTTGCTCAATTCCCGGGGATTACTGTCCGGTTGTGGACAACTCCGTCACCCACACGAGTCACCACCGCCTCATGTCCCGGTGTCACCAGGTCATCGAGGCGACACCACGGCCGCGAGGAGACCCGGTCCCGTGTGCGCCCCGATGACCGCGCCGACCTCGCTCACATGCAGGTCGGCGAGTCCGGGCAGCCGGGCGCGCAGACGGTCGGCGAGCGCCGAGGCCCGTTCCTCAGCGGCGAGATGATGGACCGCGATGTCCACCTGCCCGTTGCCGGCGCGCTCGGCGACGATCTCCTCCAGGCGGGCGATGGCCTTGGACGCCGTACGCACCTTCTCCAGCAACTCGATGCGGCCGCCGTTCAGCTGCAGCAGCGGCTTGACCGCGAGGGCCGAGCCCAGCAGCGCCTGCGCGGCCCCGATCCGGCCGCCGCGCCGCAGATAGTCCAGGGTGTCGACGTAGAAGTACGCGGAGGTGTCCGCGGCCCGCTTCTCCGCCGCTGTGACGGCGTCGTCGACCGTGCCGCCCGCCTCCGCGGCCTGAGCGGCGGCCAGCGCGCAGAAGCCGAGGGCCATGGCGACCATCCCGGTGTCGACCACACGCACCGGCACGTCGGCCTGCCGCCCGGCGAGCACCGCGGCGTCGTACGTGCCGGAGAACTCGGAGGACAGGTGCAGCGAGACGATGTCGGTCGCGCCGGCCGCGGCGATCTTGCGGTAGGTCTCGGCGAACAGCTCGGGGCTGGGCCGGGACGTGGTGACGGGCCGTCGCTTCTGCAGGGCCTGGGCCAGCGAACGAGCGGAGATCTCGGTGCCCTCTTCGAGTGCCTGGTCGCCGAGGACCACGGTCAGGGGCACCGCGGTGATGCCGTGGCGCTCCATCGTCCGCGGCGGCAGGTAGGCCGTTGAATCGGTGACGATCGCGACATGGCGGGACATGATCTGGAGGTTACCCGCCGGAACGCACCGGTGGCAGCCCGACCCCGCCGACACGGACGGTCCTTGGCGCGATCACGAGGTGCTCTCGGGGCGGGGCTTCCTCTGCCAGGGGTGGACGGGCCGCTGGATGCGCGGGCCGAGGGCGGGCCGGCCCGGAGGCTGCCCCGTCCGGGAGTCGGACGTCTCCGGCCAGGTCTGGCCGGCGGCGGACGCGTCCTCCCGCGCCGGCGCCTCGGGCCAGGACGGAGCCGATCGCGTCGGCTGCTCTTTGGTCCAGTGGCGCAGGGCGCCCGCCTCCACGTCGATCTGCGCGCTCAGCGCGTCCAGGTCGTCGTCCGCGAACCGGCGAGCCCTGTCGTGTGCGGCCCAGCGCAGCGAGTCCGCCGACCGGGTGACCCGCTCGGTGCGTTCGCGCAGCTCGGGCAGCCGGGAGGTCAGCGTCCGGCGGTCCGGCTCGGCCTCCAGGCGCCGCAGTTCCGCGTCCAGTTCGTGTCCGTGCGCGCTGAGGCGCTTGAAGAGGGCGAGCGCCTCCTTGAGCGACTCGTCATCGGCGGCGCCCGCGTGGAGCGCGTCCTGCGTCGCGCGCATCGATGTGCGCAGGCTCAGCCGCAGCTCGGCGAGTTCACCCGCCGGACCTGGCTGGGTGAGGGTCCTGGCGCGCAGCGTGGTGTCCTCAACCGTGCGGCGGGCCTGTGCGATCGTACGGTCCACGCCGCGTTTCGCCGCGCCGACCGCCTTCACCGTCGCATACACGCCGAGGACGACGCACAGCACGAACAGGAGCGCGATCACGGTCAGAACGGCTTCCACAACGCTCCTCCTCCGGTCGGCCGGGCGGCTGCTCACCGCTCTTCCACGGTAAACGCAACGGGCAGGCCCAGGGTTCCGGAAGAACCCCGAACCTGCCCGTAGGGGACTACCCCGACAAGGGCGGCACCGGCCCCGTGACGGGGAGGATCGCCATGCCGTGACGCTATGCCGTGACGATGTTCACCAGCTTCGGCGCGCGCACGATCACCTTGCGGATCCCGGCGCCGCCCAGGGCCGCGACCACCTTCTCGTCGGCCAGCGCCACCTTCTCCAGCTCCTGCTCCGAGATCGAGGGCGGAACCTCCAGGCGCGCCTTGACCTTGCCCTTGATCTGGACCACACAGGTCACGCTCTCGTCCACGACATAGGCCGGGTCGGCGACCGGGAAGTCCCGGTGGACGACGGAGTCGGTGTGGCCCAGCTTGTGCCACAGCTCCTCGGCGATGTGCGGGGCCAGCGGAGCGATCAGCAGCACCAGCGACTCGGCGACCGAGCGCGGCACCGCCCCTCCGGCCTTGGTCAGGTGGTTGTTCAGCTCGGTGATCTTGGCGATCGCCGTGTTGAAGCGCAGGCCCTCCAGGTCCTGACGCACGCCGTCGATGGCCTTGTGCAGGGCGCGCAGCGTGTCCTCGTCGGGCTCGGCGTCGACGACGGTGACCTCACCGGTGGTCTCGTCGACGACGTTGCGCCACAGCCGCTGCAGCAGCCGGAACTGGCCGACCACCGCACGCGTGTCCCACGGCCGCGACACGTCCAGCGGGCCCATCGCCATCTCGTACAGGCGCAGCGTGTCCGCGCCGTACTCGGCGCAGATCTCGTCCGGAGTGACCGCGTTCTTCAGGGACTTGCCCATCTTGCCCAGCAGGCGGGTGACCTTCTCGCCCTGGTAGTAGTACGCGCCGTCACGCTCCTCCACCTCGGCGGCCGGCACCGCGATGCCGCGGCTGTCGCGGTAGACGTAGGCCTGGATCATGCCCTGGTTGAACAGCTTGTGGAACGGCTCCGCGGAGGAGACGTACCCCAGGTCGTACAGGACCTTCGACCAGAAGCGCGCGTACAGCAGGTGCAGCACGGCGTGCTCGGCGCCGCCGACGTACAGGTCGACGCCGCCGTGCGGCATGCCCTCGCGCGGGCCCATCCAGTACTGCTCGATGGCCGGGTCGACCAGCTTCTCGCCGTTGTGCGGGTCCAGGTAGCGCAGTTCGTACCAGCAGGAACCGGCCCAGTTGGGCATGGTGTTGGTCTCGCGGCGGTACTTCTTCGGGCCGTCGCCCAGGTCCAGGGTGACGTTGACCCACTCCTCGTTGCGCGACAGCGGGGTCTCCGGCTGGGTGTTCGCGTCGTCCGGGTCGAAGGTGCGCGGCGAGTAGTCCTCGACCTCGGGCAGTTCCAGCGGCAGCATCGACTCGGGCAGCGCGTGGGCGACGCCGTCCTCGTCGTAGACGATCGGGAACGGCTCGCCCCAGTAGCGCTGGCGGCTGAACAGCCAGTCGCGCAGACGGAAGTTGACCGTGCCCTCGCCGATGCCCTTGCGCTCCAGCCACTCGGTGATGCGCGCCTTGGCGTCGGCGACGCCCAGACCGTCCAGATTCACGGAGTCGCCGGAGGAGTTGACGATCTTCGCGTCGTAGGAGACGAAGGCGTCGTCCCACGTCGACGGGTCGGTGCCGCGGCCGTCGGTCGGTTCCACGACGCAGCGGATCGGCAGCTCGAAGGCGCGCGCGAAGGCGAAGTCGCGGCTGTCGTGCGCCGGGACGGCCATGATCGCGCCGGTGCCGTAGCCCATCAGCACGTAGTCCGCGATGAAGACGGGGATCTTCTCCCCGTTGACCGGGTTGGTTGCGTACGCGCCGGTGAAGACGCCGGTCTTGTCCTTGGCCTCGGCCTGCCGCTCGACGTCGGACTTGGAGGCGGCCTGGGCGCGGTAGGCGGCGACGGCCTCGGCGGGCGTGGCGTGGCCGCCGGTCCACACCTCGTGCGTGCCCGCGGGCCACGCCTCGGGGGTGAACTTCTCGACCAGCGGGTGCTCGGGCGCCAGCACCATGTAGGTCGCGCCGAACAGGGTGTCCTGGCGCGTGGTGAAGATCGTGATCGTCTCCCCGTCGATCGGGAAGTCGACGCGGGCGCCCTCGGAGCGGCCGATCCAGTTGCGCTGCTGCAGCTTGATGGCCTCGGGCCAGTCCAGCTCCTCCAGATCCTCCAGCAGCCGGTCGGCGTAGGCGGTGATCCGCATGTTCCACTGGCGCAGCTTGGCCTTGAAGACGGGGTAGTTGCCGCGCTCGGAACGGCCGTCGGCGGTGACCTCCTCGTTGGCCAGGACGGTGCCCAGGCCGGGGCACCAGTTGACGGGCGCATCGGAGGCGTAGGCCAGGCGGTACTCGCCCAGGATGTCGGCGCGCTCGGCGGGGGTCAGCTCGTTCCACGCGCGCGTGGTGCCCGGAATCGCCCGCTCACCCGACTCGAACTGGGCGATCAGCTGGGCGATGGGGCGCGCCTTGCGGGCCTCGTCGTCGTACCAGGAGTTGAAGATCTGCAGGAAGATCCACTGGGTCCACTTGTAGTAGTCCGGGTCGATCGTGGCGAACGACCGGCGCTTGTCGTGGCCCAGGCCCAGCCGACGCAGCTGGGACTTCATGTTCTCGATGTTGGCCTCGGTGGACACGCGCGGGTGCGTGCCGGTCTGCACGGCGTACTGCTCTGCGGGCAGGCCGAAGGCGTCGAAGCCCAGGGTGTGCAGGACGTTGTGGCCGGTCATGCGCTGGAACCGGGCGAAGACGTCGGTGGCGATGTACCCCAGGGGGTGGCCGACGTGCAGTCCCGCACCCGAGGGATAGGGGAACATGTCCATGATGAACTTCTTGGGCCGGGCGGCCAGCTCGGCGTCGCCGGCCAGGTCGCCGCTCGGGTTCGGCGCCTCGTAGGTGCCCTCGGCGTCCCAGAAGTCCTGCCAGCGTGCCTCGATCTCGGCCGCCAGAGTGGCCGTGTAGCGGTGCGGCGCTGCCTCCGCCGACACGGCGGCGGCAGCGGGGTTCGTCTCGCTCATGATCCTCAAAGCTCCATAGATCGTCTCTGCCAGCGGAAATGAAAAAGCCCCTCGCACAGGAGGGGTCGCCGCGCCGATTCCGACCACCCGATGCACCGGTGGTCGGGACTGATCAGCGCGGCTCGCTAAGCAGAAGGCGTACGGCACGCATGGCGTCAGGGTACCGCAGCGCCCGAGCGCGCCGCGACGGGCCCGCAGGCGGCGGTGCCCCGGGAGCGGACTCGGAGCGAACCGGAACGGAACCGGAGCCGACCGGAGTGAACCCAACACCGACCGCAGCCGTACTCAGACATCGACGGTCACGTGGCGAACGTCACGAAACGCTGAATCAAGTTCAAAATTACTTCGCGTAACAGCAGCTAATCGGACATCGCAACCAGGCCGTCGCCCTTTGATAACAGCGCAATAACTGAAACCTCGTACCGCTCGGTTTGGAGCCACTTAGAGTGCGGCAGCGGGACCGCCTTCCCGAAACTGTTCGGAGTTGCCCCCATGAACCCTCCACGTAGTAACAGCTCGCTCCCCAAGCCGGGCCGCTCGGCCTACGGCGTGGCGTCGGCTGTGGTGCTGCTGCTCATACCCGTCATCGTGCTGTCCGGCGGGAACGCAGTCCGGGACTTCCTCAACTTCGGAGCGGGCGTGCTCTCGCTCGTCTCCCTCAGCTGCTCCGTGATCTGGGGGCTCGTCGCCCAGGACCGGATCTTCCTGAACACCCGCCAGCGGATCGTGGCGCAGGCCGTGCACCGGACGACCGCGGTCGCTTCGATCGCGTTCCTCCTGGTGCACATCACCGTCAAGATCGCACTCGAACACACCGTGCTGATCGCCGCGCTGATCCCCTTCAGCCTCGGTGTCAGCGGCTCGGGCGGGCTCATCGGCCTCGGCTCCCTGGCCGGTCTGCTCATGATCTTCGTGGGCATCACCGGCGCGCTGCGCAGCAACTTCGCGGCTCCGGCACCGGTCGCGGCGCGCTGGCGGGCGATGCACATGCTGGCCTACCCGTCCTGGTGCGCCGCCCTGGTCCACGGCCTGTACGCGGGGCGCGCGGCGAAGCCGTTCTTCATGGTGTCCTACGAGCTGTGCCTGCTCGGCGTCATGGGAGCGCTGGCCCTGCGCGCCGCGCCGCGCAGCTTCAAGCGCAAGGTGGCCGACAGGGTCTTCGCGATCGTCGGCGGCGGTGACCTGGGACGCGAAGGACTGGACGCCAGCCGCGCCCGCAACGCGGAGGCGGCGGCCGCCCTGGCGGGCTTCTCGACGCGCTCGGCGGACCGCGACACCGGCCGGGAGGGCCTGGTCCCGCCGCAGCCCTCGACACCCCTCTACGAAGCTCCCGCGGCCCGCACCATGGCCCCGGAGCCGGGCAACGGCTTCGCGGCCGCCTACCGGGCCACGTCGGCCGCCCCGCGCGCGCAGACGCCGATGACGCCGGACGCGACCCAGCGCATGGATCTGCCGTTCGACACGCAGAGCACCGGGGCCATGCCCCGCGTCGACGCGGGCGGCAGCACCTCGGGCAGCTGGCCGATCCCGTCACCGCCGCCCGTCGGGGAGGCGCCCCCCTCCGCCTACGATCCGCTCCAGGACACCGGATACAACGTCCCGGCCTATGGCAATCCGGGATACAACGGGTACGGCGCGAGTGAGATGTACGACACGGGTGAGACGAACGTACCGTTCGGCACGTACAACTCGAACAACACGTACAACAGCGGTCCCGCAACGGAAACGCTCCCCGGCGCCTTCGACACGCCGGGAGCCGGCGAACCCTGGAACGCGCCTTCCGGAGGCTTTAAGTGAACGAGGCCCTGCCCGACGTCCCAGAGGTCCGGGTGGTCGGGCTTCCGCAGCTCACGTCGGGCTTCGACCTTGTCGAGAGACTCGACCTGCCCATGCACCTCAAGGTGCACGGCCCGCTCGAGCCGATGGGCGGAGAGCAGCTCGCACAGCTCGCCGAGCAGATCAACCTCAAGGGGCGCGGCGGCGCCGGCTTCCCCTTCCACAAGAAGCTGCGCTCGGTCGCCGAGTCGGCGATCCGCCGCGGCATCCGGCCGGTCGTGGTCGTCAACGGAAGCGAGGACGAGCCCGCCTGCCGCAAGGACACGGTGCTGATCAACCGTGCCCCCCACCTCATCCTGGACGGCGCCCTGCTGGTCGCGGAGGCCCTGGGCGCCCGCACGCTCGTCGTCGGGGTGACACGTGCCTCCACGGAGCGGTCGATGGAGCAGGCGCTGGCCGAGCGCGGGCTGAGCGACCGGCGCGGGGCGCCCATCCGCGCGCGCGTGCAGCGCAATCCGGTGCGGATGGTCACCGGTGCCGCCGCCTCGCTGATCCGTTCGATCGACGGCGGTCCGGCGATCCCCCCGGGGCGCAAGACCAGTGCCTCGCAGAGCGGGGTGGGCGGCGCGCCCACGCTGCTGTCGAACGCCGAGACGTTCGCCCAGCTCGCGATCGCCGCACGCATCGGCGCCGAGCGCTACTGCAACACCGGTCTGTACGACGAGCCCGGCACCGTCATGCTCACCGTCTCCGGTGCGGTGAACCGGCCCATGGTGATCGAGGTCCCCACGGGCGTCCCGCTGCGGTACGTGCTCCAGCTCGCCGGTGCCCCGCCCGTCCCGCAGGGCGTTCTGACCGGCGGCTACCACGGCAAGTGGATCGACGCGGCGACCGTCAACGAGGCGATCGTCTCCCGCAACTCCCTGGACGCCGTCGGCGGCTCGCTCGGCGCCGGCGCGATCCTGCCCATCAGCCAGGAGACCTGCCCCCTGGGCGAGTCCCTGCAGGTGGCGAAGTGGCTGGCCGAGGAGAGCGCGGGACAGTGCGGCCCCTGCTACCTCGGACTGCCCGCCGCCGCCCGCGGCATGGAGGACATCCTCAACGGCGGCGGTCCGGCCGCCCTGGAGGCCCTCAAGCAGGTCGCCAAGGCCGTGAAGAGACGCGGGGCGTGCTCGCACCCGGACGGCTCGGCGATGTTCCTGGAATCGACCATCAAGGCGTTCACGGACGACCTGGCGGCGCACGTCCTCGGCAACGGCTGCGGCAGGCCCGTGGAGGGCGTGCTGCCGCTGTTCGAGGGCAGCAGGGCCCCGACGGGCATCCCGGGCGGCGGCCAGGCCGAGCCGGAGGCGGGGGCCAGCCGGCAGAAGATCTACGTCGACTGGACGCTGTGCCGCGGCCACGGGCTGTGCGCGGACATCCTCCCGGAGGTCTTCGAACTGGGCGCCGACGGCTTCCCCACGGTCGCCCAGGCGCCGGTGCCGCTGTACGCGGAGGCGAAGGCCCTGCGGGCCGTCCGCCGCTGCCCGGCGCTCGCGCTGCGGATCGAGGAGGACACCCGGTCCGGCGCGCCGTCGCGCAGCAACCTGCCCGTGCTGTCGCAGGGCCGCGGGCGCCGGGCGCTCGGGCGCTGAGCACCAGGACGGCGGGTCACCCCTGACCGGGTGGCCCGCCGTTTCGTTCCCGCTTTCCCCGCACCCTCGTACGCAGTCCCTTCCCCGCGCTCGTACAAGTTTCCGGGGCCGCACGCACCGGCACATACGACGAGGGCGGCTCATCCCTCGGATGAACCGCCCTCACATTCTGTGGAGCTAAGGAGAATTGAACTCCTGACCTCCTGCATGCCATGCAGGCGCTCTACCAACTGAGCTATAGCCCCTCGCGGCCACGCGGTGAATCCGCGTATCGGCCTCGCCGCCCGGTTTCCCCGGCGGCGACGCCAACATTACACGGTCCACCGGGTGGAACACCAAATCGTTTCCCGCGTCCCCCGCGTCAGGCCGTGGCGAACGAGTAGAAGCGTTTGAGCGTGCAGTGCTCGTCCAGGAGACGGCCGTAGATCGGCTCCCCCTCCAGCTCCCGGTAGGTCTCGATCGGGTCGCCTTTTATGATCAGCGCCCGTGCGCATTCCTCGCACCAGTACTGGTAGTCGGGGTTGACCGGCTCCATGTCACGGACGATCGGCGTGCCGCTGCCGCACCAGTCGCACTTCCGCCTGTGTGCACCCATCGATCAGCTCCAGCTGTGGCCGCAGGCCGTGCACACGTAGGAGATGCCACCGTTGTCGCCGAGCACCTGGGCGACGTGGGACGAGCCGCACGAGGGGCAGTCGAGGAGGGTGGCATTCCGACGTGTCACCGCCACTGCGAGGAGATCGTGGACCTCCCCGCGGATGCTCGCTGGCATCGCTACTCCCTCCCGTCGGGCCGCGCCCCCTTCCGGCCGTTTGATTCTGCCACGGCCGGACCAATACGGTCAGCGACGCCTTCGTACCAGTCCGGACACGGCACCCAGCGTGGCCGTCGCGGCCAGCGCGTACATGCACACGAGGAGCGCGTCCGAAGAGGTATACGCCCCGGGGGCGCCAAGTGACTCAAGCCGGTCCAGGAAGAGTGCGCCGAAGACCGCCACACCGAGCAGCTGACCGAGCTGGGTGACCGTGGCGAGCAGGCCGCTGGCGTCGGCCGCGTCCTCGGGCCGTACGGTGGCCAGGGCCCTGGTCAGCGTGGGGCTGAAGGCAAGTGCCAGGCCCGCGCCGAGACCCGCGAAGGCCGCGTAGAGCCCGGCTCCGCCGTGGCTGCCGCCGCGCAGCGCCAGCCCCACCCCGGTGAGGGACAGGCCGGTGAGCACGAAACCCGCCGGGATCAGGTGACGTTGCCAGGAGGCCGGCCACCTCCGCCAGGTCAGGCCGGCCAGCCCGAACACCACGGCGGTCGGCGCGAACGTCAGCCCCGCCCGCAGGGCGCTGTAGCCGAGACCGCCCTGGATGTGCAGGGTCAGTGCGAAGAGGAAACCGGCGTTGACCGCCATCACGGCCAGCAGTCGGAAGACCGCGAGGCCGATACCGGGGTGGCGCAGCACCCTCGGCGCGATCAGCGGCGCCCCGCCGCGCCGGGCGAGCCGGGACTCGTGTCCGTGGAACAGGGCCAAGGCCGGCGCGGACGCGGCCAGGGACAGCCAGGACCACAGCGGCCAGTGCTCCTCCTGGCCGAGCACGAGCGGCACGGTCAGCAGCGAGACGGCGGCGCCGAGCAGCACCAGACCGGGCAGGTCGAGGCCGCGCGAGCGCTCCCGGGCGTAGGCGTCGGCCCGGGGCAGGACCCGACTGCCGACGGCCAGCAGCGCTGCGCCGACGGGCACGTTCACGAGGAACACCGGCCGCCAGCCGGCGCCGAACAGGTCGGCGCTGACCAGGACCCCGCCGAGTACCTGCCCGGCGGCGGCACCGGTGGCCAGGACGGCGGAGTAGGCCCCGAGCGCCTTGGCCCGCGCCTCGCCCGTGAAGTGACGCTGGATCAGACTGAGCACCTGCGGGATCATCACGGCCGACCCGGCGCCCTGCACCACCCGGAAGGCGATCAACTCCCCCGTGCCCCGGGCCAGTCCGCAGGCCAGCGAGGCGGCTGTGAACAGCGCGATGCCGGCGAGGTGGATCCGGCGGTGGCCGAGCAGATCGCCGAGGCGCGCACCGGTGATCAGCAGCACGGCGTACGCGATGGAGTACCCGGCGACCACCAGCTGCAGTCCGGCGCCGCTCGCGTGGAGGTCGGAACCGATCGCGGGTGCGGCGACGTTGACGATGAAGACGTCGAGCAGGGCCATGAACTGGGCGGTGAGCACGACCGCGAGCAGCCGGCCGGGGCGGTTGTCAGTGGTGGGGGTTTTACTGGGTGCAGGTCGGGTTCCGGAGGTCGGTCCGGGGCTCGCCGGAGTTGTCGTCGTCATGCCTGACAGGCTGGCGACGGCCGGACACGGGTGACGAGAGCCCGCCGATGCTGGTACCGACAGCACCTGGCAGCGGCCGGCTCCGGTCCCGACGATGGAGACGGGGGATGTGGAGACCATGACGACGACACAACGCCGCAGGCCGGAGCTGGCCGCCTTCCTGCGCAGCAGGCGGGCCCGGGTGACACCGGCCGACGTGGGCATGCCGCCGGGCCTGCGGCGCCGGACGCCGGGTCTGCGCCGCGAGGAGGTGGCGCAGCTCTCCGGCGTCGGCGTGACCTGGTACACATGGCTCGAGCAGGGCCGCCCGATCAACGCCTCGCCGCAGGTCCTGGACGCGGTGGCGCGCACCCTGCGCCTGGAGCAGCCGGAGCGCGAGCACCTCTACCACCTGGCGGAGGTGCCCTACGACCGGCACGGGGAGGGGCTGCCCCAGCGGGTCGGCCAGGACGTCCAGGACGTCATCGACGCCCTGGACCCGCGTCCGGCGGTGGTCTACAACTCGCGCTACGACGTCCTCGCCACGAACGCCGCTTACGGCGACCTGTTCCAGATCCCGCAGACGCCGGACATCGGCGCGGCGAACACGCTGTGGACGCTGTTCACGGTGTCCGAGGAGGCCTGCCCGGTGGTGCACCGGGACAGGGAGCTGCCGGTGATGGTGGCCACCCTTCGCTCCGCGTACGGCAGACATGTGGGCGAGCCGGCGTGGGAGGACTTCATACGCAGGCTGTCGGCGGCCAGCGCGTACTTCGCGGAGCTGTGGGCGAGCGGTGAGGTGATCCAGCCCGGGCCGCGGGGGAAGACGTTCCGGCATGCCGCGGTGGGCGAGCTGCGGCTGACCACTCTCTCCCTGTCGATCAACGGCATGGCCGAGTGCCGGATCGTGGTGTACACGCCCGAGGACGCGGACTCGTGGGAGAAGGTGGCGCGGCTGCGGGAGCGGCGGCAGCGGCTGTGGCCACCGTCGGAGGTGGTGTGAGACACACGACGGGCGAACGGGGACGCGGTCCACGCGGGACGGGCGCCGCATGAAAAATCCCGCCCCTGGCGGGACGGGATCTTCCGTATCGATCTTTGACAACTCAAGAGTGTCGATCTGTGGAGCTAAGGAGAATTGAACTCCTGACCTCCTGCATGCCATGCAGGCGCTCTACCAACTGAGCTATAGCCCCTTGTCCCACGCGGCGGAGCCGCATGGTGTTTCGCCCCGCTCGGCGGGGCGAACAAGAAGAACTTTAGCCTGCGACCTGCCGGAAAGTGAAATCCGGGTCCCGGCACCCGGTGAGGAGGTGTCAGTCGTCGTCGCCGAGGACCGGTTCCGGCAGGGTGCCCGCGTTGTGCTCGAGGAGGCGCCAGCCGCGGGTGCCTTCGCCGAGGACCGACCAGCAGCAGTTGGAGAGACCACCGAGGCTCTCCCAGTGGTGCGCCTCCAGGCCCAGCAGGCGGCCGATCGTCGTGCGGATCGTGCCGCCGTGGCTGACCACCACGAGCGTGCCGTCCACGGGGAGCTTCTCGGCATGGCGGAGCACCACGGGGGCGGCGCGGTCCGCGACCTCGGTCTCCAGCTCGCCACCGCCGCGGCGGACGGGTTCGCCGCGCTTCCAGGCGGCGTACTCCTCGCCGTACCGGGCGATGATCTCCTCGTGGGTCAGCCCCTGCCAGACGCCCGCGTACGTCTCGCGCAGGGCCTCGTCGAGGGTGATGTCCAGGCCGGTGAGCGCGGCCAGCTCGGCGGCCGTGGCGGCGGCGCGCCTGAGGTCGGAGGCGACGATGGCGTCCGGCTTCAGCGAGGCGAGCAGGCGCGCGGAGCGGCGGGCCTGACCGATGCCCGTCTCGGTCAGTTCGACGTCCGTGGAGCCCTGGAAGCGGCGCTCCACGTTCCAGGACGTCTGGCCGTGGCGCCACAGGATGATCCGGCGCCCCCGGCCCTTCTTCCCCGTGTCGGTGCCCGCTGCCGTCACCGCAGCTCCCCGCCGAGCTCCGCGTCCAGCTCGGCGGCGTCCTGGGCGGCCTGCAGCCTCGCGTGCTCCTCGGCCTTGCCGCGCGTCGCCTTGGCGTCGGGCGGCAGGTCCAGCTCGGGGCAGTCCTTCCACAGCCGCTCCAGGGCGTAGAAGACGCGCTCCTCGCTGTGCTGGACGTGCACCACGATGTCGACGTAGTCCAGGAGCACCCAGCGAGCCTCGCGGTCGCCCTCGCGGCGTACCGGCTTGGCGCCGAGTTCCTTCAGCAGCCGCTCCTCGATCTCGTCGACGATCGCCTTGACCTGGCGGTCGTTGGGGGCGGAGGCCAGCAGGAAGGCGTCGGTGATCGACAGCACGTCGCTGACGTCGTAGGCGATGATGTCGTGCGCGAGCTTGTCGGCGGCCGCCTGAGCGGCGGTGTTGATGAGTTCCAGAGAGCGGTCCGTGGCGGTCACTACAAGGCTTTCCGTCGGCGGTCAGTGATACCTCAAGGGTCTCACGGACCGCCGAGGGCACCCCATGTGATTAATGGAGCACGCCTCGGCGGCCGAGGGTGTGGCCCACGTCACGAGGACGGCTTGTAGTCCTCGCCGAGCACGACCGAGACGTTCGTGTTCGAGGCGCTCGTGTCCTTCTTCACGGCGGTGGTGGGCAGGCCGAGGGTCTTGGCGACCTCGACGGCGTTCTGCTTGTCGCCGTCGTCGGCGTAGGTGACCTGGGACGTTGCCCGGGCGGGCCCGGTGCCGGCGTCGACCGAGGTGTAGCCGCCGTTGACGAGGACGACCCGGGCCTGCTCGGCTGCGGCCTTGGAACCGGTGGCGTTCTTGATGCCGACCCGGACGGCGTCACCGGCCTGGGGGCTCTTCACCGTGCCGCCGAGCAGGGTCTTGACCACGCCGTCGGTGGCGTTCTGGCCGACGGTGCCGTCGGACTGGACCGGCAGCAGGACGGTCTTGTAGTCGTCGTCCTTGGCGTGGTCGGCGAGTTTGGCGAGGAACGTGCCGAGGTCTTTGTCGGTCAGGGACGGGTCGAGGATCTGGGCGAGTGTCTGCACGGTGGTCGTCGCGGCCTGCGGGTCGGAGGACATCTTGCGCAGCACGCCCTGCAGGACCTGCCCGAACCGCTCGAGCTGGGCGTCCTGGGACTCCCCGGTGGCGCGGTAGGTGGCGTAGGCGACGGCCATCTTGCCGCTGAGGGTCTGGTCCTGCCCCTTGTGCACGAGCGGCGCGCCGCCCTTCTTCTTCGCGTCGGGGTCGGGGACGTCGGCGTTGGTGTCGACCTCGATGTTGCCGACGAGTTCGACGAGGTTCTCCAGGTAGGGGGTGTCGAGGCGCCAGGTGCCCTCGATGCTGGTGCCGAGGACCGAGTTGATGGCGTCGCTGGTGCCGGAGGAGCCGTCGTCGGCGACCGACTTGGCGAGGGTGGTCGTGTTGCCGTCGTCCGAGGTCAACGCGAGGGAGTTGGGCAGCAGGACGGTGGCGCCCTGCTTGGTGGTGGTGTTGTCGACGAGCAGCGCGGTGGAGGTGCCGCCGCCCTTCGTGTTGTGCAGGTGGACGACGATCACGTCGCGGTTCTGGGCGGTCGCGGCCGTCGTCGTGGTGCCGGACCTGCCGCCGGAGGAGAGGCCGGGCAGCTTGCCCGCGTACCAGAGGTAGCCGACGCCACCGAGCGCGACCAGGGCGAGGACCACGGCCAGGGCGATGATCCGGCTGCGGGCGCGGCGGCGGGCCTCCTCCCGGCGCTCGGTGCGGTTCTCGGTGAACTTGAGCCAGTCGATGACGTCCTCGGAGTCGCCGTCGGGCTCCTCGACGAAGGCGAACTGCTCGGTGCGGTAGTCGCGGTCGCCGTGCGGCTCCTTCTCGGAGGTCTCGCCGCCTCCGGGCGTGCCGTCGTCGGCGTAACCGGTCCCGGGCGCGTCCCCCGGGGCGCCGTCGGCCGGGCCGGCCTGGTGCGGGATGTAGGCGGTCTGTTCGGCGACGCGCGGCTGCTGACCGCTGGTCGCGGCCCGGCCGTAGGGGTCGTAGCCGTCGGCGGTGGTGGTGCCGTACGGGGTGTAGGGGTCGTAGGGGGCGGCGGGCTGCTGGGGGCCGGTCGCGTACGGGTCGTAGCCGTAGCCCTGTTGCCGGCCGGGCTGGGTGCCGTAGGGGTCGTAGCCCTGCTGGGTCTGTTGTGCGGGCACCTGTCGGTACACAGGCTGCCCGAACTCGTCGTAGCCGACGAGCTCGTACTGGTCGCCGCCCGTGTATCCGTCGTATCGGTCGTTCACCAGTGCCCCTCCCGGCTCACTCGCCGCGGTACAGCTGCCGTTTGTCGATGTAGCGCACCACGCCGTCCGGCACCAGGTACCAGACGGGTTCGCCCTTGGCGACTCTCGCACGGCAGTCTGTGGACGAGATGGCGAGCGCGGGGACTTCGACGAGCGAGACGCCGCCCTCGGGCAGACCCGGGTCGGCCAGGGTGTGACCGGGACGGGTGACGCCGATGAAGTGGGCCAGGGAGAACAACTCGTCCGTGTAGCGCCAGGTGAGGATCTGGCCGAGCGCGTCGGCACCGGTGATGAAGAAGAGGTCGGTGTCGGGGTTGAGGGCCTTCAGATCACGCAGGGTGTCCGTGGTGTAGGTGGGACCGCCGCGGTCGATGTCGATGCGACTGACCGAGAACTGGGGGTTCTCGGCGGTCGCGATGACCGTCATCAGATAGCGGTCCTCCGCGGGGCTGACCTTGCGGTCGGTCTTCTGCCACGGCTGCCCGGTGGGCACGAACACCACCTCGTCGAGGTGGAACTGGGCGGCGACCTCGCTGGCCGCGACCAGGTGGCCGTGGTGGATCGGATCGAAGGTCCCGCCCATGACGCCGAGGCGGCGCTTGCCCGGGTTCGACGGCCCGCTGCCGCGGCCGGGTCCCGTGCCGTTCCCCGGACCGGCGGGCGTGTGCTGCTCTCCCATGCGTGCAGACCCTACCGGCCCGGCCGGCGGGCACCGGCCGACAGGCCCCCGCGGGCGGCCGGGACGGACCGTTCGTCCCAGCTCAGCGGTCGCGGTTGAAGCGGGTGGTGATCCACAGCAGCAGGAGGAGGATGAAGAGGGCCGAGCCGCCCGTCACGAAGGGGCTGAGGCTCGCGTGGCGCTCGCCTTCGCCCTCGGCGAGGGTGGCCAACTGGGCAGCGGTGCTGTGGAAGCTCATCTTCGGCAGTACCTATCCGGTGTGGGCGGGATAAAGACGTCGGCGCTCATCGTATGCGGGCGCGTTCCCGGGCATCACGGCGACTCCGCCGTTGGACGCGGACCGCGGGGCGCCGGGCCGCCAGGACCAGCGGTCGCCGCGCGCCGGGGCGCCGGGCGCGACGGCCGGGTCAGTCCTTGCGCTTGTAGCCCCGCAGCAGGAACCAGCCGGTCAGGACGCACCCGAGAACCATGACGACCAGGACGACTCGGAGCAGGTTGCCCGGGCCCTGTCGGCTGGCGGCCGTCGCTGCCTCGGTGAGCCAGGCGGCGCTGATGTGCTCCATGAGATCGCTCCTTACGGTCTGCTGCCCTGTCACGGTATCTCCGCCTAGGCTGGACATCGCTTCGGGGGCACATCGGACGGGCCACGCGCAGTGATCCATCAGACACAGGGGGAACGATGTCCGACGACGGTCAGGGGCAGGACGGGCACGAGCACGTGCCGAGCAGGCAGCGCAGGCGGTTTCCGGGGATCTCCTCGCGCGCGTACGAACACCCGGCGGATCGTTCGGCCCTGGTGGCCCTGCGGAAGCTGAGCGGCTTCGACACGGTCTTCAAGGTCCTCAGCGGTCTGCTGCCCGAGCGCAGCCTGCGGCTGCTGTTCCTCTCCGACTCGGTGCGGGTCTCGGACGCGCAGTTCCCCCACCTGAACGCGATGCTGCGGGACGCCTGCTACATCCTGGACCTGGAGAAGGTCCCGCCGATGTACGTCACCCAGGACCCGCGGCCGAACGCGATGTGCATCGGCCTCGACGAGCCGATCATCGTCCTGACGACCGGGCTCGTGGAGCTGCTGGACGAGGAGGAGATGCGGGCGGTCGTCGGGCACGAGGTGGGGCACGCGCTCTCGGGCCACTCGGTCTACCGGACCATCCTGCTGTTTCTGACCAACCTGGCGCTCCGGGTCGCCTGGATCCCGTTGGGCAACCTCGCGATCATGGCGATCGTGACCGCGCTGAGGGAGTGGTTCCGCAAGTCGGAGCTGTCCGCGGACCGGGCCGGTCTCCTGGTCGGGCAGGATCTGCAGGCCTCGATGCGCGGGCTGATGAAGATGGCGGGCGGGAACCATCTGCACGAGATGAACGTGGACGCGTTCCTGGAGCAGGCCGAGGAGTACGAGGCCGGGGGCGATCTGCGGGACTCCGTGCTGAAGATCCTCAACGTGCTGCCGCGCACGCATCCCTTCACCACGGTCCGCGCGGCCGAGCTGAAGAAATGGGCCGCGTCCCGCGACCACCAGCGGATCATGGACGGTCACTACACGCGGCGCAGCGAGGACGGGGACACCTCGGTGTCGGACTCGTTCCGGCAGTCGGCGGCGAGCTACGCGAACGAGGTCAGGCAGTCCAAGGACCCGCTGATGAAGCTGGTCAACGACATCGCGGGCGGCGCCGGCGACCTCGGCGACCGGGTGCGGCGCGGCTTCGCCGGCTTCGCGGGCGGCCCCGGCAAGGACGCCCGGCGCGAGCCGGACGACGGCCGCCCGGACGACAGCCGCCCCGACGACGGCCGCCCGGACGACGAGAGCCCGTACGGCCACGGCTGACGGGTACCACCGGGCGGCGCGGCGGTTGCGGACGGTCGGCGCGGCAGGCGGTCCTACGTCCGCGGTTCCGCGCTCGTCGACAGCGTGCCGCACAGGGCCGTGGCGCTGCCCGTCGCGAAGGGGTCGGTGCCGGCCGGTCCGCCCGCCTTGGCGGTCTGGCCGGCGAGCAGCGGACGCAGGTGGCTCGCGGTGTCCTCGGCGCAGGTGAGCGGGCCGGCCTGGAGGTAGGAGGCGACCAGCTCGACCTGGTTCAGGCGCAGGTCGTCACGGTCGAAGCGGAAGGTCATCTCCCGGCGCACGGTGAACAGCGACGCCTTCGCCTTCGCGTCGGAGCCGGCCGGCTTGAGCGCGTACACCACGGTGTGGTCGGCGCTGACCTCCAGCGTGTCGGAGTTGATCTCCGTGACCTGGAGCGTGCCCTGGACGCGGATGTTCTGGTCGGCCAGCCGGGCGCGGGAGGGGTCGAAGCGGACCAGCCAGCCGGTGGCCGCGTGCCGCCCGTCCGAGGCGGGGTGGTAGAAGCTCTGGTCGAACTGGTCGAACTGCTGTGGGTCGAGCAGCAGGCGCACCTGGCGTACGGCGCCGCCGGTGAGGACGGCGGGGTCCAGCGAGGACGCGACCAGGTAGTTCTTCGCATCCGTCAGGGCGGCGTAGACCTGGCTCTCGGAGAAGTGCGCGGTACGCCGGGCGGCGGGGAAGGTGATGCCCTGGGCGCCGACGCGGAACTGCGCGGCGGGGCTGTGCGCGTACAGCGCCTCGGCGTCCGTGGCGCCCGGTACGGCGCTCTGCGGGGCCAGGGGTATGACCGTCATCCGCAGCGGCTCGACGGTCTGGGCTTTGGGCGCCTGATACGGGTGACGCACGCCCATGTAGACGGCGGTGGCGAAGGCGACGGCTATGAGCAGGACGAGGATGAGCGCCTGTCTGGGCAGTCCGCGGTGCAGCAGCGGGCGACGGCGCACGGCGGGGGCGTGGTCGGCCATCCGCTCCTCGGCGGAGAACTCCTGGAGGCGGGCAGCCCGGACGAACGACTCGTCGAACACGACGGATCGGTACTCGTCCTCACCACCGGGAGCACCCTCGGGCAGCCCCTCGGGTGGGTCTCCAGGCCCGCCCATATCTTCAGAGTAGGTCTCCCGGAGCCCGGGTAAACGCCCTGGTACAGGACAAGTTCTGACAGGTTCTCACCAGGTTTTCGAACGGGTTTCGAACCCGGCTCGGCACTCGGCACGGCGCCCGGCGCGGGGCGGATCCACGGATCGGCCGTGAGCTTGTGGAACGCCCGGTTCGGGGGTTCAGGGAGTCCTCGGTACCGCCGAGAACGCCGGGGGCGAGTAGTCCGCGGAGGCCGAGGGGGCGGTGCCCGCGCTGGCTTCCAGGCCCTGCTCCAGGCCGGTCGGTGCCTGCGTGGGGACCTGGTCCTGGCGGCCGGAGGACCCGCCCCGGTACACCGCGGTGAAGGCCAGTGCGACCATGCCGACGCCCATCACGACGGCCAGCATCCAGGCGACGGGGCGGTGCCAGCGGGCGCCCTTGCCGTAGGCCCTGCCGAAGGGGCCGGTGGCACCGTAGCGGCCGTCGAGGGCGTCGAGCTCGTCCAGGTCGTCGGGGTCCAGGCCGTGACCGAAGCCGTCGTCGGGCCCGAATCCCTCGTCATAGCGCTCGTCGTCGCCCCGTGCGCCCCTGCCGCGCGCCCGGCGCGCCTCCGCCTCCTGGGCGTCGGCGCGGGCCTGGGCGGCGGCGAGGAGTCTCTCCACGGCCGTCGGCTCGTGGACCACGGCGGCCCGTATCCAGGCCTCGTCGAAGACCGCGGAGGTGAACTCTTCGTCCATCGCTCCGCGGTCGCGGTCGTCGTCGGGCTCCGGGCCGTCAGCGAACGGCGTGCCCCCCACGTCCTCCGGCACGGATCCAGAGTAGACCTGGGGGGTCAATTTGGGCAGACGGTATGGAAATTCATCCGCTTGGCGAGACGGTTCCCCGGTGGGTGCGGGGAACCGTCGCCGACCGGCGGAGCGAGCGCTCGCTCAGCGCCGTACGTGCCCGTCGCCGGTGACGATGTACTTGGTGCTGGTCAGCTCCGGCAGCCCCATCGGGCCCCTGGCGTGCAGCTTCTGGGTGGAGATCCCGATCTCCGCGCCGAAGCCGAACTGACCTCCGTCGGTGAAGCGCGTCGAGGCGTTCACTGCGACCGTCGTCGAATCGACCAATTGGGTGAATCGGCGGGCGGCCTGCTGCGAGGTGGTGACGATCGCCTCGGTGTGGCCGGAGCTCCACAGCCGGATGTGCGACACGGCCTTGTCGAGGGAGTCCACGACGGCGGCGGCGATGTCGTACGACAGGTACTCGGTGTCCCAGTCGTCGGCCGTCGCCTCCACCACCGTGGCCCGGGAGTCCTTGGCGTACGCCATCACGCGCTCGTCGGCGTGCACGGTGACCCCGGCGTCCGCGAGGGCGTCCAGGGCGCGCGGCAGGAACTCGGGGGCGATGTCCTGGTGGACCAGCAGCGTCTCCGCGGCGTTGCACACGCTGACCCGCTGCGCCTTGGAGTTGATCAGGATGTCGATCGCCATGTCGATGTCGGCCCGGGCGTCGACGTAGACGTGACAGTTGCCGGTACCGGTCTCGATCACCGGGACCGTGGACTCCTCGACGACCGTACGGATCAGGGAGGCGCCGCCGCGCGGGATGAGCACGTCGACCAGGCCGCGGGCGCGCATCAGCTCGCGCACCGACTCACGGCCCTCGCCGGGCACGAGCTGGACGGCGTCGGCGGGCAGCCCGGAACCGCCCACGGCGTCGCGCAGCACCCGGACGAGCGCGGTGTTCGACTCGTAGGCCGAGGAGGAGCCGCGCAGCAGGACCGCGTTGCCGGACTTCAGGCACAGGGCGGCGGCGTCGACGGTCACGTTCGGCCGGGCCTCGTAGATGATCCCCACGACGCCGAGCGGGACGCGGACCTGGCGCAGGTCGATGCCGTTGGGCAGGGTGGAGCCGCGGACGACCTCGCCGACCGGGTCGGGCAGGGCGGCGACGTCCCGGACGTCGGAGGCGATGGCCCGGATCCGCTCGGGGGTGAGCGTGAGCCGGTCGATGATCGCCTCGCTGGTGCCGGCCTCGCGGGCCTTGGCGATGTCCCTGGCGTTGGCCTCGACGATCTCGCTCGTGCGGACCTCCAGCGCGTCCGCCATGGCGAGCAGCGCGTCGTCCTTCTCGGACCGCGGCAGCGGCGCGAGGTCGGCGGCGGCGGCCCGGGCACGGTAGGCGGCCTGGGCCACCGGTGACATGGAGTCGTACGGCGAGAGCGTGGTCATGAGGGAAGCGTAGTGCGCCGGGCCTCCCCGTTCCTGGCTCGTTCCACACATCGAGACGCACTCAAAACGGGTGAACTCCGACGGGTGTGGCCGGTGGCGGCCCGTATCCCTCGGTGACCCGCTGGTGGTAGGTGTCGCGGTCGACGACCTCCAGCCCGACGATCTCCCAGGGCGGCAGCCCCGCGCTCTGCCGGTGCTCGCCCCACAGGCGCAGCGCGACCGCGGCGGCGTCGTGCAGGTCGCGGGCCTCCTCCCAGTAGCGGATCTCGGCGTGGTCGCGCGCGTAGCGGCTGGTCAGCAGGAAGGGGTGGTCGTTGGCCAACTGCTCGAGGGCGCGCCGCACCTCCTGGAGCGGGGCCTGCTCGCCCGAGACGCTGAGCGTGACGTGCCACAGCCGGGGCATGTCGGCGGGCTCCTGATACGCCTCCCCGGCCGGGACGCTGGTCAGCGCGCGCTGCTCGTCGGCCCTGCGCGGCCCGCCGCCCCGGGAGGCACCGGAGGTGCCACCACCGCGGGGCGCGGCCCCCGGGCGCATTCGTCTCACGACGGCCTCCTTACGCGCTGCTCGTGCGGAACGGGTCCTGGGACGCGGTCGGTCGACCGGGTCCAGAGACCCAGTGCAGCAGGCCGGGCGGGCCCGTGGGGCGGTTTTGCGGAACGTCCCTCACCGGACGGGTGCGCGACGCGGCGAGTTCGGCCTCTGGCGGATGCGCGGATGGCCGGATGACGGGCTCACGGATGCAGGACGACCAGGTCGTCCCGGTGGACGACCTCACGTTCGTAGGCGGGGCCCAGTTCGCGCGCCAGTTCCTTGGTCGAGCGGCCGATCAGCCGGGGGATCTCCTTGGCGTCGAAGTTGACGAGCCCGCGTGCGACCGCCCGTCCCTCGCTGTCGCGCAGTTCGACGGGGTCGCCCGCGCTGAAGTCGCCCTCGACCGCGGCGATGCCGGCGGGCAGCAGCGACTTGCGGCGTTCGACGACCGCGCGCACGGCCCCGTCGTCGAGGGTGAGGGCACCCCGCGGGGCGGAGGCGTGCTGCAGCCACAGCAGCCGGTCGGCGGAGCGCTTGCCGGTGGGGTGGAAGTACGTGCCGGTGTCACGGCCCGCCAGGGCGTCGGCGGCGTGCACGGCGGAGGTGAGCACCACGGGGATGCCGGCCGCCGCCGCGATCCGGGCCGCCTCCACCTTGGTGACCATGCCGCCGGTGCCGACGCCGGCCTTGCCCGCGCTGCCGATCTCGACGCCCTCCAGATCGGACGGTCCCCGTACTTCGGCTATCCGCGACGTGCCGGGCCTGCTGGGGTCGCCGTCGTAGACGCCGTCCACGTCCGAGAGCAGGACCAGCAGGTCGGCGCGGACCAGGTGGGCGACGAGCGCGGCGAGGCGGTCGTTGTCGCCGAAGCGGATCTCGTCGGTGGCGACGGTGTCGTTCTCGTTGACGATCGGCAGCGCGCCCATCGCGAGGAGCTTGTCGACGGTGCGGGAGGCGTTGCGGTGGTGGGCGCGGCGGCTGGTGTCGTCGCCGGTCAGCAGGATCTGGCCGACGCGGATGCCGTAGCGGGCGAAGGAGGCCGTGTAGCGGGCCACCAGGAGGCCCTGGCCGACGCTGGCGGCGGCCTGCTGACGGGCCAGGTCGCGGGGGCGGCGGCGCAGGCCGAGAGGCGCGAGACCGGCGGCGATGGCACCGGAGGAGACGAGGACGACCTCTTTCTCGCCACCGCCCGCCCGTCCCCCACCACCGCGCTCAACGGAGGCCCCTCGGGCACCCTGCATTCGGTGCTTGGCGAGCACGTCCACGAGGGCGTCGACACGGTCGGCGTCGAGCCCGCCCGTGGCCGTGGTCAGCGACGAGGAGCCCACCTTGACGACGATCCTGTGGGCCTCTTCCACGGCCTGCCTTGCGCCTGCCACCTGCTGTTCTTCCCCTCGCGCGTCGTTCCCGCCCCCGCCCGGCAATCTACGCGAAGACGCACGGGTGCCGCGCACCGGTCCAGGAAGCGGACGGTGGCCGAAGCGCCCCGACGGGGCCCGCCGCCGCACCTCGGGCCCCCCACCCGTTGCGGCAGTGGGGGCCCCGGGGCGACACCCGGGAGGCAACCGGGAGAAGCCGCCGGGGCGGAGCCCCGGCTGTCAGAACGGCTCGAAGCCGTCGAACTCCTGCTGCGCCTCGTCGCGCTCGGCCTGCCGTTCCTTGCGCCGCTGGGCAGCGGGCCGTACGCCCTCGAACCGGTGGTCCTCGCCACGCCGTCCGAGCATCTCGGCGCCGGCCATCACCGACGGCTCCCAGTCGAAGACGACCGCGTTGTCCTCGGGCCCGATGGCGACGCCGTCCCCGGACCTCGCGCCCGCCTTCATCAGCTCTTCCTCGACGCCGAGGCGGTTGAGCCGGTCGGCGAGGTAGCCGACGGCCTCGTCGTTGTTGAAGTCGGTCTGGCGCACCCAGCGCTCCGGCTTCTCACCGCGCACGCGGAACAGTCCGTCGTCCTCGCGGGTGACGGTGAAGCCCGCGTCGTCGACGGCCTTCGGCCGGATGACGATCCGGGTCGCCTCCTCCTTCGGCTTGGCGGCGCGCGCCTTCGCGACCAGGTCGCCGAGGGCGTACGACAGCTCCTTCAGGCCGGTGTGCGCCACCGCGGAGACCTCGAAGACCCGGTAGCCGCGGGCCTGGAGGTCGGGCCGCACCATCTCGGCGAGGTCCTTGCCGTCGGGGACGTCGATCTTGTTGAGGACGACGATGCGCGGGCGGTCGTCGAGACCGCCGTACTGCTTCAGCTCCTCCTCGATGACGTCGAGGTCGGAGACGGGGTCGCGGTCGGACTCCAGCGTCGCCGTGTCGAGCACGTGCACGAGCACGCTGCACCGCTCGACGTGGCGCAGGAACTCCAGGCCCAGCCCCTTGCCCTGGCTGGCGCCCGGGATGAGTCCGGGAACGTCGGCGATGGTGAACACGGTCGAGCCCGCGGTGACCACGCCCAGGTTCGGGACGAGGGTGGTGAACGGGTAGTCGGCGATCTTCGGTTTGGCGGCGGACAGCACGGAGATCAGCGAGGACTTGCCGGCGCTGGGGTAGCCGACGAGGGCCACGTCCGCGACGGTCTTCAGCTCCAGCACGATGTCGCGCAGGTCGCCTGGCTCGCCGAGCAGCGCGAAGCCGGGCGCCTTGCGGCGGGCGGAGGCCAGGGCCGCGTTGCCGAGGCCGCCGCGGCCGCCCTGGGCGGCGATGTACGACGTGCCGTGGCCGACGAGGTCGGCCAGCACATTGCCCGCCCTGTCGAGCACGACGGTGCCGTCCGGGACCGGCAGGACCAGGTCCTGGCCGTCCTTGCCGGAGCGGAAGCCGCCCTCGCCGGGCTTGCCGTTGGTGGCCTTGCGGTGCGGGGAGTGGTGGTAGTCGAGCAGCGTCGTGACCGACTGGTCCACGGTGAGGATGACGTCGCCGCCACGTCCGCCGTTGCCGCCGTCGGGGCCGCCGAGCGGCTTGAACTTCTCCCGGTGCACGGAGGCACAGCCGTGGCCTCCGTTACCCGCGGCGACGTGGAGTTCGACGCGGTCCACGAAGGTGGTCATGGTTCAGTGCCTCCAGAAAACGACGGATGAGATGTGCTGTACAACATGCGAAAGGCGGACCCGCCTTCCCGACCGGGAAGTGAGGTCCGCCTCGCGAAACGTTCGGTCGAGCCGTGAATCAGGCGATTCAGGCGACCGGAACGATGTTCACGACCTTGCGGCCACGCTGGGTGCCGAACTGCACCGCACCGGCCTGCAGCGCGAACAGCGTGTCGTCGCCGCCACGGCCGACGCCGGCGCCCGGGTGGAAGTGGGTGCCGCGCTGGCGGACCAGGATCTCACCCGCGTTGACGACCTGACCGCCGAAGCGCTTCACGCCGAGCCGCTGGGCGTTGGAGTCGCGACCGTTCCGGGTGGACGATGCGCCCTTCTTGTGTGCCATCTGTTCTCAGTCCCTTACTTCGCAGCCGTGGGGATCTCGGTGACCTTGATCGCCGTGTACTGCTGGCGGTGGCCCTGGCGACGGCGGTAACCGGTCTTGTTCTTGTAGCGCAGAATGTCGATCTTCTGGCCCTTGTGGTGGTCCACGACCTCGGCCTGGACCTTGATGCCGGCCAGCACCCACGGGTCGCTGGTCACGGAGTCGCCGTCGACCACGAGCAGGGTCGAGAGCTCGACCGTGTCGCCAACCTTGGCAGTGGAAATCTTGTCAACCTCAACGATGTCGCCGACAGCAACCTTGTGCTGGCGACCACCGCTGCGCACGATGGCGTACACGCGGATCTCACTCTCTTCGCTCGGGAACGGCACCCCCGCAGGCCAGCCGCCCTGCGACGCACGCGAGCGACCTCTCCCGGTCACGACCCGTGTCCGGAAGGAAGAGGTTTACGGGGATGTGGCGCATCAGTGGACACGCCGACGGTCAAGGTTACGGGGCCCGGCTTGAGGGGTCAAACCGGGCCCCGTGGGGCGTCGGCCGGGGGCCGCCGCCACGTCACGGCAGCCGGGGGCCGCCGCCGCGTCAGGGCAGCCGGAGGGCCACCTGCCGCTGGTCCGGATCGATACCCGCGACCAGGACCTCCACCTCGTCGCCGACGTCCGGTCCGGCGACCGGTGAGGCACGCTGCAACTCGGCGCTCGGAAGCAGCCCCTCGGCGTTCTCCCCCCACGCGGACGAACACGCCGATCGGCGTCACCTTGGTGACGACGCCCCGGACGAGCGCGCCGAAGCGGGTGCGCGCGCCAGGACGAGTCATGGTGAAGACGTGGTGGCCGTCCTCGTGAGAAACGTGCACATACGACGGCGGGGGGGGCGGGGGGGGGGGGGGGGGGGGGGGGGGGTGGGGGGGGGGGGTGGGGGGGGGGGGGGGGGGGGGGGGGGGGGGGTGGGGGGGGGGGGGGGGGGGGGGGAGGGGGGGGGGGGGGGGGGGGGGGGGGGGGGGGGGAGGGGGGGGGGGGGGGGGGGGGGGGGGAGGGGACGCTCCCCCCCCCCCCCCCCCCCCCCCCCCCCCCCCCCCCACCACCGTGACCGGACTGACCCCCGCCTGGGGGCCCGAGTCCGCGGAGGGCTGGCTCGACAGCTACCTCTCGGCCGCAGCCGTCCTCGACGCACTGCGCACTTACGAGGGCCCGTGCGACGCCGTGGTCATGGCCGGCTTCGGCGAGCACGGCCGCGAGGGCGCGCGGGAGTTGCTGGACGTGCCGGTCGTCGACATCACGGAAGCCGCGGCCCATCTGGCATGCCTGCTCGGGCGGCGGTACGGGGTGGTCACCACTCTGGAGCGCTCACGCGGCCAGATCGAGGACAGCCTGTACACGGCGGGCGTCCTGCAGAACTGCGCCGCCGTGGTCGGCACCGGCATCGGCGTGCTGGAGCTCGGCGACACGGCCCGGACCGAGGAGGCGTTCGTCGACGCCGCCGAACGGGCCCGTGCGGCGGGCGCCGAGGTCCTGGTCCTGGGCTGCGCCGGGATGACCGGGCTGCAGCGTGCGGTGGCGGAGAAACTGGGCCTGCCGGTGGTCGACGGGGTGGCCGCGGCGGTCAAGCTCGCGGAGTCCCTGGTCTCCCTCGGCCTGACGACGAGCCGAGCGGGGAGCTGGGCGAAGCCGCTGCCGAAGCGGAGGTCATGGGGGCGGGGATGAGGCGGAGCCACCCCGCGCGCCGGCCCGAACGGCGACCCGTCGATCGGCTCTGCCATGAGCCGCTCCCACGCCTCCTCCGGACGTCCCCCGCCCCGGCCCGGCCGCCACAGCACCGCACCGCACGTCCCGCACGGAAATTCGGCGGACGCCGCGCCGACGCCCCACTACCGTGAGTCTCCCCGCGAGGAATGGGATCACGTGACCGGAGACGACAAGGCGTTCCTCGACGCCGTGGCAGACCGCCTGGCGGCCCTTCCCACGGTCCGCGCCGTGGCCCTCGGCGGCTCGCGCGCCCAAGGCACGGACGGCCCGGACAGCGACTGGGACCTGGCCGTCTACTACCGGGGCCCGTTCGACCCGGCGGATCTCCGGGCCGTGGGCTGGGAGGGAGAGGTCTCCGAGATCAGCGGCTGGGGCGGTGGAGTCTTCAACGGCGGCGCCTGGCTGACGATCGCGGGCCGGCGCGTCGACGTCCACTACCGCGATCTGGACGTCGTCGAACAAGAGCTGGCGAAGGCGGAGGAAGGCCGCTTCCACGTGGAGCCGCTGCTGTTCCACCTCGCCGGCATCCCCAGCTACCTGGTGGTGGCGGAACTGGCGGTCAACCGCGTGCTGCGGGGAACGATGCCGCGCCCGCGGTCGTACCCCGAGAAGCTGCGGACCTCCGCCGCCGACCGCTGGTACGGCACGGCCGGCGCCACGCTCGCGTACGCGAAGGCCAACCACGCCCCGAAGGGACGCCTCACGGAGGTCGCGGGCGCCATCGCGGTGGCCTCCGCACAAGCGGCGCACGCCGTGCTCGCCGCACGAGGGGAATGGGTGACCAACGACAAGCGGCTGCTGGAACGTGCGGGGCTGCGCGGCATCGACGGCGTCATCGAGTCCCTGGAAGCGCAACCGGACGCGCTGGCCCGGGCCGTCACGAGGACGGAGACTCTTCTCCGCGCCGCGGTCCCGCCGGGACGGCACTGATCTTCGCCCCGGCTCAAGCAGATGAGCCGCGCGCCCGCGAGCCGAGCGAGTGGAGCAGTTCCGCCGCGAACCCGCGGGATCACGGCCCGCCGCCCGGGCCGTGAGGAATTGCGTTCATAGAAAACACGCCCCCCGCCCGCCCTTTCACACCGCCGAAACGTTCACGTCCCTTTCGTTCCGAGAACAACCCCTACCGTGGACCCCACACCGCCCGGCCACCGTCGCCCGAAGGCACACCCCGCCCTCGTCCGGACAGGAGCCCCGTGTCGCGTCCCGCTCTCGCCCTGCCGCCCTGGCTCGCCCATGCCCTGCGCACCCAGCGCGGCCCCGTGCCCTGGAGCGCCGTCCTCCGCGGTGCGCTCGCCGCGGGACCGGTGCTGTTCGCGGCGCTGCTGGCCGGGCGTACGTCGGCCGGTGTGCTCGCCGCCCTCGGGGCCATGCTCGCCGGGATCAACGACCGGCCCGGCAGCCGGCGGGCCTCCGTGCAGCGGCTCGGGGTGCCCGCGCTCGCGGGGGCCGGCGGGCTGCTCGCCGGGACGTACGCCGGGCAGCACACCGGAGCCGTCCTCCTCACTCTCGTGCTCACCGCCCTCGGACTCGTCGCCGGAGCAGTCAGCGCCGTCGGACCCGTCGCCTCCGGGGCCGGTACACAGCTGCTCGTCGGCGCGGCCGTCGGTGCCGGGATGCCCCTGCCCGAGACCGGCTGGCAACGGGCCCTCGCCTTCCTCGCGGGCGCCGCCTGGCTGCTCGCGCTGCGCCTCGTGCTGCCCACGCCCGGCGCGACCACCGGCGACTACCGCTTCGACGGTGAACGCGACGCCGTCGCCGGGGTGTACGACGCCGTGGCCGACCTGCTCCTCGCCACCGGCACGTCGGATGCCGCCACCCGGAGGGCGGCCGTGACCGCCGCCCTGGACCACGCCCAGGACGCCCTCGCCGGTCCCCGGCTGCGCCGTTACGCGTCCTCCTCCGCCGAGCGGCGCCTGCACGCGCAGTACGCCGCCGCCCTGCCCCTCGCCGAGGCCGCCACCGCGCTCGCCTGGGCCGGAGAACCCGTTCCCGCACGGGCCGCGGAGGGGCCTCGCCGGCTCGCCGCCGCCGTGCGCGGCAACACGCACACCGGACCCCTGCCCGCCCCGACCCGCAGCGCCCCCGCGCTGCGCGCCCTCGACGACGCCCTCCTGCACGCCGCCGACGCCTTCGACCGGGGAGGCGACGGCCACGGCCTGCACGTCCGGCGACGCACCGCCGCCTCCGTACTGCGCACCGTCCTGGGCGCCGGGGGACGCGAGTACGGAGTGCGCGTGGCCCTGAGCTTCGGCGCGGCCGCCGCCATCGCGCAGGCCCTGCATCGCACCCACTGGTACGGGCAGCACACCCACTGGTACTGGCTGCCCGCCACCGCCGTCTTCCTCGTCAAGCCCGACCTCGGGCCGCTGGTCTCCCGTGTGCTGTGCCGGGCGGCCGGGACGGTGCTGGGTGCCGTCGTCTTCGCCGCTCTCGCCGCCGTCGTGCCCCGGCCCATGGGACTCGTCACGATCGTGGCGCTGTGCGGGGCGCTCATTCCGGTCGCCACACGGCACTTCGCCGCGCAGACCGCCGTCGTCACCGTCCTCGTCCTCGCCCTGGTCATGGTCGGCGGCGAGTCGGAGGCCTCCTGGAGCCGGATCGGGGAAACGCTGCTGGCCTGCGGGATCGTGCTGCTCGTCGGGCACCTGCCGGCGCCGGGGCAGCGTGGCGGCACCGTTCGGGCGCGGCTGGTCCGTGCGGTGGACGCCGCACACGCGTACCTCGCGCACGTCCTGACCCGGGAGGACGACCGGGCCGGGCGCTGGGCGCTGCGCCGCGAGGCCTACCGGGCGCTCGCCGAGGCCCGCCTCGCGATCGACCTGGCCGCCGCCGAGCACCCCTCCCTGGCCCGGCACACCGAGGGCACGGACGAGGTGGCCGCCACGCTCGAACGGCTCGTCGACACCACCACGGCCTGTGCCGTGCACCTCGACGACAGCGGGCGCCTCACGACCCGCCACCGCGAACGGCTCGCCGAACTCCTGGACGAACTCGCCGAGCGCCGCGCGCAGGCCGGACTGGGCACCAAGGCGGCCCCGCGGCTGCCCCTGGCGGTGTAGCGGAAAGGATGCCGGCTCTCCGCCGGAACCCGAGGCCCTGGTGCCGTCGTCGCCGTGCCACCCGGCCGTGTCACTGCCCGCGACCCCGCCCTGTCGCGCGGGGAATCCCCACCTGGGGCAAATCGATCTGTTCCGGTGAATTCACCGCGCTTTCGCATTCACTGCGTGTCAAATGCGTCTCAGTCGCGTCACTTAACGCGCCGTTCACCTACGGGCATGCGTTTAACTCTACGAGCCGACCGTGATCGGCTCGCCGAAACACGGCGTGGCAAGGAGGTGCAGGGTGAACGGGCGAACAGTGCTGGCGCGCTTTCCCGCCGGCGGGCCGCGGGGCTCGTGGCCGGCGGAGGAGTTCGCGCAGGCGCGGCGCCTGGAGGGGCAGCCCGCGGAGGTCGTGATGGACCTCGTGACGGACGCGTTCCTGGTGGTCGTGCGGGGGGCCGACGCCGCCGAGTGACCGCACCGGCAGCCATCGGCACGGATGCGTGGGGGGCAGCGGCACGCGTGCGTGGATGCGTGAGCGGCATGCGTGCTCGAAAGCGTGAGCGGCATGCGTGCTGGAAAGCGTGAGCGGCACGCGTGCTGGCAAACGTCAAAAGCGCGCGTGCCGGCAAGCGTGAGGGGCACCCGCGCGTGCGCCGCTCCATGACGCGGGCAGCCCCGTGTCCTGAGACCGGCGTACGGTCACGCGCTGATCGGACGTGCCCATCCCGGAGTGGTGCCGGTGATCCAGCACAGCGCCAGGTAGAAGGGGATCGGCGGGGTGTACGGCACACCGTCGTCCGGCCGGTGCAGGAGCTCGGGGACGGCTCGCGTGTCCGGAACGAGGGCGCCGCCGGCGTAGCGGGCGGGTGCCGGCCAGTCCAGGGCGACGTCGGAGTCGGACGGCACGATCCACCACCAGTCGGACCGGTCCGCGTACACACAGCCCACCCGCGGCAGTCTGGGCAGCAGCAGAGGTCCGTAGCGGGCGGGCACGGCCACCGCGTCACAGCCCAGCCGGGCCGTCATTCCGTCGGGCAGGGGGAGCCGCCTGGGCGCCGTCGAACCGGACACCCGCCGCGCCCGGTCCAGGCGGATCAGCGAGTCCAGGGTCAGGACCCGCCCGGTCCCGGGGCCTGCGGCCTGCGGTCCCCTCACAGCCATGCGGTACCCGTTCCCAGGGGCGGCTCCACCCTGGGGCCCCGACCGTCCGCCGGCCGCCGCTTGGCACTCCAGCCGAGGGTGGAGCGCGCGCCGCCGTCCGCGGGCGGCTTCTTGGCGCTCCAGCCCGGGTCGGACCGCGCCGTCGCGGCCTCCTCGGTGGGACCGGGCCGTCGCGTCGTCTCCTCCGGCGCCCGGGACCTGTCGCCGGAACACGACAGGTCCCGGGACGGCTGCGTCGGGCGGGGGAGTCGGTCGGGCGCCGACCGGTCGGCCTCGCGTGCCAGTTCGGCCCACACCAGCAGGCCCGGTCCCGCCTCCTGAGCTCCCCAGGCACGGCACAGAGCCGCGACGAGAAGCAATCCCCTCCCGTGCTCCTCCTCGGGGCGCTGCGGCGCGGGCCGCGGTTCGCCGGGGGCGCATCCCTCGTCGCGCACGGCTATGCGCACCAGGTCGTCCTCGTCGTGCAGTTCGCAGACGACGTACTCCCCGGCGGTGTGCACGATCGCGTTGGTGACCAGTTCGGAGACGACCAACGCGGCCGTGTCGCAGGTGTCTTCGCACACCGCCCAGCCGGCCAGCCGGGCACGTGTCAGCCGCCGGGCCCGTGCGACGGAGCCCGGGTGTGCGGCCAACTCGAAGCGGAACCGGCGTTCGGCCGCCGCGCCGGGGTGCAGCCCTGAGGGGCCGACCAGACCGGACCGGTCTGCGGAGGCGTCTGTTCCTAACGACGCGGACGGAATCACGCCTGCCACTATCGCCGTGACATGAACACTTGGCAAGGGTCACTCTGAAAATTGCAGAGTGCTGTGTGACTCGAGGGATGTGCATGGCACACTTCTCGCAACGGCGCGCCGGGTGGCGCCAGTTGGTGTCCGGGATACGGACGTCCGAGTCCGTGACCTGCGTCGAAGGCCCATGGCACGAAATCGAACCTGAGTGGGCAGCGGTGCGGAAACAATGCGAACGGCGCCGCTGGGGCAGTCAGCGCCCGGAAGGGCGGGAGGAGGTGCGAGGTGAGCGAGCCGCGCTCGGCGCCTACGGTCGGTCAGGTCGTCCTCGGCCGACGCCTGCTGGATCTGCGGGAACGTGCGGGTCTCAAGCGGGAGGAGGCCGCGCGCATCCTGCGTGTCGCACCCGCCACCGTCCGCCGCATGGAGACGGCCGAGGTCGCCCTCAAAATCCCCTATCTGCAGCTCCTGCTGAAGGCCTACGGGGTGAGCGACGAGGAGGCCGAGGCCTTCGTCCAACTGGCCGAGGAGGCCAACAGGCCGGGCTGGTGGCAGCGGTTTCACGACATTCTTCCGGGCTGGTTCTCGATGTACGTCAGCCTGGAGGGCGCGGCCGCGCTCATCCGCCAGTACGAGCCCCACTTCGTACCCGGCATCATGCAGACCGAGGAGTACGCCCGAGGCGTCCTGAAGTCGGGCGCCATCGGGCAGACCAGACCCGAGGACATCGAGCGTCACGTGGCGTTGCGCATGCAGCGTCAGGAGTTGCTCACGCGCGAGAACGCGCCGCGTATCTGGGCCGTGATGGAGGAGACCGCGCTGCGCCGTCCGGTCGGCGGCCCGGCGGTCATGCGAGCCCAGGTCGAACGGCTGCTGGAGGTCATGCAGCTGCCCCATGTGACGCTCCAGGTACTGGAGTTCTCCTCGGGGCCGCACCCCGGCACCTACGGGCCCTTCGTCCTGTTCCGGTTCGCCATGCCAGAACTGCCGGACATGGTCTACAGCGAGTACCTGACCGGCGCCGTCTACCTGGACGCGCGCAGCGAGGTGGCGACCCACCTCGAGGTCATGGACCGCATGGCGGCCCAGGCCGCCCCTGCACAACGCACGAAGGAGATCCTCGAGGATCTCCGCAAGGAGCTGTGAATGGACCGCATCATGCCGCGCAACCGCGTCTACAACGGCATGCCCGCCCGGGAACTGGGCAGCGAGGGCTGGCACAAGCCGTGGAGCGGGGGCAACGGCGGCAACTGCCTGGAGGCGATGAAGCTCGCCGACGGCCGGATCGCCGTCCGCCAGTCCACGGATCCGGACGGGCCCGCGCTGATCTACACCTCCGACGAGATGACCGCGTTCATCGAGGGGGCCAAGGCGGGCGAGGCGGACTTCCTGCTGTCGTAACCACCTTGTTGTCCCCCCACGCTGTCCCCCCATGTCGTCGTCCGCACCACCAACTTGGCGTTCAGTTGACCACTGAGTTCCCCAGACACCTACGGAGTTCCTCATGACCGGGCAGGACCCCGCCCAGGACGCCGTCGTCATCGATACGAGCAAGCCGCACCCCGCGCGCATGTACGACTGGTACCTCGGCGGGAAGGACAACTACCCCGTCGACGAGGAGATGGGCCGGCAGATGCTCGCCCTCGACCCGAGGGTCCCGGTGATGGCACGCGTCAACCGCGCGTTCATGCACCGGGCCACACGCTGGCTGGCCCACACCGGCGTGCGGCAGTTCCTGGACATCGGCACGGGCATCCCGACCGAACCGAACCTGCACCAGATAGCCCAGCAGATTGCGCCCGACGCACGCGTCGTCTACTGCGACAACGACCCGATCGTGCTGGCCCACGCCGCAGCCCTGCTGCGCAGCACGCCCGAGGGCGTGACCGAGTACCTGCAGGTCGACGTGCGGGACCCCGCCACCATCCTCGAGGGGGCCGGGAAGGTCCTGGACCTCTCCAGGCCCGTGGCGCTGTCCCTCGTCGCGCTGCTGCACTTCGTCTCCGACGAGGACGGCGCGCACGACCTGGTCGACCGGCTGCTGTCCGAACTGCCGTCCGGCAGCTACCTGGTGATGACCCACGCCACGGCCGACTTCACCCCCGAGGAGTCGGCGGCGGCCACGGAGAAGCTCAAGGCGGCCGGGGTGACGCTGGCGCTCCGGTCGCGGGAGGAGTTCGCCCGCTTCTTCGACGGCCTCCACCTCGTCGACCCCGGCGTCGAGGTGGTCCACAAATGGCACCCGGAACTCGGTGAACCGGTCCCGGGCCAGGACGACGGGGTCATTCCGGGCTATGGGGCGGTGGGGCGCAAGGAATAGGGCGCCGACAGGGCCGGGGCACCTGATGTGCCCCGGTTGGCACCGCAGCGGCCACGACCGGTGGGCGGCCGATGGGCCCGCTTCGGTCGCCCACCGGGTTCACGCCGTCATCGGACGGTCGTACGGCCCGATCGGGGCCTGCAGGCCTGATGTCCCGCCGGACAGCCGCCGGTCCACCGCCGCCGCCACGGCCCGGCCCTCCGCGATCGCCCACACGATCAGGGACTGCCCGCGCGCCGCGTCCCCGGCGGCGTACACACCGGGCACGTTCGTCTCGAAGTCCTCGTTCCGCGCGATCGTGCCGCGTGCGTCGAGCGCGAGCCCGAGCTGCTCGACGAGTCCGTCCTCCCGGTCGGGCCCCGAGAAACCCAGGGCGAGCAGTACGAGGTCGGCGGGCAGGGTCCGCTCCGAGCCCGGCAGCGGTCGCCGCCGCTCGTCCACCTCGACCAGGTGCAGCGCCCGCACGTGCCCGTCCGCGTCCCCCGTGAAGCGCAGGGTGGACGCCGCGAACAGCCGCGCGTCCGCGTCCGCCGCCGGCGCCGTACGCAGATCGCGCGCCTCCTCGTGCGCCGCGGACAACCGGTAGATCTTCGGATACGTCGGCCACGGTTCGGTGTCCTCGTTCCGCTCCGGCCCCGGCTGCCGATAGATGTCGAGCTGGGTCACGGACGCGGCCCGTTCGCGCACCGCCGTCCCCAGACAGTCGGCCCCGGTGTCCCCACCTCCCACGATCACCACATGCTTCCCGGCCGCCGACAGCGGCGAGACCTCCAGGTCCCCCTCGCACACCCGGTCCGCCAGCGGCAGGTACTCCATCGCCTGATGGATCCCGGCCAACTCCCGTCCCGGCACCTCCAGTTCACGCCACGCCGTCGCGCCCGTCGCGATCACCACGGCGTCGTACCGCGACCGCAGTTCCGCTGCCCCGATGTCCCTCCCTATGACCGTCGACGTACGGAACTTCGTCCCCTCCGCACGCATCTGCTCCAGTCGGCGGTCGAGATGCCGCTTCTCCATCTTGAACGCCGGTATCCCGTAGCGCAGCAGCCCGCCGATCCGGTCCGCGCGCTCGTACACCGCCACCGTGTGTCCGGCCCGGGTGAGCTGCTGGGCCGCGGCGAGCCCCGCGGGCCCCGACCCGACGACCGCGACGGTGCGCCCCGACAACCGCTCGGGCGGGCGCGGTGGTGCGAACCCCTCCTCCCAGGCCCGGTCGGCGATGGCCACCTCGACGTTCTTGATGGTGACCGCGGGCTGGTTGATGGCGAGCACGCAGCCCGCCTCGCAGGGAGCCGGGCACAGCCGCCCCGTGAACTCGGGGAAGTTGTTCGTGGCGTGCAGCCGGTCGCTCGCCGCCCGCCAGTCCTCACGCGAGACGAGGTCGTTCCACTCGGGGATCAGGTTCCCGAGCGGGCAGGCGTCGTGGCAGAAGGGGATCCCGCAGTCCATGCACCGGTTCGCCTGCCGGCTGATGATCGGCAGCAGCGCACCGGGGACGTACACCTCGTTCCAGTCCCGCACCCGTTCCTCGACCGGCCTGCGGGGCCATTCCTCGCGGGGCGTGGTCATGAAACCCTTGGGATCGGCCATCGCCGTCTCCCTTGCACACACGGGACCGTTTCGTGCCACGATACGACGCCGCGGTCCCGTGCGCGCCCCGCCGTCCGGGCCCCGCGACGGCCGGTGTGTCAGGTCAGGGCCAGGACGTACGACACCGCGGCGCCGGCCGCGGCGACCACCCGGACGTGGTTCCACAACGTCCACTCCCTGAGGTACCTGCGCCAGTACACGGCCCCCGCGGGGGAGCCGGGGTCCAGGCGCAGCAGCGCGGCGTTGCGGGGGACGTTCGCCAGGGCGGTCACTCCCAGGACACCTATGAGGTACAGGGCGCTGCCCACCAGCAGCACCGCCTTGCCGTCGTCCGGCCACACCACCAACGTCACCACGGCCGCAACGGCGCTCAGCACTGCCGCCCCCATGAAAAGAATCATGAACGCCGGTGTCGTCGCGGCCCTGTTGATCGCGTTCATCGCGGCGACCCCCTGCGTCGGCGGCAGTGAGCCGAGCCCCCTCATCACGAACGCCAAGAACGCGTAGCACACTCCCGCCACCAGCCCGGCCGCCAGCGCCCCGACCGTGATCAGCACGAAGTAAGGCCCATCGATCATGTCGGTTTCCGCATCCTTTCCCCCGAACCCGGAGATCCTCAGCCACTCCCGGTCACACCAAGTGAAGCGAGTGAAGAGGCCGATAGCCATGGGCGGGCCGCGCAGCCGTGTACGGAACCGCCCACGCCGCCGCTCCAGCCACACCGCCGGCCGGTGATCAGTCCCCCCGGCGGGCTGCCGGGGCCCCGGCTCATGCCGCCTCCCGGAGCCTCCACTCCCGCAACACCGTCTCCACGTGCCCCGCGATGCGCCGTCGCGCATCGGGCCGCGCCACACCCTCCATCAGCAACTGGTCGTACGGCGTCTCCAGGTGCCGTACGGACGCCCGCACCGCCGCCGTGACCGCCTCCGGCGAGAGGGCCCGTCCCGCCGCGCTGCGCCCGACCCGTCCGCTGCCGCGCGCCGACGCATGCGCTGCGATCGCCCGTGCCCGCTCGGCCGGGCATCCGGGAAACAGCCGCCGGATCTCCGCGGCGAACGCCTCCGTGAACCGCACGTCCTCCGCCGCCCGCCGCCGTGCATCCCGTGCCCGCCGCCTGCGCCGCGCCTCCGCGTCCGCCAGACAGCGCTCCTCGGCCAGGGCGAGGGCCGCCTCCTCGACGAGCACGCCCTGTCGTTCGTACCGGCCGCGACGCCGGTTGAACCGCACCACCACCGCCGACAGGCCGCTCGCCTCCCGTGCCCGCCGGGTCAGCGCCGTATCACCCCGCGGCAGGAACACCAGATGCCCGAGGTCCGCGCACTCCAGGCACCGTGGCTTCCCCTCCTCCAGCACCAGCAACGACAACGGCCCTGTCCGGCACTCGGCACAGTGCCGCCGCCTGATCGGCTGGAAGACCAGAAGGGCGCTGCGGGGCCCGGGAGTTGGGGCAGGTGCCATACCCGTCTCCTTCCCCGTCCGTCCGGGCGCCGACCGTAACAGGCGCCGCCGGCCCGGTGGCCGTCTCCGACCCGGCATCGCAGGTGACGTCGGCTGCCCGGGCCGGCTTCCGCGCCCCGTCCCCGGCCGGGGGCGGTACCGCCGGCCCGACGGGCCGGGAAGCCGGCCTGCCGGCGTGGCGCGGCATCATGGGCCGTGTGCGACTCGAAGCGATCACCTGGGAACGGCTCGGCGACCTCCTCGCCGACCGGCTGCTCGATCTGAAGCCCGACGACGGCAGCCCCTGGCCGCGCATCGCGTTCGACGGAGCCCCGGCCGCGCGCCCCGGTGAGCTCGCCCAGCGCGTGTCCGACGCGCTGCGCACCCGCGGCCGGCCCTCGCTCGTCATCGCTGCGCAGGGCTTTCTGCGGCCCGCGTCGGTCCGCCTGGAGCACGGCCACCGGGACGTGGACTCCTATTACGACGGCTGGCTCGACACCGGTGCCCTGTGGCGCGAGGTCTTCGGCCCCCTCGAACCCGGCGGCGACGGCCGCGTCCTGCCCGACCTGTGGGACCCCGTCACCGACCGCGCCACCCGCAGTCCCTACGTCCACCTTCCGCCCGGTGGCCTGCTGTTGCTCCACGGCCCTCTCCTCCTGCGCCATTGGTTCCCCTTCGACCTGACCGTCCATGTGCTCCTCTCAGCGGGCGCGCTCCGCCGCCGCACCCCCGAGTCGGAACACTGGACACTCCCCGCCTTCGAGCGCTACGAGGCGGAGACGGACCCGGGCGCCGTCGCGGATGTACTGATCCGCGCGGACGATCCCCGCCACCCGGCCTGGAACGGCTGATCACACGCCGCTTTCCGTGCAGACGCGTCGATCGTCGACCGCCACGGCGTTCCCGCGGAACTCGGCCGTCCGGATCGAGCTCCGGGGCGACACCGTCCCGTCCTCCCGGTCGACGGCCCCCGGAAGGTGGGGGATCTGCGCCGCGCCCCCCGTTCCAACCCCCTCTCGGCCCGAGCCCGGGTGCCCTCGGCGTGGTTCGGCGACGGGCCACCGCCCTCCGGTCCTTCCAGGTGCGTTTCCCCGATGGCCCGGCGAGAATTGAAGTGCGCCGGGACCTGCGGTGCGTCCCGTGCCGCGCCGGCCTTCCGGGACCGGGAGGTAGCCATGACCACCGCCGGAGAGATCATGCACCGGGGTGCCCAGTGGATCCCCGCCCACGAGACCCTGGACCGCGCCGCCCAGCTCATGCGCGAACTCAACGTCGGCGCCCTGCCCATCAGCGACGAGAACGAGCGGCTCTGCGGCATCCTCACCGATCGCGACATCGTCGTCGGCTGCGTGGCCATGGGCCACGACCCCTCACGCGTGACCGCGGGCGACATGGCCAAGGGCACACCGCGCTGGATCGACGCGGACGCCGATGTCGACGAAGTGCTCCAGGAGATGGAGGAGCACCAGATCCGCCGGCTTCCCGTCATCCAGAACAAGCGCCTCGTCGGCATGATCAGCGAGTCCGACCTGGCCGGGCACCTGACGGAGGATCAGCTGGCCACCTGGGTCGAGAGCGTCTACGCGAGGACGGCCTCGCGCTGACCCGGGCGACCGGCAGGAGCCGCGCCGGGGTCAGAGCCAGTCGTTGCGCTTGAACCCCCGGTAGAGCACCACGCAGGCCACGGCTATCACGACGAGGACCAGCGGGTAGCCGAATTTCCAGTGCAACTCCGGCATGTACGCGAAGTTCATGCCGTAGACCCCGGTGACCATGGTGGGCACCGCGATGAGCGCGGCCCAGGCCGTGATCTTCCGCATGTCCTCGTTCTGGGAGACGCTCACCTGGGCGAGATGAGCCTGCAGGATCGAGTTGAGCAGTTCGTCGAATGCGGCTATCTGCTCGGTGGCGCGCAGCAGGTGGTCGGAGACGTCCCGGAAGTAGGCCTGTATCTCCGGGGCGATCACCCGTATGGGCCGGGTGGCCAGCTCCTGGATGGGGCGGTCCAGCGGTGCCACCGCACGCTTCAGCTCCAGGAGTTCACGCTTGAGCTGGTAGATGCGCCCCGGATCCAGCCGCACGCCGTTCTCCGCGAACACGTCCGTCTCGACCTGGTCGATGTCCTGCTGCACCGCGTCCGTGACGTTGAGATAGTCGTCCACCACATGGTCGGCGATGGCGTGCAGCACCGCGGCCGGGCCCTTCGCGAGCTGCCGCGGATCGGCCTCCAGTTCCTCGCGCAGCGGACCGAGCGAACCGTGCCGGCCATGGCGCACCGTGATGACGAAGGCGGGACCGATGAACACCATGATCTCGCCGGTGTTCACCACCTCGCTCGTCGCCGTCAACTCCTTGTGCTCCACGTAGCAGACGGTCTTGAACACGGCGAACAGCGTGTCCCCGTACCGCTCGAGCTTCGGACGCTGATGCGCCTCCACCGCGTCCTCGACCGCCAGCGGGTGCAGGTCGAAGAGTTCGGCGATGCCCGCGAACTCCTGGTCCGTCGGCTCGTGCAGCCCCAGCCAGACGAAACCGCCGTCACTCTTACGGACCCGTTCCACGGCCTCGACGAGATCGCCGGCTCCGGGAACGCGCACGCCGTCCTGATAGGTCACGCAGTTGACCACCGCGGAGCCCAGCGGCGACCGGGCGGGGTGGCTCAGATCGACGCGCGCACGGCGCCGCCCCAACCGTGCCACCTTGCGGAGGCCGCCGACCCTGCCGAGACTCGTGACCCTCCGCAGATTCCCTGCCATGGACATCTGGATCTCCTTGCGTGGATCTCCCCGCGCCGCACTCTGCGCCGTCGCGAGCCAGTCTGCCAGTCCGTCGGGGAGCGCCGGAGGGGCCTGGGGAAACGGAACATTCCGCTCTGACGCATGGCGGGCCCACCGCTGGGGCGCCTGGCCGTGCCCGCCGCTCAGGGCGGGCCGACGAGGCCCTGCGGAGCGTCGCCCCCCACGGGCCGGCAGGCCGGGTGCGATGATCTCGGCATGACGCACAACGACGGGTACCTCCTCGACAACCGGCAGACCGAGGCCGGCCGCCGTTTCGAGGCGTTGTCCGCCCTCTTCGACCCCACGACCTTCCGTCACATCGAGGGGCTCGGCATCGGACTCGGCTGGCGATGCTGGGAGGTCGGCGCGGGCGGCACCTCCGTGATTTCCTGGCTCGCCAGGAAGGTCGGTCCGACCGGGCAGGTCATCGCGACCGACATCGACACCTCGTGGGCGGCCCAGGCCGCGCAACCGCCGATCGAGGTCCGCACCCACGACGTGGGCGCCGAAGAACCCCCCGGCGAGGACTTCGACCTCGTGCACGCCCGGCTCGTCCTCGTGCACGTCCCGGACAGGGACAGGGCGTTGCAGTCCATGATCAAGGCGCTGCGCCCCGGCGGACGTCTGCTGGTCGAGGACGCCGACCCGGCGCTGCAGCCCCTGAGCTGTCCGGACGAGTACGGCCCCGAGCAGCGGCTCGCCAACCGCCTGCGCGAGGGCTTCCGCACGCTGCTCGCCGAACGCGGCGCCGACCTCTCCTACGGCCGCAGGCTGCCGCGTCTGCTGCGGGAGGCGGGCCTCAGCCAGGTGGAGGCCGACGCCTACTTCCCCCTCACCTCACCGGCCTGCGCGGCCCTCGAGTCCGCGACGATCCGGCAGATCCGCGACCAACTGGTCTCGGCCGGCCTCGCCACCGACGAGGACATCGACCGTCACCTGACCCATGTCGCCTCGGGCGCGATGGACCTGGCGACCGCCCCGATGATCTCGGCATGGGGCCGCAAGGAGTAAGCGACGGCAGATGCGGGGGAAGGGCCGCCGCCCGGTACGGCGGAGCCGCGGCCGGAGGCTACCGCACGTCCCTCACGGGTCTCCCTCCCACCGTCTCCACGGCCATCGCCCCCGCCCTGCACCCTTGCGTCGCCGCCTCCTCCGGGTCGGCCCCCGCGAGCAGCGCCGCCAGGAAAGCCCCGGTGAACGCGTCCCCCGCGCCCGTCGTGTCCCGAGGCGTGGCCGGGGCCGCCGGGATCCGCGCCACGATCGCTCCCGACGCGGCCACCAGTGCCCCCTCCGCACCCTGCTTGGCGACCACCACAGGCACGTGACGGCTCAGCTTGGCCGCCGCGTCCGCCGGGTCGGGCAGCCCGGTCAGCAGGCACGCCTCGTCCCGGCTGGGCAGCAACAGGTCGATGCCCTCGGCGAACGCCAGGAAACGGTCCACGCCCAGCCCGCCGAGAAACCCCGCAGACGCGGGATCCAGGCTCACCGGCACTCCACGCGAGTGTGCCGCTTCCAGGGCCACCGTCGCCAGCGCCCGGCTCGGCTCGGAGAACAGCAGATAGCCCGACAGGTGCAGCCGTGCGACCCCGTCCAGCAGTTCGTCCGACCAGTCGCCGGGGGCCAGCCGCAGGGACGCCCCACTGTCCGTGAGGAACGTCCGCTCCGCCGAGGCGCTCGTGTCCACCAGGCAGATCACGGTTCCTGTGGGCGCCTCGGGGTCGACGACCAGATGGGGCCGTACGCCCGACTCCGTCAGTTCCCGCTCGTGCCAGACGGCTGACTCCGCCCCGACGCGCCCGAGCAGCCGCACGTCCGGACACCCGCACCCAGCCGCCCAGCACGCCACGTTCGCGCCCGCACCACCGGGCAGCGTCCGGATGACGGCGGCCGTGTCCGTCCCCGGGGCGAGCGGGCCGTGATGACGGGCGACGACATCCGTGACGACGTCCCCGACGACGAGCAGAGCCCCGCTCACGCCCCCGCCCAGGCCGCCGAGATCCGCGCCGCCAGCCGCACGTTCCCCCGCACCGCCGCCAGATTGGCGCTGAGCGACGCGCCGTCCGTGTGCCGCACCAGATAGTCGAGCAGAAAGGGTGTGACCGCCTGACCGGTGATCCCTTCCTCGCCGCACGCGGTCAGTGCGTCGGCGAGCACGCGCGCGTGAAGCTCCGGATCGAGCTGCTCCTCCTCCGGCACCGGGTTGGCGACGATGAGCGCCGACTGCGGGGCGCCGAGCGTGTCCTGGGCTCGCATGACGTCGGCCACCTGCCCGGGCGACTCCAGCGTCCACTCCACCGGATGCCCGGAGTCCGACAGGTAGAAGCCCGGAAAGCGGTGCGTGCGATACCCGGCGACGGCCACGCCGAGCGTCTCCAGGCGCTGCAGCGTGGCCGGCACGTCCAGGATCGACTTCACGCCCGCGCACACCACGGTGATCCTGGTGCGCGCCAGCAGGCCCAGGTCGGCGGACTCGTCCTGGGTCACCGTCCACTCCCGGTGGACCCCGCCGAGCCCGCCCGTCGCGAACACCCGTACGCCTGCGAGGGAGGCCAGCAGCGCCGTCGCCGACACCGTCGTCGCCCCGCTGACGCCCCCGGCCACTGCCAGGGGCAGATCACGATGGCCCAGTTTGCGGATCCCTTCCTCGTTCGCGACCCGCTCCACCTGGTCCTTGCCGAGCCCGACATGAGCCCGCCCGTCCAGTACGGCGATCGTCGCCGGTACCGCGCCCTCCTGCCGGACCACGTCCTCCAGCTCCAGCGCGACCTGGAGATTGCGTGGACGCGGCAGCCCGTGCGCGATGATCGTCGACTCCAGAGCCACCACCGGCCGGCGGGCGGCGAGCGCCTCCCGTACCTCTTCGGACACCACCAGCACGCGCCTGCCTCCTGTCTCCGGCTTTTCCCTCATCTCTGGCGGGCGGCGCACCCGGCCAAACCCCTGCGAGGTGGGAGAGGGAACACCAGGGCCTGCGCGCGATCGGGGCGACCCGCGTGCGCCGCGGGCCGGATCAGAACAGCGGCTCCGGCAGGACCCCCTCGAGCGCCAGCAGCTTCCGCTTGGTCTCCAGACCCCCTCCGAACCCACCGATGCCGCCGCCGCTCTCGACCACGCGGTGGCACGGCACCACCACCGGCAGCGGGTTCGATCCCATCGCCACACCCACGGCCTGGGCGGCGCCCGGCTGACCGACCCGGCCTGCCAGGTCGCCGTACCCCACCACCGTGCCGTACGGCACACCGGATGCCAGCTCTCGCAGCACCTGGCGGTTGAAGCCGGTGATCAGGGACCAGTCCAGGGGCAGCGCGAAGTTGTGCAGCTTGCCCGCGAAGTACGCCCTGACCTGGCGTATCGCCTCTGCCAGCAGCGGTGTGCGGGCGTCCTCCACGGGCTGTGTGCCGAGCCGGGACGCGAGCCGCTCCAGAGCCTTGTCGCGCACGGCGTCCGTGGCGTGGAACACCACGTTCACCAGGCCCTCGCGCGTGGCGGCCAGCAGCAGAGGGCCGATGTCGGTGGGGACGACGGTCCACACCAACTGCTGCTCGAACTGCCCATGACTGTCCATGTGCCCACCGTACGGCGCGGCACTGACAACGGTCCCGGGAACGGACCGGGCAGCGCGGTGTCGCGGGAGCACCGCGGAGCCGGTTCAGTGGGCGCCGATCGCGGTCCGCACCACGTCGGGCGCGTTCGTGATGATGCCGTCCACACCGAAGCCGGACACCCGTCGGGCTGCCTCCGGGGTGTCGACGTCCCAGGCGAAGACCTTCATCGGCCGGCCGTGCGGTCCCTTCAGGGCGTGGACGGCGGAGACGTAGCCGGCGGAGAGCTTGCTCTGCGCCGAGTTGATCTGGTCGGCGAACCGCGCGTACAGCGGCAGCTCCGTCACCGGGGGCGTACCCAGGTAAGCGGTGGTGATACCCGGGCGCAGGTCATGGACGATCCGCACACTGTCCGCGCTGAAACTCTGGACGATCAGCCGGTTCGCGAGGTGCTCCGGGTCGAGCCACCCCTCGTTGCCGAGCAGCTTGAGGATCTCCCCCTCGATGCCCGGGTACAGCTCGGGGTTCTTGACCTCCAGCAGCAGGTTCTGGTGGTTGTGCGACACACGGTCCATGTACTGCCGCAGCGTCGGGACGCGTACGCCCGCGTACCGGGGGCCGAACCAGCTTCCCGCGTCCAGGCGTGCGATCTCCTCGGCGGTGAAGTCCTTCACCCGCCAGGGCGACCGGCCGGGGAACAACTTCTTGACGTCGGTCGTGCGCTCCAGCGTGGCGTCGTGGATGACGACCAGCCGGCCGTCCTTGGTGCGCTGCACGTCGTTCTCGACCCAGCTGAAGCCCATGGCGGCGGCCTTGTCGATGGCGGCCAGCGTGTTCTCCGGTGCGTACGCCGAAGCACCGCGGTGGGCGATGACGACCGGGCCGCCATCGCCGGTGGCGCGGGCGTGGAGGGTGGGCAGTATGGCGACGCCGAGTCCGAACAGCGCGATGATCGTGGCGGCGGCAGCGCGCGCGTTCATGCTCACTCCTGGTGCCGATCCGGTTACGTACAGCACAAGAATGGCAGCAGGGGGCCGCTGAAGCCCGGTGGTTCCTGCGCGGCAAGGGCACAATGGGACCGGAGTCGCCCGACGCCGGCACATGCGCCGCACAAGTGCGGGAGCGCCGTGATTCTTTGCCGGAAAATCGTTCGACCACCCCGGTGAGGGTCATACTCTCTGCCTCACCCCTGACCGTCGTCACGGCTTCGGGGATGGGGGGACTCCCGGATTCAGGAACCACAGGGTGGGAAGGGCAGCCGCGCATGCAGGGCACCGTCGACGGCTTCAGCTACGGACTCGTCACACCGGTGGTGGCGTACCTCATGGCCTGCCTCGGCGGCGCGCTCGGTCTGCGCTGCACCACCAGATCGATGCTGGTCGCCCAGTCCTGGCGGGCCGGCTGGCTCGCCCTGGGGTCGGCCGCCATCGGGTCCGGCATATGGACCATGCACTTCGTCGCGATGATGGGGTTCACCGTGAAGGAGACCCCCGTCCACTACGACAGGGTGATCACCTTCGCGAGCCTCGGCGTCGCGATCGTCATGGTGGGCGTGGGCGTGTTCATCGTGGGCTACCGGGGCGCGACCGGAGTGGCTCTCTTCACCGGCGGCACCATCACCGGCCTGGGCATCGCCTCGATGCACTACCTGGGCATGGCCGGAATGCGCCTGCACGGCGTGCTCCAGTACAACACCCTCACCGTCGCCGCCTCCGTCGTCATCGCGGTCGTCGCTGCGACCGCCGCCCTGTGGGCCGCCGGACAGGTCCGCGGATTCCTCTGGAGCATCCTCGCGAGCCTCGTCATGGGGCTCGCTGTCAGCGGCATGCACTACACCGGCATGGCCGCCGTCAGCGTCCACCTGCACGGTGCCGCCGGCAGCCCGGCAGGTGACTCGCCGGCGACCCTGCTGGCGCCCATGATGATCGGCCCGGTCGTCTTCCTGGGCCTGGCCGGCGTGGTGGTGCTGTTCGACCCGCTCATGGTCATGGGCAGGCCCGACCGGGTCCGCGTCGAGCGCAAGCCCGGCGTACCGGCCCACCCGGAGCTCCGCCCCGCGGGCGCGGGCCGCCGTCCGCTCTCCCGCAGCGGCCCGCGCGCCGGACACCGGGGCTCTCGCACCCCGCAGGACTGGTGACCGGCCCCCGTTGTCAGTGCGGGGTCGTACGGTGGATTCCATGCGGCCCGTTTCACAGATCGAACGCACGGTGGCGCCCTTCGAGGTCGTCAGCCCCTACCGGCCGAGCGGTGACCAGCCCACGGCCATCGCCGACCTGGAAAAGCGCATCCAGGCAGGTGAGAAGGATGTCGTCCTGCTGGGCGCGACCGGCACCGGCAAGTCCGCGACCACCGCGTGGATGATTGAGAGGCTTCAGCGCCCCACCCTCGTGATGGCGCCGAACAAGACGCTGGCCGCGCAGCTGGCCAACGAGTTCCGCGAGCTGTTGCCGAACAACGCGGTCGAGTACTTCGTCTCGTACTACGACTACTACCAGCCCGAGGCGTACGTTCCGCAGTCGGACACGTACATCGAGAAGGACTCCTCGATCAACGAGGAGGTGGAGCGCCTGCGCCACTCGGCCACGAACTCGCTGCTCACCCGCCGTGACGTGGTGGTGGTCGCGTCCGTCTCCTGCATCTACGGCCTCGGTACTCCCCAGGAGTACGTGGACCGGATGGTCAGCCTCAGAGTCGGCGACGAGATCGACCGCGACGAGTTGCTGCGCCGCTTCGTCGACATCCAGTACACGCGCAACGACATGGCGTTCACACGCGGCACCTTCCGGGTGCGCGGCGACACCATCGAGATCTTCCCGGTCTACGAGGAGCTGGCCGTCCGGATCGAGATGTTCGGCGACGAGATCGAGGCGCTGTCCACCCTCCACCCGCTGACCGGCGAGGTCATCAGCGACGACCAGCAGCTCTACGTCTTCCCGGCCTCCCACTACATCGCCGGCCCCGAGCGCATGGAGCGGGCCATCAGGGGCATCGAGAAGGAGCTGGAGGAGCGCCTCGCCGAGCTGGAGAAGCAGGGCAAGCTCCTCGAGGCCCAGCGGCTGCGGATGCGCACGACGTACGACATCGAGATGCTGCGCCAGATCGGCACCTGCTCCGGCGTGGAGAACTACTCGATGCACTTCGACGCCCGCGAGCCCGGCTCCGCGCCCAACACGCTGCTGGACTACTTCCCGGAGGACTTCCTGCTCGTCATCGACGAGTCACACGTCACCGTGCCGCAGATCGGTGCCATGTACGAGGGTGACGCCTCCCGCAAGCGCACCCTGGTCGAGCACGGGTTCCGGCTGCCCTCCGCACTGGACAACCGTCCGCTGAAGTGGGAGGAGTTCCAGGAGCGCATCGGGCAGACCGTGTACCTGTCGGCGACGCCGGGACCGTACGAGCTCTCCCGCTCGGACGGCGTCGTGGAGCAGATCATCCGCCCCACCGGCCTCGTCGACCCGGAGGTCGTCGTCAAGCCCACCGAGGGCCAGATCGACGACCTGGTGCACGAGATCCGCAAGCGCACCGAGAAGGACGAACGCGTCCTCGTCACCACCCTCACCAAGAAGATGGCCGAGGACCTCACGGACTACTTCCTGGAACTGGGCATCCAGGTGCGCTACCTGCACAGCGACGTCGACACGCTGCGCCGCGTCGAGCTGCTGCGGGAGCTGCGTTCGGGCGAGTTCGACGTCCTCGTCGGCATCAACCTCCTCAGGGAGGGCCTCGACCTTCCGGAGGTCTCCCTGGTGGCGATCCTCGACGCCGACAAGGAAGGCTTCCTGCGCTCGGGCACCTCGCTCATCCAGACCATCGGCCGCGCGGCGCGCAACGTCTCCGGCCAGGTACACATGTACGCCGACAAGATCACCCCGGCGATGGAGAAGGCCATCGACGAGACCAACCGCCGCCGGGAGAAGCAGATCGCGTACAACGAGGCGAACGGCATCGACCCGCAGCCGCTCCGCAAGAAGATCAACGACATCGTGGCGCAGATCGCCCGCGAGGACGTCGACACGGAGCAACTGCTCGGCACGGGCTACCGCAAGACGAAGGACGGCAAGGGCGCCAAGAGCCCGGTTCCCTCACTCGCCGACCACGCCGTCAAGGGGACCAAGCCGGCCAAGGGCAAGGCCAAGACGAAGGAGACGGTCCCCACCGACCGCCCCGCCGCCGAACTGGCCGAGCAGATCGAGGAGCTGACCGCGCGGATGCGGGCCGCCGCGGCGGACCTGCAGTTCGAGATCGCGGCCAGGCTGCGCGACGAAGTCTCCGAGATGAAGAAGGAGCTGCGTCAGATGAGGGAGGCGGGCCTGGCCTGACGTCCCACCGCCCTGCCGGGCCCCGGCACGCGCGCGGTGTGTTGCAAGACCGACACAAAGCGCGAGCCGGGGTTCGGCACTGTCAGTGCCGCTGCGTAGGGTTTTGGCATCCGCGGAGTCCGCGGTCAACAGGGGACGCTCGAGAGGGGAACGGCGCGTGACCGTCAACTTGACCAAGGGTCAGGCCATCAGTCTGCAGAAGAACGACGGAGGCACGCTGACCGCGGTGCGCATGGGGCTCGGCTGGCAGGCCGCTCCCCGGCGCGGGCTGTTCGGTTCGCGCACCCGGGAGATCGACCTCGACGCGTCCGCGGTCCTGTTCGCGGACAAGCAGCCCGTGGACGTGGTCTTCTTCCGCCACCTCGTGAGCGACGACGGCTCCGTCCGGCACACCGGTGACAACCTCGTGGGCGGCGCGGGCCAGGGCGGCGACGACGAGGCGATCCTCGTCGACCTGCAGCGCGTTCCGGTCCACATCGACCAGATCGTCTTCACCGTGAACTCGTTCACGGGCCAGACCTTCCAGGAGGTGCAGAACGCGTTCTGCCGCCTCGTCGACGAGACCAACGGCCAGGAACTGGCGCGCTACACGCTCGCCGGCGGCGGCGCCTACACGGCGCAGATCATGGCGAAGGTGCACCGTTCGGGCGGGGGCTGGACGATGACGGCCCTCGGCACCCCGGCCAACGGCCGCACCTTCCAGGACCTGATGCCGGCGATCCTGCCGCACCTGTAGGGACGCACGGCACACGAAGCGACGCAGGGGGACGAGGCGATGACGGCCGAGCTGGTCCGGGGGCAGAACCATCCGCTTCCCCAGGTCCGACTTGAGGTCCGGGTGTCGGCCGGCACGCCGATCGTGGCCGGGGCCACGCTCAGCGACGAACAGGGCACAGTGCCCGGCACCGAGTGGGTGGCCCATCCCGGCAAACCCGTCCTGCCGGGCCTGGAGGTCTCCAGGCAGGCGGCGGCCGACCACCGCCTCGCCTTCGACCTGGACGCCCTGCCGGAGAGCGTGCATCGGGTCACGGTGCTGCTCGCCCTGCCGGTCGGCATCGGCGGCCCGGTGCGCTTCGGCGCCGTCGCCGCCCCCTTCGTCGCCGTCACGGTCCTCGACGGCTCCCGGGTCGCCACCTACAGCATCACCGGCCTGGACTCCGAGTCCGCCGTCATCGCACTGGAGCTCTACCGCAGGCAGGGCGGCTGGAAGGTGCGTGCGGTCGGCCAGGGGTACGCGGGCGGCCTCGCCGCGCTCTTCACGGACCAGGGCCTGCCCGGGGCCGGGCAGCTCGCGGGCAGCATCAACGAAGCGGTGGTTCAGGGACTGGCCCGCTCGGTCGCCGCGCCTCCGCCGCGTCTGGCGGAAGGCGACCGCACACGGCAGGCGACCACCCCAGCCTCCCCCCAGGGACCGCCCGGCACCGCGACGCCGCCGCACCAGGGGCCGCCCGGCACAACGCAGCAGGGATCCCCCTACGACGTCACCGACGCGCCGATCCCTGTCGCACAACCCGCCCCCGGCGGGCCGGTCGACTACCACCACCCGGGCCGGCAGACCACACCGCAGGCCGCCGCGGCCGCCCCGGCCGGGCAGCCCATCGCGGGCGACGCGACCGGGTGGTCCATGGAGGAGCGGCTGTACAACCAGGTGTGGGGCATGTTCGAGGACTTGGCGCGCACCGTGGCCGCGTACCGCAGTGCCGTGGACTTCGCCGACTCGCGCCTGGAGCAGGAGCTGGACAAGGTCCTGTCCGATCCGCGCGCCCGCCTCGGCGGCCAGAGCGACGCCGCACGCGACGCGGCCCAGGCCAAGCACGCCCACCTCGTCAACCAGGCGAGGGCCGCGCTCGACCGTGACCTCACCCAGCTCATGGCCGAGTCCGACGTCGTCGAACCGGCACTGCCTCCGGCATTCGCACGCTGGGACAGCCCGGTCTGGCAGGGCTACCGGGCGCCGATGGAGAGCCCCATGGCCGTGCGCCTCGGCGACCTGCACCTGCCCGAGAGCGAGAGCCTCCGCATCCCCATGCTCGTCAGACTGCCGCTGGAACGCGGTCTGTGGATCGACAGCGGACGTTCCGGATCCCTCGACCCGCTCGCGGACACGGACGAGTTGCACCGCCTCGCCATGGATGTGGCGGTCACACACGCGTCGCGGCTGCTTGCCGCTTACCCGCCCGGCGAGTTCGCGGTGCACGTCATCGACCCGGCGGGCTCGGGCGCTCCCGCCCTGGCGCCCCTCGTGCGCTCCGGGACGCTCGCCACGCCACCCGCCGCCGGTGCCTCGGGGGTGGCCGACGCGCTGACCCGGCTCACCCGGCGCGTCGACCTGGTGCAGATGGCGGTGCGCGGCGGCGCGTCCGACTCCCTGCCCCCCGGCGTCGACACGGCCCGGCAACTGCTGGTCGTCAACGACTTCCCGCACGGCTTCGACGACCGGGCCGTGAACCAGTTGCGCTACCTCGCGGACGAGGGCCCCGACGTCGGCGTCCATCTGATGATGGTCGCCGACCGGGAGGACGCCGCCGCCTACGGACCGCTGCTCGACCCGCTCTGGCGTTCACTGCTGCGACTCACCCCCGCGCCCGATGACCACCTCGCCGACCCGTGGGTAGGCCACGCCTGGACCTACGAGCCGCCACGGCTCCCGAAGGGCAGCCAGGTGCTCGATCGGGTGCTCGCGCAGGTCGCCGAGGCCCGTCGCTCCTGGAACCACTGAGGGTCCACCTCCGGCCCGTCAACGCAACGACTACTCTCACCAGGCAGCTTGACCTTTCTTTTGCCAAATACTTTACCTTTCCTTGGTGATTCGGGTACTGTTGCTGACACGGAGGGGAGTACTCCCTGTCTGCTGCGGCGCACCCGTCAGTACGGATCAGGCCAGATCCCGGGGCGTCGGCCCACGGCACCAGGCGCATCACGCGCCTGCGACGGTGGGTGGAAGAGACCTCCGGTGGCGACGACGCCGACATTTGCCGTGACGTACGTATTGCCGGAGGCGCAGTGGATGTTTCGATGACCCTTTGGGGCCTGACCATCGTGGGCCTTGCCGCCCTCATCGCGGTCGACTTCTTCATCGGCCGCAAGCCGCACGACGTATCCATCAAGGAAGCCGGGATCTGGACGATCGTCTGGATCGCCCTCGCCTGCCTGTTCGGGCTGGGTCTGCTCGTGTTCGGCGGGGGCCGGCCCGCCGGGGAGTTCTTCGCCGGTTTCATCACCGAGAAGTCGTTGAGCGTCGACAACCTCTTCGTCTTCGTCCTGATCATGGCGAAGTTCGCGGTGCCCTCGCAGTACCAGCAGCGCGTACTCCTCGTCGGCGTGCTCATAGCCCTGGTCCTGCGGGCGGCCTTCATCGCCGCGGGCGCCGCGATCATCGCGTCCTTCTCCTGGGTCTTCTACCTCTTCGGCGCGTTCCTGATCTGGACGGCCTGGAAGCTGATCCAGGAGGCCACGGCCGATGAGGAGGACGAGGAGTACGAGGAGAACAAGCTGCTGAAGGCCGTCGAGCGCCGCTTCGGCGTGGCCGACCGCTACCACGGCACCAAGCTGTGGATACGGCAGAACGGCAAGCGGGTCATGACGCCGATGCTGGTCGTGATGCTCGCGATCGGCACCACCGACGTACTGTTCGCCCTCGACTCCATCCCGGCGATCTTCGGCCTGACGCAGGACCCGTACATCGTCTTCACGGCCAACGCGTTCGCGCTGATGGGTCTGAGGCAGCTGTACTTCCTCATCGGCGGCCTGCTCAAGAAGCTGGTCCACCTGTCCTACGGCCTGTCGATCATCCTCGGCTTCATCGGCGTCAAGCTGGTGCTGCACGCGCTCCACGAGTCCGGGGTCCATGTCCCCGAGATCTCCATCCCGGTCTCGCTCGGTGTGATCTGCGCCGTCCTGATCGTCACGACCATCACCAGTCTGATGGCCTCCCGGAAACAGGAGGCCGCAGCCGGCACGACGCACAAGGCCGCGGAGAGGACTGCCAAGGACAGCGTCGAGACCTGAAGCGTCGGCAACGTGACGCGGCCGACAGGGGGTGCCCTGCACCTTGCCGGGCACCCCTGCGGCTGACTGTGCGAGGTGCGGAGCGTTCCCGGCGCGGGGTCGCACCCGGGAGGTGTCATGAGCCACACGGCGATGTTCGAACAGACCGCCGCCGCGGGGGCGATACGGTGCGCATGATCCGCAATGCGCGCTCGGGGCGTGTCTGCGACGATCGCCGCATGACCGTGGGGCTTCGGTCGCTCGCGGCGAGTTGGGCGGCCGTCGTGCCGGTGGCTGCCGTGGTACTGCTCGCCCTCACCTGGGGCCGAGCTGTGCCCGGCGCTGTCGTCGCGTTGATCACCTTCGTCCTCGCTGGGGCGGTGCTGGCGGCGGTCCACCACGCCGAAGTGGTGGCTCACCGGGTCGGTGAGCCGTTCGGCTCACTCGTTCTCGCCCTCGCCGTCACGATCATCGAAGTCGGGCTCATCGTCGCCCTGATGGCGGACGGTGGTCCCAAGAGCGCGAGCCTGGCCCGGGACACCGTCTTCGCGGCCGTGATGATCACTTGTAACGGCGTCGTCGGCCTCTGCCTGCTCGTCGCCTCACTGCGCCACGGAATCGCGGTCTTCAACCCCGAGGGCACCGGCGCCGCCCTAGCCACCGTCGCGACGCTCGCCACCCTCAGCCTGGTCCTGCCGACCTTCACCACCAGCAAGCCCGGCCCGGAGTTCTCCCCGGCCCAGCTCACCTTCGCCGCAGTCTCCTCGCTCGTGCTGTACGGCCTGTTCGTGGCGACCCAGACCGTGCGCCACCGTGACTACTTCCTCCCCCTCACCCGGCAGGGCGAGGTGATCCAGGCGGACGACCACGCGCAAGCGCCGTCCGCCCGTACCGCGGCCCTCAGCCTGGGCCTGCTCGGGCTCGCCCTCATCGGGGTCGTCGGGCTCGCCAAGGGCGTGTCGCCCGCCATCGAATCCGGTGTGACGGCGGCCGGGATGCCGCAGGCGGTCGTCGGCGTGGTCATCGCGCTGCTCGTGCTGTTGCCCGAGACCATAGCCGCGCTGCGCTCGGCGCGGCGCGACCGGGTGCAGACCAGCCTCAACCTCGCTCTCGGCTCCGCGCTGGCCAGCATCGGCCTGACCATCCCCGCAGTCGCCCTGGCGAGCGTATGGCTCTCCGGGCCGCTCGTCCTCGGTCTCGGCCCGGTGCACATGGTGCTGCTGGCGCTGACCGTGGCCGTGAGCTCTCTGACGGTGGTGCCCGGGCGGGCCACACCGCTTCAGGGCGGTGTTCACCTGGTGGTGTTCGCGGCCTACCTGGAACTGGCGGTCAATCCGTAGCCGTGCACGTGTGACCGCCGCGTGGTCGCGGCTCGGTGCCTCATCCGGGAGCCGGCTCCGACACGGGCACCGGTACCGGGCGGGTCTCCGGCAGCAGCGCGAAGCAGCCCAGGCTGAGCAGGGCCAGGGCCGTCAGATAGGCGCCGACACCCCAGGGCACCCGGCCCCCGTGCTCGGCCAGCGTGGTCGCCACGAGCGGGGTGAGGGCGCCGCCGAGCACCCCGCCCAGGTTGTAGCCCACCGCGGCTCCCGTGCAGCGCACCCGGGGCTCGAACAACTCCGGCAGATACGCCGCGATCACGGCGAACATCGTGATGAGGGCGAGCGCCGCCCCCAGGAAACCCAGGAACATCAGCAGCGGCTCACCCGTGGCGAGCAGCGCGACCATGGGGAACATCCACAACGCGGTGCCGGCGCAGCCCGTCAGGCACAGCGGACGCCGTCCGCAGCGGTCACCCACAAGGGCGAGCAGCGGGGTCAGGATCCCCTGCACCAGGACGGTGGCCATGACGCAGGCCAGCATGACCGTGCGGCTCACGCCGAGCCGCTCCGTCGCGTACGCCAGGGACCAGGTCGTCATGGTGTAGAAGACCGCGTACCCGATCGCGATGGCGCCGGCCGTCAGCAGCACGAGCCGCCCGTGGCGGCGCATGACCTCGACGAGCGGCACGCGCGCGTGGTCGTCGAGGTCCAGGAAGAGGGGGCTCTCGGCGAGCGCACTGCGCAGCCACAGCCCCGTCGTGGCGAGCACCCCCGCTGCCCAGAAGGGAATCCGCCACCCCCAGGACGCGAACTGCGCGTCCGACAGCGTCGCCGACAGCCCCAGCGTCATGCCGTTGGCCAGCAGGAAACCCAGCGACGGGCCGATCTGCGGAAAGCTGGACCACAGCACGCGCCGCCCGGCGGGCGCGTGCTCGGTGGTCAGCAGCACGGCACCGCCCCACTCCCCGCCGAGCCCGAGACCCTGCAGAAAGCGCAGTACGAGAAGGAGCACGGGAGCCGCCGTACCGATCGCCCCGTACGTCGGAAGGCAGCCGACCGCGACCGTCGCCGCGCCGGTCAGCACCAGGGAGGCGATGAGAACCGGCCGTCTCCCGCGGCGGTCCCCGATGTGCCCGAACAGCACCGAGCCCAGCGGCCGCGCCACGAAGCCGACCCCGAAGGTTCCGAATGCCGCCAGCGTGCCCGCCGCCGGAGAGAAGGTCGGGAAGAACAGCGGGCCGAGGACGAGGGCGGCCGCGGTCCCGTAGACGAAGAAGTCGTAGAACTCGATGGCGGTTCCGGCGAGCGAGGCGGCCGCGAGCCGGAACATGGAAGAGGGCCTTACCGTGCGTACATCGCGCATGCTTGATCAGCTACCCAGCGTAACCGTCGGCTATGGGGGCGCACGGGGGCTCGGCGCTGCGACGGAAGGGGCGGGCGTGCGCCCGGGCGAACGGCGTGCCCAGCGGATGCCTGTGATGCGCCGGGCGGCACCGTCACGCGTCACGGTGCGTCTCCACCCCGGGTGGACCGGTGGCGTCATGGCCGGAGGTACGGACCGTCACGCCCTTGACGCGTCGTGATAAACCGGGGGCTGATCAGCGGTCCGCCAAGGGCCGGACGACCTGAACGGACCGGAGGAACCGTGCCCCGCACCCTCGCCGACGCCCCGATCATGATCCTCAACGGCCCCAACCTGAACCTTCTGGGGCAGCGCCAGCCGGAGATCTACGGCTCCGACACGCTCGCGGACGTCGAGGCGCTGTGTGTGAAGGCGGCGGCCGCGTACGGCGGCATGGTGGACTTCCGCCAGTCCAACCACGAGGGCGAGCTGGTGGAGTGGATCCACGAGGCCCGCCTGAACCACGCCGGGATCGTGATCAATCCGGCCGCCTACTCGCACACCTCCGTGGCGATCCTCGATGCCCTCAACACCTGTGACGGGCTGCCGGTGGTGGAGGTCCACATCTCCAACATCCACCAGCGTGAGCAGTTCCGGCACCACTCCTACGTCTCCCTGAGGGCCGACGGTGTCATCGCCGGATGCGGGGTGCAGGGGTACGCGTTCGGAGTGGAGCGGGTCGCGACGCTCGCGGGGGCGGGGCGGACGGAGACGTGACTCCGGCGGCCCCGTGCCTCAGAGCCGCCCCGCCTCCACGATCCGGCGCAGGAAGCGCCGCGTGCGCTCGTGCTGCGGATCGCCGAAGACCTGCCCGGCCGTACCGCGCTCCAGGACCACGCCGCCGTCCAGGAAGCAGACCTGGTCCGCGACCTCCCGTGCGAAGCCCATCTCATGGGTGGCGAGCACCATGGTCATGCCGTCGTCCTTGAGATCCCGGACGACGGTGAGGACCTCGCCCACGAGTTCCGGGTCCAGGGCCGCGGTGATCTCGTCCAGGAGCAGCAGCCGCGGGCGTACGGCCAGCGCGCGCACGATCGCGACGCGCTGCTGCTGCCCGCCGCTGAGCCGGTCCGGGAACTCCGTCGCCCTGGCGGCGAGTCCGAGCCGCTCCAGCAACTCGCGGGCGTGCTCCTCGGCCGTCGCCCGGTCCACGCCGTGCACCCGGCGCGGGGCGAGCGTGATGTTGTCCAGGACGGTCATGTGCGGAAAGAGGTTGTACGCCTGGAAGACCACACCGATCCGGCGCCGTACGGCGTCCTGGTCGACACGGGGGTCGGTGATCTCCTCGCCGTCCAGCCAGATGGCGCCGTCGTCGATCTCCTCCAGGAGGTTCGCGCAGCGCAGGAGCGTCGACTTGCCCGAGCCGGAGGCGCCGATCAGGGCCGTCACCGTGTGCGGGGCGACCTCCAGATCGACGTTTCGCAGGACGACCGCGTCGCCGAACGTCTTGCGGACGGACTCCATGCGCAGCACGGGGGCGTCGCCCGGCGCGCCAGGTGTGGCCCCGGACTTCTCGAGGATGTCGCTCACAGGTTCCCTCCCTGCGCCCGCCGCCGGTCCATCCGGGCGGTCACCCAGTCCGTGAAACGGGTCATCGGGATGGTCAGTGCCACGAAGACCAGCCCCGCGACGATGTACGGCGTGTAGTTGAGGCTGCGGCCCACGATGATGTCGGAGGCCCGGACGGCGTCCACCGCGCCGCCGATCGAGACCAGCCCGGTGTCTTTCTGGAGGGACACCAGATCGTTGAGCAGGGGAGGCACCTGGCGGCGTACGGCCTGCGGGAGCACCACGTAGCGCAGCGCCTGGCGGTTGGTCAGACCGAGGGAGCGGGCCGCGGCGCGCTGCGAGGGGTGGACGGACTCGATCCCCGCTCGGAACACCTCCGCCACGTACGCCGAGTACGTGAGCGTGAGCGCCGTTCCGCCGAGCAGCACCGGGTCGACGGTCACGCCCTGCAGCCGCAGCGCGGGCACGCCCAGGACCACGATCATCAGGTTGATGATCAGGGGCAGTCCGCGGAAGAAGTCCGTGTACGCGGCGGCCAGGACGCGCAGCGGGAAGAACACCGGCCCGCGCAGCGTGCGGGCGACGGCGATCAGCATGCCGAGGACCAGGACCGCGGCGCCGCACACCAGCAGCAGACGCACATTGAGCCACAGCCCGTCGAGGACCTTCGGGAGCGCCTCGCGCGCGTACTGCGCGTTGAAGAACGTCTCCTCGGTACGCGGCCAGCCGGGCGCGTTGACGACGATCAGATAGACGACGGCGCCGGTGACGAGGGTCGACAGCGACGCGATCGCGGTGGCGCGCCGGGCGCGGGCACGCTTGTGGCGCTCGCGCTCGATCCGCCGCTGTGAGGGGACGTACGCGCCGTCCCGACCTGGCGCACCGTCCGTGCCCGGCATGCCGGCGTCGTCGGAGCCCTCTCCGAACTCCTCCTTGGTGACCGTCACTTGAGCACCGGGGCGTCGACGGCGTCGGACAGCCACTGCTTCTCCAGCTTCGCCAGGGTGCCGTCCTTGCGCAGGGCGTCCACGGCGGAGGTCACGCACGGTGTGAGCGTGCTGCCCTTGTCCAGGACGAGGCCGAACTGCTCCGGCGTCCCGCCCTGGTTCTCGAACTGGCCGACGATCTTCGCGTCGGTCACCTCGCCGCGGTGATGTAGAAGGCGGTGGGCAGGTCGGTGACGATGGCGTCCACCTGACCGTTCTTCAGCGCGGACTTGGCCTGGTCGTTCTTGGCGTACGCGGCCGGCTGCTGGTTCGGCTTCACCACGTCGGTGATGTAGTCGAGGCTCGTGGTGCCGACCTGTGCGCCCAGCTTGAGGCCCTTCAGATCCGCGATGCTCTTCGCCTTCGCGGCCTTGGAACCCTTCAGGGCGATGACTGCCTGGCGGACGTCGTAGTAGCCGGAGGAGAAGTCCACGGCCTTCTTGCGCTCGGCGCTGATCGACACCTGGTTGATGTCGAAGTCGAAGGTCTTCTCCCCGGGCGCGAAGGCCTTGTTGAAGGGCACGGACTGCCAGACGACGGCGCTCTCGCCGTAACCGAGCTGCTGCGCCACGGCGTAGGCGACGGCCGACTCGAAGCCCTTGCCGTTGGACGGCTTGTCGTCCTTGAACCAGGGCTCGTAGGCGGGCTCGTCGGTCGCGATCGTCAGCTTCCCCGACGTCTTGGTGGCCAACTTGCCCTTCGCGCAGGACTCGGTGCTCGTCCCGGAGGCCTTGGCGGAAGCGTTGCTCTCCGGCTGCGGGGCGCAGCCCACGGCGAGGGCGAGCAGGGCGACGGTGGCGCCGGACACGGCGCGGCGCAGGGCGCGTTGGGCAAGGTGCATGGCGGGAGATTGGCAGCGCAACGCCCTCTTTGTCGAGGTCAGGTCAGCAACTGTCCGCATGATGGGAACGAGTGTTGCATTCCTGTGAACGCCCGGCCGGACGCGGGCCGGGGCCGCCGGTCGAGGGCGGGGATCGGGGGACCGGCGGCCCGTCACCGCGCAGGAGCCGTCATCCTGTGCGGGGCTGTCTCCAGTGGACTGCACCACCACGTGCGCCGGGAGCGCGCGCAGGGGACCAGCGTGTGCGAATCGTTCACACGGGGTGCGCGCGCCCGGCTGTCACGCCCCGCGCGACCGGGTGGGCCGCTCACCACCCGCGCGCGTGCCACTCCGGCAGGTGCGGGCGCTCGTCACCCAGCGTGGTGTCGTTGCCGTGCCCGGGGTAGACCCAGGTCTCGTCCGGCAGCACGTCGAAGATCTTCGTCTCGACGTCGTGGATCAGACTGGCGAAGGCCTTCGGGTCCTTGTGCGTGTTTCCCACACCTCCCGGGAAGAGGCAGTCCCCGGTGAACACGTGCGGGTGGCCGTGCGGGTCGTCGTAGACCAGGGCGATCGAACCGGGCGTGTGGCCCACCAGGTGGCGGGCGGTGAGCTCCACGCGCCCCACCCGGATCGTGTCGCCGTCGTCGACCAGCACGTCCGTCGGCACCGGAATGCCCTCGGCGTCGTCCCGGCCCGCGTACGTCCGCGCACCCGTGGCCGCCACGACCTCGGCGAGCGCCTGCCAGTGGTCGCCGTGCCGGTGGGTGGTGACGACGGACGCGACGCCGTCGTCACCGATCATTCCGAGAAGCCTGCCGGCGTCGTGGGCCGCATCGATCAGCAGCTGCTCGTCGGTGGCGCGACAGCGCAGCAGATAGGCGTTGTTGTCCATCGGGCCGACCGCGATCTTGGTGATCATCAGGTCCTTCAGCTCGTGCACGTCCGCCGGGCCGCCGACCGTCACCTCTCCGCTGTACGTCATGTCGGCAGCCTATAGCGGCGAGGGGGCCGATGGCCGTCCGTGACCTACAGCGGCGGAAGCGCCGGCAGCCCTCCTCCGTGGGCGGTGAGTGCGGATCCGCCGCGGCGGCCGGCGAGCCAGCCGAGCAGGTCGGGTGCGGCGCCCCGGACGGTGACCTCGGGCTCGGCCGCCTCCCGGCCCGTGCTCCACGCGCGCGTGCCGTCGGTGACGCGCGTAGGCGGCACCCCGGGGTGTCCGGTGAACCGCTCCGCGAGGAAGCCGATCTCCCGTTCGACGAACTCCGGCGGCAGGTGCTCGAGGTCGTAGCCGATGCCGAGATCGACATGGTGCAGCTCGATCTCGACCCAGCGCCTGAACGGCACCCGGGACGCCGAGTCGGTGACCCCGTTGCGCAGCTCCACCGTGCGCGACCAGTCCGCGGGCGCGGCCCCCGCCTCCTGGAAGCGGTCCGCGCTCTCGCGCAGGTCGGCGAGGTGGGCGTCCAGGGGCCGCCGGGCGTCCCGCTCGATGTCGGCGTCCCGGGCCTCGGCCGAGGCGTACATGGGACGCCCCTGCAGCACGTTCACGAGGGCGTCCGCGTTGCGGGCGAGGTGGGCGAGGACATGGCCGCGGGTCCAGCCGGGCAACCGTGACGGTTCGGCCACGGCGGCGTTGTCCAGTTCGGCGGCTGCGGTGAGCAGCCGGTCGGTCGCGTCACGTACAGACGCCAGGTCGCGCGCGTGATCCATCATGCGGCCGACCTTAGTCCGGCCACTCCTTCGGGTGAAGGAAGCGAACCCGGGCCGCTAATCGAATGCGCGTGCTATATGGTCGAGTGCGGCGTCGGGCATGCTGGATGGCCGGGGGTTGTTGTGAACCCAGGAATCCGACCGGCGTTGTCAGTGGCTCCCCCTAGTCTGGGAAAGCGGGGGCCTCGCCCCTGTCGCTTCTCTCAAGAAAGGTGCGGACCGGCGTGGCCGACCGTCTCATCGTCCGTGGAGCGCGCGAGCACAACCTGAAGAATGTCTCGCTCGACCTGCCACGCGACGCGCTCATCGTCTTCACGGGCCTGTCGGGGTCGGGCAAGTCCTCGCTGGCCTTCGACACCATCTTCGCCGAGGGGCAGCGCCGTTACGTGGAGTCGCTGTCCTCGTACGCCCGGCAGTTCCTCGGGCAGATGGACAAGCCGGACGTCGACTTCATCGAGGGGCTGTCGCCGGCCGTCTCGATCGACCAGAAGTCGACCTCGCGCAACCCCCGCTCCACGGTCGGCACGATCACCGAGGTCTACGACTACCTGCGCCTGCTGTTCGCGCGCATCGGCAAGCCGCACTGCCCCGAGTGCGGCCGCCCCATCTCGCGCCAGTCCCCGCAGGCCATCGTCGACAAGGTCCTGGAGCTGCCGGAGGGGAGCCGATTCCAGGTGCTCTCGCCGCTGGTGCGCGAGCGCAAGGGTGAGTTCGTCGACCTCTTCGCCGATCTCCAGACCAAGGGCTACAGCCGCGCCCGGGTGGACGGCGAGACGATCCAGTTGTCCAGCCCGCCCGCGCTGAAGAAGCAGGAGAAGCACACCATCGAGGTGGTCGTGGACCGCCTGACGGTGAAGGACTCCGCCAAGCGCCGCCTCACCGACTCCGTGGAGACCGCGCTCGGTCTGTCCGGCGGCATGGTCGTGCTCGACTTCGTCGACCTTCCCGAGGACGACCCCGAGCGCGAGCGCATGTACTCGGAGCACCTGTACTGCCCGTACGACGACCTGTCCTTCGAGGAGCTGGAACCCCGCTCCTTCTCCTTCAACTCGCCCTTCGGCGCCTGCCCCGAGTGCACCGGCATCGGCACGCGCATGGAGGTCGATCCCGAGCTGATCGTCCCCGACGAGGAGAAGACGCTCGACGAGGGCGCCATCCACCCCTGGTCGCACGGACACACCAAGGACTACTTCGGCCGCCTCATCGGCGCCCTCGCGGACGCACTGGGCTTCCGTACGGACATCCCCTTCGCGGGCCTGCCGCAGCGCGCCAAGAAGGCCCTCCTCTACGGCCACAAGACGCAGATCGAGGTCCGCTACCGCAACCGGTACGGGCGCGAGCGCGTGTACACGACGCCTTTCGAGGGCGCGGTGCCCTTCGTACGGCGCCGGCACAGCGAGGCCGAGAGCGACGCGAGCCGTGAGCGTTTCGAGGGCTACATGCGCGAGGTGCCCTGCCCCGGCTGTCAGGGCACCCGTCTGAAGCCGGTCGTCCTCGCGGTCACGATCATGGGCAAGTCGATCGCCGAGGTCTCCGCGATGTCCATCAGCGACTGCGCGGACTTCCTGCGCGAGCTGAAGCTCGACGCCCGCGACAAGAAGATCGCCGAGCGGGTTCTGAAGGAGGTCAACGAGCGACTGCGGTTCCTGGTCGACGTCGGCCTGGACTACCTCTCGCTGAACCGCGCGGCCGGCACCCTCTCCGGCGGCGAGGCCCAGCGCATCCGGCTGGCCACCCAGATCGGCTCCGGCCTCGTCGGTGTGCTGTACGTGCTCGACGAGCCGTCCATCGGCCTGCACCAGCGCGACAACCACCGGCTGATCGAGACGCTGGTCCGGCTGCGCGACATGGGCAACACGCTCATCGTCGTCGAGCACGACGAGGACACCATCAAGACCGCCGACTGGGTCGTCGACATCGGCCCCGGCGCGGGCGAGCACGGCGGCAAGGTCGTGCACAGCGGCTCCCTGAAGGAGTTGCTCGCCAACGAGGAGTCGCAGACCGGTCAGTACCTGTCGGGCAAGAAGGCGATCCCGGTGCCCGACATCCGGCGCCCCCACGACCCCTCGCGGCAGCTCACGGTGCACGGTGCCCGGGAGAACAACCTGCGGGACATCGACGTCTCCTTCCCGCTGGGCGTGTTCACCGCGGTCACGGGCGTGTCAGGTTCCGGCAAGTCGACGCTGGTCAACGACATCCTGTATACGCACCTGGCCCGCGAGCTGAACGGCGCGCGGAACGTGCCGGGGCGGCACACGCGCGTGGACGGCGACGACCTCGTCGACAAGGTCGTGCACGTCGACCAGTCGCCCATCGGCCGCACCCCGCGCTCGAACCCGGCGACCTACACCGGCGTCTTCGACCACATCCGCAAGCTGTTCGCCGAGACCACCGAGGCGAAGGTCCGCGGCTACCAGCCCGGCCGCTTCTCCTTCAACGTCAAGGGCGGCCGCTGCGAGAACTGCGCCGGCGACGGCACCATCAAGATCGAGATGAACTTCCTGCCGGACGTCTACGTCCCGTGCGAGGTCTGCCACGGCGCCCGGTACAACCGGGAGACCCTGGAGGTCCACTACAAGGGCAAGTCCATCGCCGACGTCCTGAACATGCCGATCGAGGAGGCCATGCACTTCTTCGAGGCGGTCCCGGCGATCTCCCGTCACCTCAGGACGCTGAACGACGTCGGTCTCGGTTACGTCCGGCTCGGCCAGTCCGCGACCACCCTCTCGGGCGGCGAGGCACAGCGCGTGAAGCTGGCCAGCGAGTTGCAGAAGCGGTCCACCGGACGCACCGTCTACGTGCTCGACGAGCCGACCACCGGCCTGCACTTCGAGGACATCAGCAAGCTGCTCAAGGTGCTCGGCGGCCTGGTCGACAAGGGCAACACGGTCATCGTCATCGAGCACAACCTCGACGTCATCAAGACCGCCGACTGGGTTGTCGACATGGGTCCCGAGGGCGGCGCGGGCGGCGGCCTCGTGGTCGCCGAGGGCACGCCGGAGGAGGTCGCCGGCATCCCGGCCAGCCACACCGGCAAGTTCCTGCGCGAGGTCCTGGGCGCCGAGCGCATCAGCGACGCGGCCTCGGTGAAGGCGCCGCGCAGGACGGCGGCCAAGAAGGCGGTCGCGGCCGGCTCGACGGCGAAGAAGACCGCGACGGCCAGGGCGGTGACGACCGCCAACAACACGGCGACCAAGAAGGCCGCCGCCACCACGAAGAAGGCGGCACCCGCGAAGAAGACCACGCGGACACGCAAGGCCTGACACATCCCGAAACGTGCGGTGCCCCGCGGGATCTCCCCGCGGGGCACCGCACGTTGTACAGGGGGCCGCAGGATCCCGAGGCCCCACGAACCGCATGTGCGGCTGAACTCGGCTTAGGCGTCCGCGAGTTCCGACGCGTAGGGCGGTTCGGCGCCGGGCCGGGAACAGGTGATCGCCGCGGCGCGGGCCGCGAAGCCCAGCAGTTCCGTCCAGCCCTCGGTGCCCAGGCTCGCCACGGCGGCGGGGGAGAGGGCGTCGCGGGCGGCCAGGCCGTGCAGCAGGGCCGCGTTCACGGTGTCGCCGGCGCCGATCGTGTCCACGACATCGACCCGCACCCCGGGCACGGAGTGCTCCGCCCCGTCCCTGGTGTACGCCGTGATCCCGTCGCCACCATGGGTGATCACCACGGCGGCGGGGCCGGAGGCGAGCCATTCCCGCGGGCTGCCGCCCAGCCACGCGGCGTCCTCCGCGGAGAGCTTGAGCAGTGACACCGAGGGCAGCCAGTTCTTGAAACGGGCCCGATAGGCGTCGGGGTCGGGGATCAGGCCTGTGCGGATGTTCGGGTCGAGGCTCGTGAACACGCCCTGCGCCGCGGCGCTGCGCATCAGCTCCTCGTACGCGCTCGCCCCCGGTTCGAGGACCAGCGAGCACGTGCCGAACGACACGGCGCGCGTTCCCTCGGGAAGGCGCGCCGGTGCCGTGAAGAGCCGGTCGGCGGTGCCCTCGACGTAGAAGGAGTAGCTGGCGGAGCCGTGCTCGTCGATCGTGGCGACCGCCAGGGTGGTCGGCTCGGTGCCGCGCTGCACGGCCGACACGTCCACGCCCGCCTGGCGCAGCCCGTCGAGCAGGGCCTCGCCGAACGCGTCGAGGGAGGTGCGGGAGCAGAAGGCGGTGGGGGAGCCGAGCCTGCCCAGCGCGACGGCCGTGTTGTACGGGCCTCCGCCCAGCGCCGGCTTCAACGGGGCGAGCGCGCCGCGGTCCTGGGGGACCAGGTCGATCAGGGCCTCACCGGCGACGACGATCACGAGAGCGTTCCCTTCTGGGACGGGGTGTCGGAGCAGCCGCACGAGGTGCGGTGGACGAACGCACAGGGCAGCCGCAGGGTGCGGGGCGGGCGGGCCGGAGCCTGGAGCCGCTCCAGGAGGAGCCGTACGGCCTGGGCGCCGATTTCCCTGCTCGGCTGGGAGACCGCGGTCAGCCGGGGCGAGAACAGATCCGCCCACGGGAAGTCGTCGAAGCAGGCGAGCGCCATGTCGCCCGGTACGGACAGGCCCCGCGCGCGCAGGGCGCGCAGCGCTCCGATGGTCATCGCGTTGTTGGCGGTGACCAGCGCGGTGGGCGGCGCCCCGAGCGCCAGCAGGGCGGCGGTGGCGCGCTCGGCGCCCTCGGCCGCGGAGTCGCCGTGGACGACCAGCCGCTCGTCGTACGGCAGCCCGGCGGCCGCGAGGGCGTGCCGGTAGCCGCTGATCCGCTCGGTCGTGGTGCTGAGACCGGGCAGGCCCGCGACGAGTCCGATGCGCCGGTGGCCGAGCTGAGCGAGGTGCGTGACGAGGCGGGCCATCGGTTCGGCGTTCTCGGCGCAGACCTGGTCGAAGAGGAAGGCCCCGGAGGAGGGATCGTCCGGCTCGGCGGCGTCCTCGGCGTCCTGGGCGTCAGTGGGGTCCCGGGCGTCGTTCGCGTCCCGGGCATCACCCGTGGGGTCGGGGACGGCGTCGACCAGCCGGTCCAGGAACACGGTCGGTACGCCGTGCCGTCCCAGGAGGGCGACAAGGGCGCTCGGGTCCGCCGAGGGAGCGACGATCAGGCCGTCGACGCGGCGCTCGTGCAGCAACTGGACGACCTTGCGCTCGTGCTCGGGGTCGTCGTGCGGGTCCGCGATGAGCAGGCTGTAGCCGTGCTCCAGGGCGGCGGCCTCCACGCCCTGGAGCATCTCCGTGAAGTACGGGTTGCTGATGGCCGACACGGCGAGCCCGATCGACCGGGTGCGCGAGGTCACCAGGGAGCGGGCGAGGGAGTTCGGGGTGTAGCCCAGTTCGTCGATGGCATCGAGCACCGCCTGGCGGGTGTGGGGCAGCACCGGGCGGGTGCCGTTCAGGACGTGCGAGACGGTCGCGACGGACACGCCCGCACTCCGTGCGACATCGGCCATGGTTGCCATCGAGCCCCTCCTCGGACGCTTTCCCTCCTTGGAGGTCCGGCCGCGAAGGTATCCCATTCGGCGGCTGACGTAAACGCTTGCGCAAGCGTTTACGTCCCTCCGGGGCGGTTACCGCTCCGCGCCTCGGCCCTGCGGTCGCCGCCCGATACCGCCGGTGTCCGTGCGGAGGACACTGCCCCGGCCGAAAGCGGAATGGTTGATACCGGTATCGTCGGTGTGCCCCGTTGCCCCGTTGCCCCGTCGCCCCGTCGCCCCGGCGAGGCCGGCCATGATCCAGTGGAGAAGCCATGCCCAACCGTCCCTCCACGACCCGTCGCACCGTCCTGCGCGGGGCGGCTCTCACCCCGGTCGCCGGGCTCGGCCTCACGGCCTGTTCACCGGGCGGCAGCGGTGGTGCGGGGCCCGCCGCGACCCCGACCGCGCCGGTCGCGCTGGGTGCCGAGAGCGAGATCCCCAGGGGCGGCGCGAAGCTCTACCGGGACGAGAACGTGGTGGTGAGCCGCGCGGCGGACGGCTCCCTGAAGGCGTACAGCACGATCTGCACGCACGCCGGGTGCCCGATCAACAAGCTCTCGGGAACGACGCTCGTGTGCCCCTGCCACGGCAGCGAGTTCGACGCCCTCACCGGCAAGGTGGTGCGGGACCCGGCCACCGAGCCGCTGCACGAGCTGCCCGTCCAGGTGAAGAGCGGCAGGATCGTGGCGGGCCCGGCGGCCTGACCGCTCACCCGGTCCCGGTCACTCCCAGTCCCAGCCGATCCCCACGAGCCCGGCCCGCACCCTCGGCTCCACCAGGTGCACCGAGTGGTGGTGCCCGCTCAGCCTCAGCTCCTGTCGGCCGGTGCGCGGGGCGGCCGGGGACTGCTGGGCGAACCGGTGGCAGCGCACCGGCAGCGCCGTCTCGTCGAAGCGCACCTGGAGCGCGTACTGCCCGCCCGGCACGCGGAACCCCCGGACGTATTCGCAGGAGGTGCCCGCGGTGCCGTCCTGGAAGGCGTAACGGAAGAGGAACGTGTCGCCGGAGTGGAGCCGGGTGTCGAACAGCAGCTCGGCGACCAGCAGGCCCGTCTCGTGGTGCCGGCGCAGACGTCCCGGGCGGCAGTTCTCGAGGGCGTGCACCGCCATCCGCTCCGGGGCGCACCCCGGGTCGCCGTGGTGGACGGCGATGTAGCGGTCCACGCCGTCCCTGTCGGCGCGCACGATGTGATGCGACTCGCGCGCCAGCAGTTCCCGGCGCGGTCCTATGCGCACGCGGTCGTGGTGGCCGATGGTCAGCAGTCCGTCGTCCAGCGGCGCCTCCAGCTCGGCGAGGAGCTGTTCCAGGGCACCGGAGGCCTCCACCAGAGCGCGGTACGAACGGCCCGCGGGACGGTCGGTACCGGGCCGCTCGTCGGAGGTGGCGAGCAGCCGGATCAGGGACTCCTCGGGCAGCTGCAGTATCTCCTCAAGGGCGCGCACCGCGCGCAGGGACTCGGGGCGCTGCGGGCGGCGCGCGCCCTGCTGCCAGTAGCTCAGGCTCGTCACCCCGACCCTGACCCCGTGCCGCGACAGGTGGTGCTGTACGCGCTGCAGCGGCAGTCCTCGGGCGGCGATCGCGGCGCGCAGTGCGACGTGGAAGGGGCCGCCGCGCAGGGCCGCCTCCAACTCCGCCGGGACGACGTCCGCATGCTGTGTGCCGTGCCGCATACCGGGGGGCCTTTCTGTGAATGTGCGCGATGGCTGGTCAGACCGTGCGCAGGGTCGTGCCGGGGCGCCCGGGGCGTGCGAGGCTCGTTCACAAGCGAACCTCTCCGGTGGCGGCCCGAAGTTTCCCCGCATTGAAGCGTGTTGACCGAGCCCCGACAACACCTGACGCCCTCCCCTCGCCGACCGGTGTCCGGATCGCACTCGGTGGGGCGGGCATCGGCGGGCGTCGCCGGACGTGCCGTACCACGGCACGCCCGTACCACGCAGGACCCGGCCGTCCGTCGCGTGCCGGGCCCCGCGCGGTCGAACCGCCGTACGATCCGCCTGCCTGCCTGCCTGCCTGCCTGCCTGCCCCACCCGTCGCGGGCCCGGGGCTCCTCCGGGCGCCGCCACCGGCGAGCGCCCGCCGGGCCCGACAGGCGCCGCCCGGTGTCCCACGCCCACGGCCGCCCCCAATGCCGCCGCCCCCGACCGCTCCCGGCCGGCGCGGTGCGGTGCCCGCGGCCCCGGTGCCCGCGCTCACCCCGGCCCGCCGGCCGACCCGGGCCGCTGTCCACAGGGTCGCCGCGCTGTCGGCCCCCGCCAGTAGGGTGTGAGACATGGCCGACCCCTCCAGCTACCGCCCCAAACCAGGAGAGATCCCGGACTCTCCCGGGGTCTACAGGTTCCGTGACGAGCACCGCCGGGTGATCTACGTCGGAAAGGCGAAAAGCCTCCGTCAGCGCCTGGCGAACTACTTCCAGGACCTGGCGAACCTCCACCCGCGTACCCGCACCATGGTCACCACGGCCGCGTCCGTGGAGTGGACCGTGGTGTCCACGGAGGTCGAGGCCCTGCAGCTGGAGTACACCTGGATCAAGGAGTTCGACCCCCGGTTCAACGTCAAGTACCGCGACGACAAGAGCTACCCGTACCTCGCGGTGACGATGAACGAGGAGTTCCCGCGCGTGCAGGTGATGCGGGGCCAGAAACGCAAGGGCGTGCGGTACTTCGGGCCGTACTCGCACGCCTGGGCGATCCGTGACACCGTGGACCTGCTGCTGCGCGTCTTCCCCGTGCGCACCTGCTCGGCCGGCGTCTTCAAGAACGCGGCCCGCACCGGCCGCCCCTGCCTGCTCGGCTACATCGGCAAGTGCTCCGCACCCTGTGTGGGCCGCATCTCCCCCGAGGACCACGGCGAACTGGCCGAGGAGTTCTGCGACTTCATGGCGGGCCGCACGGGGACGTACCTCCGTCGTCTGGAGAAGCAGATGACGGAGGCGGCCGAGGAGATGGAGTACGAGCGGGCCGCCCGACTGCGCGACGACATAGAGGCCCTGAAGAAGGCCATGGAGAAGAACGCGGTCGTGCTCACGGACGCGACCGACGCCGACCTCATCGCGGTCGCCGAGGACGAACTCGAAGCAGCCGTGCAGATCTTCCACGTGCGCGGCGGCCGGGTACGGGGCCAGCGCGGCTGGGTGACCGACAAGGTCGAGGAGATCACCACCGGCGCCCTGGTCGAGCACGCCCTCCAGCAGCTCTACGGCGAGGAGACGGGCGACTCGGTGCCCAAGGAGGTCCTCGTCCCCGCGCTGCCCGACCCCATAGAGCCCGTCCAGGACTGGCTCACCGGCCGACGCGGGTCGAACGTGTCGCTGCGCATCCCGCAGCGCGGCGACAAGAAGGCGCTGATGGAGACCGTGCAGCGCAACGCCCAGCAGGCGCTGGCACTGCACAAGACCAAGCGCGCCTCCGACCTGACCACCCGCTCGCGCGCCCTGGAGGAGATCGCCGAGGCCCTCGAGCTGGACAGCGCCCCCCTCAGGATCGAGTGCTACGACATCTCGCACCTCCAGGGCGAGGACGTCGTGGCCTCCATGGTCGTCTTCGAGGACGGGCTGCAGCGCAAGAGCGAGTACCGCCGCTTCCAGATCAAGGGCTTCGCGGGGCAGGACGACGTCCGGTCCATGCACGAGGTGATCACCCGCCGCTTCCGGCGCTACCTGGCCGAGAAGGAGAAGACGGGGGAGTGGGCGGACGGCGAGGTGCTCACCGAGGACGACGGGCGGCCCAAGCGGTTCGCCTACCCGCCGCAGCTCGTCGTCGTCGACGGCGGGCAGCCGCAGGTGGCCGCCGCCAAGCGGGCCCTGGACGAGCTCGGCATCGACGACATCGCCGTGTGCGGCCTCGCCAAGCGCCTGGAGGAGGTGTGGCTGCCGGACGAGGAGGACCCGGTGGTCCTGCCCCGCACCAGCGAGGGTCTCTACCTGCTCCAGCGGGTCCGGGACGAGGCCCACCGCTTCGCGATCACCTACCAGCGCAGCAAGCGGACCAAGCGCCTCAGGTCCAGCCCCCTGGACGACGTGCCGGGCCTCGGCGAGAGCCGCAAGCAGGCGCTGATCAAGCACTTCGGCTCGGTGAAGAGACTGCGTTCCGCGACGGTCGACCAGATTCAGGAGGTTCCCGGCATCGGCCGCAAGACGGCCGAGACCATCGCCGTGGCCCTCGCCCAGGCGGCCCCGGCCGCACCCGCCGTGAACACGGCGACTGGAGAGATCATGGAAGAGGAGGAACCCGGGACGACGGCGGGTTCCTCCGGGGAACCCGTGTCCACGGGAGCCCCGCACGAGCGACGGGGGCAGGAGACATGACCGAGCACGACCAGCACTCAGAAGAACGACCGGCGCAGAACCGGCCGGATCGCCCGGATCACACGGAACCGGGCGAGGAGCAGGGGCGGCAGCAGGCCGCTCAGAACAACGGAGCACAGGTGAGTACGGGCAGTGAAACGGCCGGGATCCCCGACGCGGCCATCCCCGAGCTGGTGATCATCTCCGGCATGTCCGGCGCCGGCCGTTCCACGGCCGCCAAGTGTCTGGAGGACCTCGGCTGGTTCGTCGTCGACAACCTGCCGCCGGCGCTGATCCCCACCATGGTGGAGCTGGGCGCCCGCTCCCAGGGCAACGTCGCGAGGATCGCGGTCGTCGTCGACGTCCGGGGCCGCCGCTTCTTCGACAACCTCCGCGAGTCCCTGGCGGACCTGGAGGCGAAGAACGTCACCCGGCGGATCGTCTTCCTGGAGTCCTCCGACGAGGCACTCGTGCGCCGTTTCGAGTCCGTGCGCCGCCCGCACCCCCTCCAGGGCGACGGCCGCATCGTCGACGGCATCGCCGCCGAGCGGGAGCTGCTGCGCGAGCTGCGCGGCGACGCCGACCTGGTGATAGACACCTCCAGCCTGAACGTGCACGAGCTGCGCGCCAAGATGGACGCCCAGTTCGCCGGGGAGGAGGAGCCCGAGCTGCGGGCCACCGTCATGTCCTTCGGCTTCAAGTACGGCCTCCCCGTCGACGCCGACCTCGTCGCCGACATGCGCTTCCTGCCCAACCCCCACTGGGTCCCGGAGCTGCGCCCGTACACCGGGCTCAACGAGGAGGTGGCCGCGTACGTCTTCAACCAGCCCGGCGCCAAGGAGTTCCTCGACCGCTATGCCGAACTGCTGCGGCTCATCGCGGCCGGGTACCGCCGCGAGGGCAAGCGCTATGTGACCATCGCCATCGGCTGCACCGGCGGCAAGCACCGCTCCGTCGCCGTGTCGGAGAAGCTCGCCGCCCGCCTGGCGGCCGAGGGAGTGGAGACCGTGGTCGTGCACCGGGACATGGGGCGCGAGTGACCGGACGTACTCTGCGGCTGAGCAGGCTGCGCCGAGTCGTGCCCGAGGGACGCGGCGGTCGGGCGCGCCGCCGGGGCACCCAGCCCAAGGTGGTCGCCCTCGGCGGCGGCATGGGCCTGTCCGCCTCGCTCGCCGCGCTGCGCCGGATCACCGGCGACCTCACCGCCGTCGTCACCGTCGCCGACGACGGCGGCTCCAGCGGGCGCCTGCGCGACGAACTGGGCGTGCTCCCGCCCGGGGACCTGCGCAAGGCACTGGCCGCGCTGTGCGGCGACGACGACTGGGGCCAGACCTGGGCCCGCGTCATCCAGCACCGCTTCCAGTCCCAGGGCGACCTGCACGACCACGCGGTCGGCAACCTGCTGATCGTGGCCCTGTGGGAGCAGCTCGGCGACCATGTCCAGGCCCTGGACCTGGTCGGCAAGCTGCTGGGTGCCCACGGCCGGGTGCTTCCCATGTCCGCCGTGCCGCTGGAGCTCCAGGCGCTGGTCAAGGGCCACGACCTGGAGCGCCCGGACGAGACCGTCACCGTACGGGGACAGGCGACCGTCGCGCTCACCCCCGGCGAGGTGCAGTCCGTGCACCTGGTGCCGAACGACCCGCCCGCCGTCCCCGAGGCCGTCGAAGCGGTTCTGGACGCCGACTGGGTGGTGCTCGGGCCCGGGTCCTGGTTCTCCTCCGTGATCCCGCATCTGCTCGTGCCCGAGCTCCTGGACGCCCTCATCGAGACGAAGGCGCGCCGGGTCCTCTCCTTGAACCTCGCTCCACAACCCGGAGAGACCGAGGGGTTCTCCCCGCAGCGTCATTTGGAGGTTTTGGGACGACACGCCCCTAAACTCGCCCTGGATGTGGTGCTGGCCGACCAGGCCGCCGTGCCCGACCGCGCCTTGCTCACCGAGGCCGCCCAGCGGTTCGGTGCCGCGGTCGAGCTGGCCCCGGTGGCCCGTACCGACGGAACCCCGCGGCACGACCCGGAGCTCTTGGCCGCCGCGTACGACCGTATTTTTCGGATGCATGGAAGGATCGGCCCATGGCGATGACGGCAGCGGTGAAGGATGAGATCTCCCGGCTTCCCGTCACCCGGACCTGCTGCAGGAAAGCGGAGGTCTCGGCGATCCTGCGGTTCGCGGGCGGACTCCACCTGGTCAGCGGTCGCATCGTGATCGAGGCGGAGCTGGACACCGCGATGGCGGCCCGGCGGCTCAAGCGCGACATTCTGGAGATCTTCGGCCACAGCTCCGAGCTGATCGTGATGGCCCCCGGTGGTCTGCGCCGCGGCTCCCGGTACGTGGTGCGGGTCGTCGCCGGCGGTGACCAGCTGGCCCGCCAGACCGGTCTCGTCGACGGCCGGGGCCGGCCGATCCGCGGTCTGCCCCCGCAAGTGGTCTCGGGGGCCACCTGCGACGCCGAGGCGGCGTGGCGCGGCGCGTTCCTGGCGCACGGCTCGCTGACGGAACCCGGCCGCTCGTCGTCCCTGGAGGTCACCTGCCCCGGTCCCGAGGCCGCGCTCGCCCTGGTGGGTGCCGCCCGGCGGCTGTCGATCGCCGCGAAGGCCCGCGAGGTGCGGGGCGTGGACCGGGTGGTGGTACGGGACGGCGACGCGATCGGCGCCCTGCTGACTCGCCTCGGCGCGCACGAGTCCGTGCTGGCCTGGGAGGAGCGGCGGATGCGTCGCGAGGTCCGAGCCACCGCGAACCGCCTCGCCAACTTCGACGACGCGAACCTGCGCCGTTCGGCCCGCGCCGCGGTCGCCGCCGGAGCCCGGGTCGCCCGCGCCCTGGAGATCCTCGGCGACGAGGTCCCCGAGCACCTCGCGGCCGCCGGGCGGCTGCGCATGGAGCACAAGCAGGCGTCCCTGGAGGAACTGGGCGCCCTCGCCGACCCGCCGCTGACCAAGGACGCGGTCGCCGGCCGAATCCGTCGGCTGCTGGCGATGGCCGACAAGCGCGCCGCGGACCTCGGCATCCCGGGCACGGAGTCCAACCTCACCGAGGAGATGGCGGACAACCTGGCGGGGTGACTCCCGCAAGCCCAACAGGCCGGTGCGGGCGCCCACTTCGGGCGTCGGCACCGGCCTTTGTCCGTCTTTGATGCGCCCTTGACTCGATCATGGATTGTCATGAGCCTGGCACCTGATTCGCCGCTGTGGCGAACCATCGCTAGGGGGATCCATGAGACACAGAGCGAGATCGATCCTCGCTGTCGGCACACTCCTGCTCGGTGGAGCGGGTCTCGCACCCGTCGCCCAGGCACAGAGCGGGACGTCCTCCCGGTCCGCCCCGGACGAAGTCCGGGTCTTCCGCGCCGAGGTCACCCAGAAACAGATACCGCTGCTGCTCGAGGCGGGTCAGGACGGCCACGAACTCGGCGAGCAGGCGACCGGCCGCGGGAGGAGCACCGTCGAGGTCTACCTCACCGAGAAACAGGCCGGAGCACTCAGAAAACAGGGTGTCCGCCTCACCGAACACACGCTGTCGGCGAAGGCCGAGACGCGCGTCGAGAACGCGGCCCAGGGCGTGTTCCGCCCGTACAGCGGGAGCGGCGGCCTCAAGGAGGAGATCGTCAGAACCGGTCAGGCCCACCCCGGTCTGACCAAGGTCGTCTCCATCGGCAAGACGATCAACGGTCAGGACATCCTCGCGCTCAAACTGACCAAGAACGCGAAGAAGTCCGGGGACGGCTCCAAGCCCGCCGTGCTGTACGTGTCCAACCAGCACGCGCGCGAGTGGATCACTCCCGAGATGACCCGCCGGCTGATGCACTACTACCTGGACCACTACAGCACGGACCGGCGCATCAAGAAGATCGTCGACTCCACCGAGCTGTGGTTCGTCCTGTCCGCCAACCCGGACGGCTACGACTACACCTTCAAGAACCCGGACACCCGGCTGTGGCGCAAGAACCTGCGGGACGTCGACGGCGACGGCGTCATCGGCCTCGGCGACGGCGTCGACCTCAACCGCAACTTCGCCTACAAGTGGGGCTACGACGACGAGGGTTCGTCCCCCCTCCCCACCAGTGAGACCTACCGCGGCGCGAGCCCGGAGTCCGAACCCGAGACCCGGGCGCTCGACAGCTTCGAGAGGCGCATCGGATTCAGCTACGGGATCAACTACCACTCCGCGGCCGAACTGCTCCTCTACGGCGTCGGCTGGCAGGTGGCGACCCCGACCCCCGACGACGTCCTGTACAAGGCGCTGGCCGGCACGCCGGACAACCCGGCCATCCCCGGCTACCGCTCCCAGGTGTCCTCGGAGCTGTACACCACCAACGGCGAGGCGGACGGCCACGCGTCCAACGTCAACGGCATGGCGATGTTCACCCCGGAGATGTCGACCTGCCAGACCGCGTCCGACATCGACCCGAACGACGCCTGGAACGCCTCCGACTGCGAGTCCGTCTTCAACTTCCCCGACGACGAGAAGCTGATCCAGCAGGAGTTCCGGAAGAACATCCCGTTCGCGCTCTCCGTCGCCGAGACCGCCTCGCACCCCGACCGGCCGTCCTCGTCGGTCGGCATCCACGCACCGGACTTCACCCCGGGGACGTTCTCCACCTCCTACGCCCGCGGCGCCGACCAGGAGGTCTCGGTCGTCGTACGCAAGTCCGTACGCGACAAGGAGCTGAAGTACCGCGTCAACGGCGGCCGCGTCCAGAGCCGGGCGCTCAGGCCCTGGAAGGGCGGCAGGACCTACGGCGGCGACGACAACCTCTACTTCGACGAGTACCGGGCCAAGGTCCGCGGCGCGGACCCGGGCGACAAGGTCGAGGTGTGGTTCACGGGCGAGAACCGCGGCGGCCGGAAGACCTCCAGCGGGCACTTCACCTACACCGTGGCCGAGCGGCCGCGGGCGGACGTCCTCGTGGTCGCCGAGGAGGGCGCCAAGGCCACGCAGGCCCGGACCTACACCGATGCCCTGAAGGCGGCGGGCCGCAGGGCGATGGTCTGGGACGTCGCCACCCAGGGCCCGCCCGACGCCCTGGGCGTCCTCGACCACTTCAAGGCGGTCGTCCACTACACGGGTGCGGGTGTCCCGGGCAACGCCACCCAGCTCCAACTGCGCGCCTTCCTCAACGAGGGCGGCAAGCTGATCGAGGCGGGCGAGCAGGCCGGCGGCGTCGTCGACCTCGGCGGCGGCAACCTCTCGGACGACTTCAGCCAGTACTACCTGGGCGCCTACTCGCGTACGTCGACCCCGGGGGTCACCGGCTTCACCGGTTCCGGGAAGCTCGGCGGGTTCACCGGCGCGCTCGGCGACGCGCCCGGCAACCCGCTGGACAAGGCCGGGGCGTACGGCGTCACCTCCGAGCAACTGCCCGCCGACAAGTACCCCCAGTTCGCCGGTGCGGGCGCGGGCCTGCTGACCGGGACGGCCAACCCGTACCAGCCCTACGCGGGCTCGTACATGGCCGCGGCCGCCCACACCGACAACGCCTACAAGCGGCTCACCCGCACCGTCGACCTCACCAAGGTGACCGCGGCCGGTCAACCCGCCCTGCGCACCCGGCTGCTGTGGGACACCGAACCGGGCTACGACCACGCCGTGGTCGAGGCGCACACCGTCGGGGCCGACGACTGGACCACGCTGCCGGAGGCCGGCGGCGCCACCAACGACGCCGTGCCGGCGGACTGCGGAGCCGGGTTCCTCGTGGCCGAGCACCCCTGGCTCAAGCACTATCTGACCGTGGCGTCCGGCGGCTGCGCCGCGAAAGGCACCACCGGCGCGTGGCACAGCCTGACCGGCGCCTCCAGCGGCTGGCAGCAGGTGAGCTTCGATCTGAGCGCGTACGCGGGGAAGACGGTCGAGGTCTCGCTGAGCTACATCACCGACTCGAGCAGCGGCGGCCACGGCGTCCTCGCCGACGAGGCCTCGCTCGTGGTCGGCGGCACGGCCGTCGAGACGGAGGGGTTCGAGACGTCCCTCGGAGCCTGGCACGTGGCCGGACCGCCCGCGGGGAGCCCGGCCGTCCCCAAGGACTGGGCGCGCACCCGGACGCTGTTCAGCACCTACGGCGCGGTCACCACGGACCGCACCGTGCTGCTCGGTTTCGGCCTGGAGCACGTGACTTCCGCGGCCGGCCGGACGACCCTGATGGGCAAGGCACTCAACGCGCTCGGCCTCTGACAGCCGGTAGTCAACGGCAGTTGGGTCCGTGTCGCCGGAACGAGTGGCCGGGGCCTCGTGCCCGGGCGGTCCGTACCCCTACTGGCGGGTACGGACCGCCCTGCCGTGTATGGGGCATCTCGATGTCACTCCGGCGGCGTCAGGGAGGTAGGGTCGTAGGCGGTCGGGGACATCCCATACAGCTCGCCGGCGTCGAACCCGGCGTACCAACGAGGAGATCGGTTCGTGACGATCCGCGTAGGCATCAACGGCTTTGGCCGCATCGGTCGTAACTACTTCCGCGCGCTGCTGGAGCAGGGTGCAGACATCGAGATCGTGGCTGTCAACGACCTGGGTGACACCGCGACCACCGCTCACCTGCTGAAGTACGACACCATCCTCGGCCGCCTCAAGGAGGAGGTGTCCCACACCGAGGACACCATCACCGTCGGCGGCAAGACCATCAAGGTGCTCTCCGAGCGCAACCCCGCCGACATCCCGTGGGGTGAGCTGGGCGTCGACATCGTCATCGAGTCGACCGGCATCTTCACCAAGAAGGAAGACGCCGCCAAGCACATCGCCGGTGGCGCCAAGAAGGTCCTCATCTCGGCTCCGGCCAAGGACGAGGACATCACCATCGTGATGGGTGTCAACCAGGACAAGTACGACCCGGCGAACCACCACGTCATCTCCAACGCCTCCTGCACCACCAACTGTGTGGCGCCGATGGCGAAGGTCCTCGACGAGAACTTCGGCATCGTCAAGGGTCTGATGACCACGGTGCACGCGTACACGAACGACCAGCGCATCCTGGACTTCCCGCACAAGGACCTGCGCCGCGCCCGTGCCGCCGCCGAGAACATCATCCCGACCACCACCGGCGCCGCCAAGGCCACCGCCCTGGTCCTGCCGCAGCTCAAGGGCAAGCTGGACGGCATCGCCATGCGCGTCCCGGTCCCGACCGGCTCGGTCACCGACCTGGTCGTCGAGCTCTCCCGCGAGGTCACCAAGGAAGAGGTCAACGCCGCCTTCCAGAAGGCCGCCGAGGGCGAGCTGAAGGGCCTCCTCGACTACACCGAGGACCCGATCGTCTCCTCCGACATCGTCAACGCCCCGGCGTCCTGCACCTTCGACTCCTCCCTGACCATGGTCCAGGAGGGCAAGAACGTGAAGGTCATCGGTTGGTACGACAACGAGTGGGGCTACTCCAACCGCCTCGTCGACCTGACGGTCTTCGTCGGCAACCAGCTCTGATCGCTTCCAGCAGGCATCTCATGCGGTAGCAGGGCTCGGGCAGCGCAAGGTCGCGCTGCCCGAGCCCTGACGCACGTGCGGCGAGCCCAGGCGCGCCCACGGATGGATCGGCCGATCGGTCGTCCGGATCGATCAGCCCCGTACGATCAAGAGCTTCCCCAGGAGTCCGACCCATGAAGACGATCGACGAACTTCTCTCCGAAGGCGTGGACAACAAGCGGGTCTTCGTCCGCGCCGACCTCAACGTGCCGCTCGCCGACGGCCTCATCACCGACGACGGCCGCATCCGCGCCGTTCTGCCCACCGTCAAGGCCCTCGCCGAGGCGGGCGCCAAGGTGGTCGTCGCCTCCCACCTGGGCCGCCCCAAGGGCGCCCCGGACCCGGCCTTCTCCCTGCTTCCCGCCGCCGAGCGGCTCGGTGAACTCCTCGGCGCGCCCGTGGCGTTCGCCCAGGACACCGTCGGCCCCGCCGCCCACGACGCGGTCGACGGCCTCCAGCCGGGCCAGGTCGCGGTCATCGAGAACCTGCGCTTCAACCCCGGTGAGACGTCCAAGGACGACACCGAGCGCGGCGAGTTCGCGGACCGGCTCGCCGCCCTCGCCGACGTGTACGTGAGCGACGGCTTCGGCGCGGTCCACCGCAAGCACGCCTCCGTCTACGACCTCCCGGCCCGGCTGCCGCACTACGCCGGCTACCTCATCGCCACCGAGGTCGGCGTCCTGAAGAAGCTCACCGAGGACGTCCAGCGGCCCTACGTCGTCGCGCTCGGCGGTGCCAAGGTCTCCGACAAGCTGGCCGTCATCGACCAGCTGCTCGGCAAGGCCGACCGGCTCCTCATCGGCGGCGGCATGGCGTACACCTTCCTCAAGGCTAAGGGCTACGAGGTCGGCAAGTCGCTGCTGCAGGAGGACCAGATCCCGGCCGTCACCGAGTACATCGAGCGCGCCGAGAAGACCGGCGTCGAGCTGGTGCTGCCGGTCGACGCGCTGGTCTCGCCCGACTTCCCGGACCTGAAGACCAAGGCCCCGGCCAACCCCACCACCGTCGCCGCGGACGCGATCCCGGCCGACCAGGAGGGCCTGGACATCGGTCCTCAGACCCGCAAGCTGTACGCCTCGAAGCTCGCCGACGCGGCCACCGTCTTCTGGAACGGGCCGATGGGCGTCTTCGAGCACCCCGACTTCGCCGAGGGCACCAAGGCGGTCGCCCAGGCCCTCGTCGACTCCCAGGGCTTCACCGTGGTCGGCGGCGGCGACTCCGCCGCGGCCGTCCGCATCCTGGGATTCGACGAGTCGGCATTCGGTCACATCTCGACCGGTGGCGGCGCCTCCCTCGAATACCTCGAGGGCAAGACGCTCCCCGGCCTCGCCGCACTGGAGGACTGAACCTTGAGCACCCGCACGCCGCTGATGGCGGGCAACTGGAAGATGAACCTCAACCACCTCGAGGCCATCGCCCACGTCCAGAAGCTCGCCTTCGCCCTGGCGGACAAGGACTACGAGGCCGTCGAGGTCGCCGTCCTGCCGCCCTTCACCGACCTGCGCTCCGTGCAGACCCTGGTCGACGGGGACAAGCTCAAGATCAAGTACGGCGCCCAGGACCTCTCGGCGCACGACTCCGGTGCCTACACCGGCGAGATCTCGGGCTCCATGCTGGCCAAGCTGAAGTGCACCTTCGTGGTGATCGGTCACTCCGAGCGCCGGCAGTATCACAACGAGTCGGACGAGCTGGTGAACGCCAAGGTCAAGGCCGCCTTCAAGCACGGCCTGACCCCGATCCTGTGTGTCGGCGAGGAGCTGGAGGTCCGCGAGGCGGGTGAGCACGTGACCCACACGCTCGCCCAGGTCGAAGGCGGCCTGAAGGACCTCCCCGCCGAGCAGGCAGAGACCATCGTGATCGCCTACGAGCCCGTCTGGGCCATCGGCACCGGCAAGGTCTGCGGCGCCGACGACGCCCAGGAGGTCTGTGCGGCGATCCGCGGCAAGATCGCCGAGCTGTACTCGCAGGAGGTGGCCGACCAGGTCCGCATCCAGTACGGCGGCTCGGTGAAGTCCGGGAACGTCGCCGAGATCATGGCGAAGCCGGACATCGACGGCGCGCTGGTCGGCGGCGCCTCGCTCGACGCCGACGAGTTCGTCAAGATCGTCCGTTTCCGCGACCAGTAAGTGCTTCCCGGGGGCGATCCGTCGTACTCTTGCGGGGGCAAGGTGGTCCGCCACCCTGCCCCCGTCGTCCATCCGAATCCGAGGAAGTTGGTCCAGCCGTGGTTTTGGGGTTCTCGATCGCCCTGATCGTCTTCAGCCTGCTGCTGATGCTGCTGGTGCTGATGCACAAGGGGAAGGGCGGCGGCCTCTCCGACATGTTCGGTGGCGGCATGCAGTCCTCCGTCGGCGGCTCGTCGGTCGCCGAGCGCAACCTCGACCGGATCACCATCGTGATCGGTCTGCTCTGGCTCGCCTGCATCGTGGTGCTCGGCATCCTGATGAAGACCAGCCACTAGCGTCGACCGTCATCGGCAAACCGCATAAAACGCACATAAAGCACGTAACGCCCCATGTTCGGTACGGGTCTTCGGACGCGGCCTATCATGGGGCTTGCGTCTAGGGGCGGGGGTAACTCCCATCACTGGACGCGCGTTGGGCCTTACGTAGACTGAGGCGCTCGCAGCGAAGCGAAACGCCGACTCGCTTCGCGGCACCATCACGCAGGGAGTTACGACCGTGGCAAGTGGCAACGCGATCCGAGGAAGCCGGGTCGGGGCGGGGCCGATGGGCGAGGCCGAGCGCGGCGAGTCCGCGCCGCGTCTGCGCGTCTCCTTCTGGTGCTCCAACGGGCACGAGACACAGCCGAGCTTCGCCAGCGACGCGCAGGTTCCCGACACCTGGGACTGCCCCCGTTGCGGCTTTCCGGCCGGACAGGATCGGGACAACCCGCCGGACCCGCCGCGCACCGAGCCGTACAAGACGCACCTCGCGTATGTGCGGGAGCGGCGCAGCGACGCGGACGGCGAGGCGATCCTCGCCGAGGCGCTCGCCAAACTGCGCGGCGAAATCTAGGAGTTGAACCGGCCGGGTGCCTGCGGGTACCTGGCCGGTGGGCGTTCGGTACCCGGTTGCGCGAGCCGCCGGGGCGGCACCCCACGGCCGTGAGCCGATGCCCCGTACGGCCGGGACATCCCGACGGGGTGCGGGCCGGGGCCTGGCCTCGCGCGGTCCCGCCCCGCGGAGCGGGCCGGGGCCTCGTGCCGACGGGACACCCCTCACGGGATGGCGCCGGGGGCTCGTGCCGTTCGACTCCGCGGACGCGGCGGGTGGCCTGCGGGCGTGCCCCCGTGCGGCCCCGCCGTGCGAGGCGAGGGGCGGGCCCAGGCCCTCGAGCGGTCCGTTTCCGCAGCTCAGCCCGATTGTCAGTGGTGCCCTCTACGGTTTGTGCATCGGCGAATCGTGAGGGGGGACGATGGCAACGGTCGAGGCCGCGGGCACCGTACGGCGGCCCGCGTGGCGGGGAGGGTTCGGGCGGTTGTGGACCGCCGCCGTGGTCTCCCGGTACGGAGACGCGCTGCGGACCGCCGCGCTGCCCCTGCTCGCCGTGCGGCTCACGGACGAACCGCTCGTCGTGGCCTCCGTCACCGCCTGCGGTTACGCCCCCTGGCTCCTCTTCGGGTTGCTCGGCGGGGCCGTGGCCGACCGGGTGGACCAGCGGCGGGCGATGTGGGCCGTCGACACCGTGCGCGGACTGCTCGTCGGGGCCTTCGCGCTCGCCGTGGGGCTCGGGCACGCCTCGATCCCGCTGCTGCTGGTCCTCGCCTTCTCGCTCACCACTCTCCAGACGCTCTTCGACAACGCCTCCACCGCCCTGCTGCCCTCCCTGATCAACCGTGAAGCCCTGGGCAGCGCCAACGCCCTGCTGATGACCGGACAGCAGCTCGCGGGCGGACTGCTGGCGGGCCCGTTCGTGCCGCTGCTCATCGCCGCCGGAGCGTTCATGCCCTACGCGGCCGACGCGGGCACATATCTGCTGGCCGCCGCCCTCGTCGCCTCCCTGCGGACCGGACCGGCCGAGCGGGAGCCGCGCCCGGCCGGCAGCACCCTGCGGGCCGAGATCGGCGAAGGGCTGCGCGCCCTGTGGCACGACCGGGTGCTGCGCGCCGCCTGCCTGGCCACGCTGCTGTGCAACATCGGTATGGGGGCCCTGATCGCCACGCTGGTGCTGCACGTGACGCAGTGGCTGCACCTGGGCAGCGCCGGATACGCGGCCGCGATGACGGCGTACTCGGCAGGCAGCCTCGTCGGCGGGTTCACCGCCCAGCGGATCGCGCAGCGCACCGGACGCCTGCGCGCACTGCTCGTCGCCGGCGGCGTCCAGACGGCGTGCCTGCTGCTCATCGGGACGGTCCGTCACACCGGGGCGCTGCTCACGGGGATGCTGCTGCTCGGCGCCATGGGCATGGTGTGGAACGTCAACCAGGTCACGCTGATGCAGCACCGCAGCCCCGAGGCCATGGTGGGCCGCATAGCCGCCGCCTTCCGCACGGCCTCCACCTCCGGCGCCCCGCTCGGCGCCCTGCTCGGCGGGGCCGTGGCACGGACGTACGGGCTGAACGGGCCGGCACTGCTCGCCGCCGTGCTCTTCGCGCTCGCCGTCACCTCGTTGACACGCGCGCGCAAGACGGACGTACCTGTTGTTGCCCCTCAGGACGGCGTGACAACAGGTCACGCCGCGTCGGGATCAATTAGGTTGGGACCGGCAGCGGGGCGAGGTACGCAGCAGCACAGGCAAGGAAGAAGGCTGAAGTCTCAGATGAACGCAGACAGCCGTACCAGGCTCAACCAGACGCCCGAGTGGACCGCTCTGGCCAAGCACCGCGAGGAGCTCGGCGAGGTGCGGCTGCGCGACCTGTTCGCGGCGGACCCGGGCCGCGGCGGCGGGTACGCCCTCCAGGTCGGCGATCTGCACGTCGACTACTCCAAGCATCTGGTCACCGACGAGACCCTGCGGCTACTGCGCGAGCTGGCCGCCGCACGGGACGTCTTCGGCCTCAGGGACGCCATGTTCCGCGGCGAGAAGATCAACACCACCGAGCACCGCGCGGTCCTGCACACCGCCCTGCGCGCGCCGCGCGACGCGGTGATCGAGGTCGACGGCGAGAACGTGGTGCCCAAGGTCCACGCGGTGCTCGACAAGATGACCGACTTCGCCAACCGGGTCCGCTCGGGCGAGTGGACGGGCCACACGGGCAAGCGGATCAGGAACGTCGTCAACATCGGCATCGGCGGCTCCGACCTGGGCCCGGCGATGGCGTACGAGGCGCTGCGCGCCTACACGGACCGCGGTCTGACGGTCCGCTTCGTGTCGAACGTGGACGGCGCGGACCTGCACGAGGCCACCCGCGACCTGGACGCGGCCGAGACGCTGTTCATCATCGCCTCCAAGACGTTCACCACGATCGAGACGATCACCAACGCCACCTCGGCCCGCAAGTGGCTGCTGAGCGAGCTGAAGGCCGGTCAGGAGGCCGTGGCCAAGCACTTCGTGGCGCTGTCGACGAACGCCGAGAAGGTCGAGGAGTTCGGCATCGACACGGCCAACATGTTCGAGTTCTGGGACTGGGTCGGCGGCCGCTACTCCTACGACTCGGCGATCGGCCTGTCCCTGATGGTCGCCATCGGCCCGGACCGCTTCCGGGAGATGCTCGACGGCTTCCGCATCGTCGACGAGCACTTCAGGACCGCGCCCGCGGAGTCCAACGTGCCGCTGCTGCTCGGTCTGCTGGGCATCTGGTACGGCAACTTCCACGACGCCCAGTCGCACGCCGTGCTGCCGTACTCGCACTACCTGTCCAAGTTCACCGCCTACCTCCAGCAGTTGGACATGGAGTCCAACGGCAAGTACGTGGACCGGGACGGGCGCGAGGTCGACTGGCAGACCGGGCCGATCGTCTGGGGCACCCCGGGCACCAACGGGCAGCACGCCTACTACCAGCTCATCCACCAGGGCACCAAGCTGATCCCGGCCGACTTCATCGGCTTCGCGGAGCCGGTGGCCGAGCTCGCCGACGAGCTGAAGGACCAGCACGACCTGCTGATGGCGAACTTCTTCGCCCAGACCCAGGCGCTGGCCTTCGGCAACACCCCTCAGGAGGTGCGTGCCGAGGGCGTGCCGGAGGAGCTGGTGCCCCACAAGACGTTCAAGGGCAACCACCCGACCACGACCATCCTCGCCAAGGAGCTGACCCCGTCGGTCCTCGGCCAGCTCATCGCCCTCTACGAGCACAAGGTGTTCGTCCAGGGCGCGATCTGGCACATCGACTCCTTCGACCAGTGGGGCGTCGAGCTGGGCAAGGTCCTCGCCAAGCGCGTCGAACCCGCGCTGACCGAGGGCGCTGACGTGCCGGGCCTGGACGAGTCCAGCAAGGCGCTGGTCGCGAAGTACCGGGAGTGGCGCGGACGTTGACCGCGGCGGCGGGGGCGGGCGGCACCGGCCGCCCGCCTTCCGGCTCTGCGCTCAGGCCACCGCGCTCAACGTGTCGGCGAGCCTGCGCCGGGCCGCACGGGCCGCGGGCAGGGCGGCGAGCGCGGCGGCTCCCGCCACGGCCGCGGCCCCGAACAGCAACAGGAGCACGGGGGAGGGGCCCTGGGCCAGGCCCGCGCCGATACCGCTGGAGCGGCCCTGTGCGTCGATCAGCCAGTGGGCGAGGGGCAGACCCAGCGCCGTACCGGCCACCACCGCGGCCAGGGCGGTGCAGGCGGTGGCCGTGACCGTGATCGCCGTGATCTGGCGCGGGGACAGACCGATCGCCTTGAGCGCCAGGAGGTCCCGTTCGCCCTCGCGGACGGTGCCGCCGATCGCGGTCAGCAGTTCGACGATCCCGATCAGTGCGAGGACGGCGATCAGGCCGGCGACGACTCCGCGCAGCGGGGAGAGGCCGTCCGCGGGGTTCGCGACCGGGTGCACGTCCAGATGCCCGTGGGCGGCCGTGGCCAGGTCGTCGGCGACGCGGTGCGGGTCGGCACCCGGGCGCAGCCGGAGCTGGTACAGGGTGGGGCGCAGGCCCGGGTCGTTCTCGCGCAGGGTGTCGAGCGAGGTGGAGATGACCCGGCCGACGTTCTCCGGCTCGATGCTGCGGCCCACGATGTGCAGGATCTGCGGCTGGTCGCCCACGGTCATCCGCACCCAGTCGCCGACCCGCACATCCAGCAGATCGAGCAGCCCCTGCCCGGCCACGGCCTCGTCGGGGCCCCGCGCGGGACGGCCCTCGGCGAGGGCGTAGGGGTAGGGGTTCTGGCGTGTGCCCAGGCCGCGCAGGGCGATCGTGGCCGTCTGGCCCGGCACCAGGGCGGCCACCTCGACGCCCGGGTACGCGTCGGCGACCTGCCGGTCGCGTGCCAGCAGGGCGCGGGTGGCCGCCTCGCCGAGACCGGTGTCGGGGCGGACGGTCAGGGCGGCGGCCAGTCCGACCTCGTCGGGCCTGGAGTGGAAGCGGTCGATGGTGGTCCACGCGCTCATCGCCACCACGATCAGCAGCAGCGGCAGGGCGAGCCGGGCGACCGTGGCCAGGGACCGTGGACGGCGTGCGAACGCCCGGTGCCAGCCCAGGACCAGCGCGGGCGGCAGCCGCAGGCCGAGGGCGCCGCGCGCCAGGACGGTCAGACGCCCGCCGGCCGGCGCCGCGGGCCGTGGAACCGGCACCGGAGGCACCCGTCCCGCCCGCCAGGCCGCGAGCCCGGTGGTGGCGGCGATGAACAGCACCGCCCCGGCCGGAACGGCGAACAGCGCCACGGTGTGTCCCGGCAGGCCCTGCCACACACCGACCGCGTCCCCGAAGCGCCCCGGCACCCGGCGGCCCAGCCCCTGCGTGAGCGCCGCCGCGGCCACCGCGCCGAGCAGGGCGTACGCCACGTGCTGGAGCAGGAAGACGCGGACCACCTGGCCGGGCGTGAAGCCGATCGCCTTCAGCACCGAGATGTCCCGCAGGTGCCCCCGCACCCGGGTGCCGATCGCCCCGTGCACGGCGAACCCGGCCGCCACCAGCGCACCCAGACCGAACAGGCCGAGGACCTGTCCCAGCAGCCGGTTGTCGCCCTGTGCCTCCGCCCGCGCCTGCTGCCAGGTGGAGACCTCGCTGACCGCGCCGGCTCCCAGCACGGTGACGGCGCGCTGGACGGTGTAGTCGGTGTCGCCGGGGTCGGTCAGGCGCAGCCCGGTCACCTGGCCGTCGGCATCGCGCACGGCGGACGGCGGCGCCCACACGAGTCCGGGCTGTTCCCCGGGGCGGTAGCGGGGCTCGGCGCTGTCCGCGATGCCCACCACGGTGAGCGTCCGGGCCGTACCGGCCACCGTCAGGGTGTCCCCGGGCTCGGCCAGCAGCGCCCGGGCGAGCCGGCTCTCCAGCACCACACCGTCGGGGTGTGCCGGATCCAGCCAGTGGCCCGAGGTGAGCAGTGGGCGGCCGATGGAGGGCTGCCCGGTGGTGGCGCGCAGTTCGACGGAGGCGCGGGTGCCGCGGGAGGCCAGGGTCGTGTACTCGGTCGCGTAGGGCCCGGCGACGGATTCGACGCCGTCCAGGTGGGTGAGCTGGGCCACATCGGCGGAGCGCGCGGTGTGGATCCACACGTGCGCTCCGCGCGCCTGCGTGAAGATGCGCTGCCAGGGATTGGTGGCGTACCCGAACAGGGCCGTGGCCAGCAGCAGGGAGGCGACGATCCCGGCCGTGGCGAGCACCATGAACAGGGCCTCGCCGCGGTGCGTGCGCAGATCGGAGTGCGCCCAGCGCAAGGTGGCTCGCACCGGCCTCAGTCCCTCGGTCCCGGGAGGGCGCCCGAGCAGGTCAGGTGGTCGTGCACCGCACTCAGTCCTTCAGCTCCAGCACGCCGGAGACGCCGGAGGCCCCGGCCCGGCGCGGCGGCGTACCGTCGAGTTCCGCGTCGTCGACGATGCGCCCGTCGAAGAAGCTGATCACCCGGTCGGCGGCGCTGGCCAGCCGGGCGTCGTGGGTGACCAGGACGATGCTCTGGCCGCGCTGGTGGAAGCGGGACAGCAGGCGCATCACCTCGCGGGTGCCCTTGCTGTCCAGGCTGCCGGCGGGCTCGTCGGCGAGCAGCAGCGGCGGATGGTTGACCAGGGCCCGGGCCAGCGCGACCCGCTGCTGCTCACCGCCGGACAGCTCGCCCGGCATGCTGCGCTCCTTGCCGGTCAGGCCCAGCTCGTCCAGCAGCGCCTCCCGCTCGGCCCGCGCCTGCTTCGGCGGCACACCGGCGAGCAGGGCGGGCAGCTCGACGTTGTCCGCGACCGACAGGTCGGAGACCAGGTTGAAGAACTGGAAGACGATCCCGATGCGTTTCCTGCGCTCCACGGCCCAGCGGGCCTCGCTGTAGGAGTCGGTGCGCTCGCCGTCCAGCCAGATGCTGCCGCCGTCCGGCCGCTGCAGCCCGCCGAGCAGGTGCAGCAGCGTCGACTTCCCGGCGCCGGACGGGCCGGTGACGGCCACGAACTCGCCCCGTGACAGGCTGAGATCGACCCCGCGCACGGCGTGCGCCGGGGCGCCCTCGCCGTAGTGGGTCTTGACCAGGCCCTCGGCGCGCAGCAGAGGAGTGGGGCGCTCGCTCATTCCAGCTCCTCCAGTTCCTCCTGGCACCGCTCCAGCCAGTCGAGGTCGGCCTGCAGGTGCAGCATCGCGCCCTCTATCAGCAGGTGGGCGATACGGTTGTCGCGGTCTTCGGCGGCGGCCAGTCTCGACAGGTCGCGCATGGTGTTGAGGTACTGGCGCCGCTGTTTGTTGATCAGTGTGATCTGGTCGGCGAGACCGGTGCGCGGGGCGAGTGCCAGCTTCATGAAGAACTCGTCCCGTACCCGCGGCTCGTCCTCGGTCTCCTCGAACCAGGCGTGCAGCGCCTCCCGCCCGGCGTCGGTGAGGTGGTAGACCTTCTTGTTGGGCCGGCTGGACTGCTCGACGTCCTCGCCCTCGATCAGTCCCGACTTCTCGAGGCGGCCGAGGGTGACGTAGATCTGGCCGACGTTCGGCTGAGGGTACGCGGAGCCCAGCAGTTGCTCAAGGTCCTGCTTGAGCTCGTAGCCGTGGGCGGGGCCGCGCGCGAGGAGTGCCAGGAGGGGCAGGCGCACTCGTGCTGTCCTCCTGTCCTCGGGATGTGCTCCAGGCCCTAGTATCGCGCATACCTAACGGGTATACATGGCCTCTGACCCCGGGCGAGGGTGCCCGGTGCCGGTGTACAGGGAGGAACCTATGCGGTGGATACGCGCCGCCGGTAGGGGCCTCCTCGTCCTCGCCGTGGTCATGACCGGTTACGTCGCCTCCGGCGCCCGGGCCGACGAGGGGAACGCCGGCGGCCGCGGCCCGCTCACCCTGGCCACCGCGGGGGATCTCACCGGCTACCTCGGCCCCCTCCTGCAGGGCTGGAACCGCACCCACCCCGGCGAGAAGGTCACCCTCGTCGAGCTGCCGGACTCCGCCGACGAGACGCACGCGCAGATGACCACCGACCTGCGCGGCGGCGACCGCAGCCGGTTCGACGTCCTCAACATCGACGTCGCCTGGACCTCCGAGTTCGCCGCGGCCGGCTGGATCCGCCCGCTGCCGCGCGAACGCTTCCCGCTCAAGAGCTTCCTGCCGCCGGTCGTCGACACGGCCACCTACGACGGACGGCTCTACGCGGTCCCGTATGTCACGAATGCCGGGCTTCTCCTGTATCGCAAGGACATCCTCGCCAAAGAGGGCGTCCCGCCGCCGCGCACCTGGGCCGAACTGGAGCACGACGCCAAGACCATCGCCCCCAAGTACGGACTCGACGGCTACGCGGGCCAGTTCCTGCCGTACGAGGGCCTCACCGTCAACGCGGCCGAGGCCGTGTACTCGGCGGGCGGCACGATCCTCGGCGACGAGGGCGCGCGCGTCACCGTGAACTCGGCCGCGGCCCGCGAGGGCATCGGGTTCCTCACCCGCGGGGTGCGCGAGGGATGGATCCCGAGGAAGGCGCTGACGTACAAGGAGGAGGAGTCCAAGCAGGCCTTCCAGGAGGGCCGGCTGCTCTTCCTGCGCAACTGGCCGTACGCGTACGTCGCCGCCTCCGCCCCGGGCTCGAAGGTGGCCGGGAGGATCGGCGCCGTCCCGCTGCCGGGGCCTGACGGCCCGGGGACGAGTGTCCTCGGCGGCTCCAACCTGGCCGTCAACACCCACGCACGGCACCCCGAGTCGGCCGCGCGCCTGATCGCGTATCTCACCAGCGAACGGGTCCAGCGTCAGGTGCTCACGCGCGGCGCGCTGCCGCCCGTGCGCGCCGCGCTCTACGACGACCCCGGACTCGTGCGGCGGTTCCCGTACCTGCCGACCCTGCGTGCCGCCGTGCTCGCGGCCGCACCGCGCCCCAAGAGCCCGCGCTACGACCAGGTCAGCCTGGCGGTGCAGGCGGTGGTGCACGACGCCCTGACGGGACAGGAGACGCCCGAGTCGGCGGTGCGGCGCCTGGCGCGCGAGCTGGCCGCCATCTCGCACCGATAGTTACTTGTTAGGTAACGCCGAAGTCTCATCTGCCTTCCTGGTGACCCGATAAGTCCGGATTTGTTTGGCCAACCCCCCAGTAGCTTCTGTTCTGTTCATTGACACCTCCGTGAAACTGCTACCTAACATGCATGCATAACCGTTAGCACGCACAGACAGGTCCCGGGGTGAGTCCCAAGCACATCGACACCCGTCGCTGGTGGCGCGACGCAGTGATCTACCAGGTGTACGTCCGCAGCTTCCTGGACAGCACCGGCGACGGCATCGGCGATCTGGCCGGCGTCAGGGCCGGGCTGCCGTACCTGAAGAAGCTCGGCGTCGACGGGATCTGGCTGAGCCCCTTCTACCCCTCCCCGCAGCACGACCACGGCTACGACGTCGCCGACTACTGCGACGTCGACCCCCTCTTCGGCGATCTCACCGAGTTCGACATGCTGATGGCGGCCGCCCGGCGGCTCGGCATCAAGGTGCTCCTCGACATCGTCCCCAACCACTGCTCCAGCGAGCACCCGTGGTTCCGCGAGGCCCTCGCCTCGCCGCCCGGCAGCCCGGCCCGCGCCCGCTTCCACTTCGCCGACGGCCGCGGCCCGGACGGCTCCGAACCGCCCAACAACTGGCACGCCATGTTCGGCGGCCCGGCCTGGACCCGGATCACCGAGGCGGACGGCCGCCCCGGCCAGTGGTACCTGCACATGTTCACGCCCGAGCAGCCCGACTGGAACTGGCGCAACCCCGAGGTCCCCGCCGAGTTCGACCGGGTGCTGCGCTTCTGGCTGGACCGCGGCGTCGACGGCTTCCGCATCGACGTCGCCGCCGGCCTCTTCAAGCACCCCGAACTGCCGGACTCCCCGGACCCGGAGGCCGACGCCCGCACCCGCGACTCGGTCAACCCGCTCGCCTGGAACCAGCCCGAGGTGCACGACGTGTGGCGGCACTGGCGATCGGTCTGCGAGGAGTACACGGCGCGCGACGGCCGCGAGCGCCTGCTGGTCGGCGAGGTCTCCGTCCCGACCGCCCGCGAGCACGCGCAGTACGTCCGCCCGGACGAACTGCACCAGGCGTTCTTCTTCGACCTGCTCAGCGCCCCCTGGGACCCCGACGCCTTCCGCAAGGTGATCTCGGAGGCCATGCAGGACATCGCCGGCACGGGGTCCACGGTCACCTGGGTCCTCAACAACCACGACCAGGTCCGCACCGTCACCCGCTACGGAGAACCGACCCCGCAGGGCAGCGGCCTCGGCACCGCCCGCGCCCGCGCCGCCGCGCTGCTGATGCTGGCGCTGCCCGGGGCCGCGTACATCTACCAGGGCGAGGAGCTCGGCCTGCCCGAGGTCGTCGACCTGCCCGACGACGTGCTCACCGACCCGATCTTCCGCCGCACCGGAAGCCGCGCCCGTATCCGCGACGGCTGCCGGGTGCCGCTGCCGTGGTCCGGGCAGGCCTCCCCATTCGGCTTCACCTCCGGCGCGGAGAGCGCGAAGCCCTGGCTGCCGCAGCCGTCGTACTTCGCCGAGTACGCCACCGACCGCGCCCTGGCCGACACCCGCTCCTTCTGGCACCTGTACCGCGACGGCCTCCAACTGCGCTCCTCCCTCCCGCAACTGGGAGAGGGCACCCTGCGCTGGCTGGACGCCCCGCCCGGGGTCCTCGCCTTCGTACGCGGCGACGACCTGGTCTGTGCCGTCAACTTCGGCACGGCCCCCACGCCCGCGCCGGTCTCCGGCACCCCTCTGCTGGCCAGCGCCCCCTGTCCGCCCGGCGTGCTCCCCGGCTCGACGGCCGCCTGGTGGATCAGCGACGGCACCGACCTCTGACCCCGTCCAACTCCCCATCCCCGAAGGGACATCAACGATGATGCGACGACGTACCACCCTGCTCACCGGCTGCACCGCGCTCGCCCTCGCACTCGGCGCGACCGCATGCGGCGGCGGCCCCGTCACCGCGGGCGGCGGTGACAAGGCGCTCAGCGGCCAGACGGTCACCGTGGCCGGCGTCTGGACCGGCAGCGAGCAGAAGAACTTCCAGAAGGTGCTGGACGCGTTCACCGCGAAGACCGGCGCCAAGACGCAGTTCATCTCCACCGGCGACAACGTCTCCACCGTGGTCGGCAGCAAGATCGAGGGCGGCAACGCGCCGGACGTCGTGATGGTCCCGCAGGTCGGCGTGCTCCAGCAGTTCGCCAAGAAGGGCTGGCTGAAGCCGCTGTCCGCGACCACCGAGAAGTCGGTCGACAGCAACTACGCGCCGGTGTGGAAGAAGTACGGCAGCGTCGACGGCACCCTGTACGGCCTGTACTTCAAGGCCGCCCACAAGTCGACCGTCTGGTACAGCCCCGACGCGCTCAACCAGGCCGGGGTCAAGCCGCCGAAGACGTACGACGAGATGCTCAAGGCCGGGCACACCGTCTCCGACTCGGGCCTCGCCGCCTTCGCCGTCGCGGGCGAGGACGGCTGGACCCTCACCGACTGGTTCGAGAACATCTACCTCTCCCAGGCCGGTCCCGAGAAGTACGACGCGCTCGCCACGCACAAGCTCAAGTGGACCGACCCGAGCGTGGTCAAGGCGCTCACCACGCTGGGCAAGCTGTTCAAGGACAAGCAGCTCATCGCGGGCGGCCAGAAGGAGGCCCTGAACACCGACTTCCCGGGCTCGGTCGAGAAGGTGTTCGGGCCGAAGCCCGAGGCCGGAATGGTCTACGAGGGCGACTTCGTGGCCGGTGTCGCCCACGACCAGTTCGGCAAGACGATCGGCAAGGACGCGAACTTCTTCCCGTTCCCGTCGGTCGACGGCGGTACGGCGCCGGTCGTCAGCGGCGGTGACGCGGCGGTCGTCCTGAAGGACGGCAAGAACGCCCAGGCCGGCATGAAGCTCCTGGAGTACCTGGCGACCCCCGAGGCCGCTGCCGTGTGGGCGAAGGCGGGCGGCTTCCTGTCCCCGAACAAGAAGCTCGACCTCGCCTCCTACGGCGACGACGTGACGCGCGCGACCGCCAAGTCCCTGATCGCTGCGGGCGATTCGGTCCGCTTCGACATGTCCGACCAGGCTCCGGCGGCCTTCGGCGGCACCAAGGGCGCGGGCGAGTGGAAGCTGCTGCAGGACTTCCTGCGCGACCCGTCGAACCCGAAGGCGACCGCGGCCCGGCTCGAGGACGCGGCGGCCAAGGCCTACCAGGGCTGACCGGACATGACCGCCACGCTCGTGAAAGAGGCGAGCCCGCCGACCGCCGCCGGTGCCGCCGCAAGGCGCCGCACCCGGCGGCGGGGGCGGATCATCGCCCTGCTGTTCGTGTTCCCCGCGCTGCTGCTGCTCGGTGCGCTCGTCGTCTACCCGGTGCTGTTCTCGGTCGGCCGCAGCTTCTTCGACGCCTCCGGCACCCGGTTCGTGGGCGGGGACAACTACGCCGAGATGTTCCGCGACCCGGCGACGCTGAAGGCCATCCGCAACACCACCATCTGGGTGGTCGTGGCCCCGGCGCTGCTCACGGGCCTCGGCCTGATCCTGGCCGTGCTGGTGGAGAAGGTCCGCTGGGCGACGGCGTTCAAGCTGCTGCTGTTCATGCCGATGGCGGTGTCCTTCCTCGCCGCCGGCATCATCTTCCGGCTCGCCTACGACCAGGACCCGAACAAGGGGGTGCTGAACGCGGCCGCGGTCTCGATCCACGACGCCTTCGAGGGCACGTCGTCGTATCCGACGGCGCGGGCGCGCGAGGGCCAGGGCCTGACGCAGGGCCGTGACGGGTCGTATGCGACGACCGCGGTCGCCTCACCGGGTGACTCGGTGACGCTCCCGATGGTCGGCGTACTGCCCAAGGACCTGCCGAAGGATGCCTCGTCCGCGTACCCGGCGGCCGGGAAGAAGGCCGCGGCGGACGAACTGCGCGGGGTCGTGTACCTGGACTTCACGCCCGGTGGGGGAGGGAAGCAGGGGAAGGTCGACCCGCGGGAGAGCGGGCTGCCCGGGATGAAGGTCGAGGCCGTGCGGGACGGACGGACGGTCGCGAGTACGACGACCGCGGCCGACGGCTCCTTCCGCTTCCCGGGGCTGAAGTCCGGCTCGTACACGGTGAAGCTGCCGGCGTCCAACTTCGCTGCGCCGTACCAGGGCGTGTCCTGGCTCGGGCCGACGCTGGTCACGCCCGCGATCATCGGGGCGTACCTGTGGATCTGGACCGGCTTCGCGATGGTGCTGATCGGCGCCGGACTGTCGGCGCTGCCGCGTGACGCGCTGGAGGCGGCGCGGATCGACGGGGCGAACGAGTGGCAGATCTTCCGGCGGATCACGGTGCCGCTGCTCGCGCCGGTGCTGACGGTCGTCTTCGTGACCCTCGTCATCAACGTGATGAAGGTCTTCGACCTCGTCTACATCATCGCGCCCGGGCCGGTGCAGGAGGACGCGACCGTGCTCGCGACGCAGATGTGGCTGGTGTCGTTCGGCGGCGGCAACAACCAGGGCCTCGGCAGTGCGCTGGGTGTGCTGCTCCTGCTGCTGGTGATCCCCGCGATGGTCTTCAACGTCCGGCGTTTCCGAAGGAGTCAGCGATGAACGCGGTGAGGCGGGGGCTGGGCAACGGCCTGGTGCAGGCCTTCCTGGTGGTGGTCGGCCTGATCTGGCTGACCCCGCTGGCGGGGCTGTTCGTGTCGTCGCTGCGGTCGTCGCAGGACACGGCGAAGGGCGGCTGGTGGACGGCGCTGACGAGCCCCGGCCAACTGTCCTTCGATAACTACTCGACGCTGCTGAAGAACTCCGGGATGACGCAGGCCTTCTGGAACACCGTGCTGATCTCGGTGCCGGCGACGGCGCTGGTGGTGGTGCTGGCCGCACTCGCCGGGTACGCGTTCGCGTGGCTGGACTTCCCCGGGCGGGAGCCACTGTTCCTGCTGGTGGTGGCGCTGCTGGTGGTGCCGGTGCAGATCGGTCTGCTGCCGGTGGCGAAACTCTTCGGCGCGCTGGGCCTGTTCGGCACGATCCCCGGCGTGGTCCTGTTCCACGTGGCGTACGGGCTGCCGTTCGCGGTGTTCCTGCTGCGGAACTACTTCGCGGAGATGCCGAAGGAGATGCTGGAGGCGGCGCGGATGGACGGGGGGAGCGAGTGGCGGATCTTCACCCGGCTGGTCCTGCCCGTGGGGCGGCCGGCCATCGCCAGCCTGGCCATCTTCCAGTTCCTGTGGGTGTGGAACGACATGCTGGTGGCGCTGCTGTTCGCGGACAGCTCGTCGCAGCCGCTGACGGTGGAACTGCAGTCGCAGATACGGCAGTTCGGCAGCAACATCGACGTACTGGCGCCCGGGGCGTTCCTGTCGCTGATCGTGCCGGTGGTCGTCTTCTTCGCGTTCCAGCGGCACTTCGTGCAAGGCGTGATGGCGGGCTCGGTCAAGTGACCGGGCCGGCTGCGGCGACGCGTGCCGGGGGCGGCCGAAGAGTCGGCCGTCCCCGGCACGCGTGTGCCGTCAGCCGTGGAAGGTGATGTAACCGTTGCCGTCCCGGTCGTCGCGGGACTTGGTGTAGGCGTGGGTGTCCGCATGGGCACCGGACGGCTTGTACAGGTAGATGGTGTCCTTGTCGTTGTTCCAGATGAAGTTGCAGTTCTGGCGGTAGACGACGTTCCCCGCGTCCGAGTCGGTGCCGTGGCCCCCGCGCAGGTTCACGTAGTCGCCGGGCTGGAGGTAGTGGTTGGCGGGGAAGGTGAACCGGTTGCCCGCGGCGTCCTTGACGACGTAGCCCTTCAGGTTGACCGTCGTGCTGCGCGAGTAGTTCTTGATCGTCAGGTACTCGCTCTTGGTGTTGCCCGTGCGGCAGTTGTTGGAATCCGGCCCCGGTGCGTCGTACTGGACGCCCCTGATCTTCAGGGCGGAGGAGTACTCGGTGGCCTGGGCCGGGCTCGCGACGACGACGGCGAGCGCCGCAGCCGTGACGGCCGCCAGGGCGAAGCGTATGCGCATGAGGTCCCCCCTCGATGGTGCGGTTGTCGGGCCAGGAGCTTACACAAAAGTTGACCAGTACATGGATATCTGGTGCAGAAAATGTGAAGGCCCTGGTCGAGGGGAGGCGGCTGAGGCGACGGGGGCGGCAGTCGGGTCGTCCGGTGCCGCCCCCGTTCCTCACGGCGATGCCGGTGGGTACAAAGAGCGCGGCAGTTGCGAGGCCGCCGCCGCGTCCAGCAGCCACAGCGTGCGCGAGCGGCCGTACGCCCCCGCCGCCGGCGCCTGGATCTCACCCGCACCCGACAGGGCGATCGCCGCCGCCTGCGCCTTGTCCTCGCCCGCCGCCAGCAGCCACACCTCACGCGCCGCCCGGATGGCGGGCAGCGTGAGGGAGATGCGCGTGGGCGGCGGCTTCGGTGCGCCGTGGACGGCGACGACCGTGCGGTCCGTCTCCCGCACCGCGGGCAGCTCCGGGAACAGCGACGCCACGTGCGTGTCCGGGCCGACGCCCAGCATCAGCACGTCGAAGGTGGGCACCGGGCCATGGTTCTCGGGACCCGCGGCCCGGGCCAGTTCCGCCGCGTACGCCTCGGCCGCCGACTCCACGTCCGCACCGTACGGGCCGTCCGACGCGGGCATGGCGTGCACGCGCTTCGGATCCAGCGGCACGGCATCCAGCAGGGCCTCGCGGGCCTGGGTCACATTGCGCTCGGGGTCGCCCTCCGGGAGGTACCGCTCGTCACCCCACCAGAGGTCCAGGCGGCCCCAGTCGACGGCGTCCCGGGCGGGCGCGGCGGCCAGCGCGGCGAGCAGGCCGTTGCCGTTGCGGCCGCCGGTGAGCACGACCGACGCGGAGCCGCGCGAGGCCTGCGCGTCCACGATCTTCGTGATCAGCCGGGCCGCCGCGGCCTGGGCCATCAACTCCTTGTCGCGGTGCACGACGAGCTGGGGAGCGGTCACTTGGCGGCCGCCTTCTTCGCCGGGGCCCTCTTGGCGGCCTTCTTCGCGGGTGCCTTCGCGGCCGTCTCCACGGGGGCCTCTACCGCCACCGGCCCCTGAGCCACCGGCTCTCGGGCCGCGGGCTTCTCGGCCGGCTCGTGGGCCGCAGCCTCGGCGGCCGCGGTGTTCAGCCGGTCCACCCCGTACCGCAGCGCCGACGCGTACGTGTCGTCCGGGTCCAGCCGCCGCAGCTCCTCCGCGATCAGCTCGGACGTCTCGCGGCGCTTGAGCGCCACCGCACGGTCGGGCTGCCCCTGGATGGACAGGGTCGCGAGCGAGCCGTCCGCGCGGCCGAGGGTGATCGGGCCGCAGGTCGTGTCCATGCGGACCGCGGTCAGGCCGGGACCCGAGGAGAGCGAGCGCTTCACCGGGACGTCCAAGCGGTCCGCCAGCCACATCGCCAGGAGTTCGCAGCTCGGGTTGAACTCCTCGCCCTCCACCTCGACCTTCCTCACCTCGCAGGTGACCTGGTCGAGGGCCGCGGCCAGCATCGACCGCCAGGGCGTGATCCGGGTCCACGACAGGTCCGTGTCGCCGGGTGTGTAGGCCTCGGCCCGGGCGCTCAGCTCCCGCACCGGCGCCTCCGCGGTGTACGAGTCCGTGACCCGGCGCTGCGCGAGCGCGCCGAGCGGGTCGTTCGCCGGGTCGAGCGGCGCGTTCACCGGCCACCAGGCGACGACGGGCGCGTCCGGCAGCAGCAGCGGCAGCACCACGGACTGGGCGTGGTCCACCACCTCGCCGTACAGCCGCAGCACCACCGTCTCGCCGGTGCCGGCCTCCGCGCCCACCCGCACCTCCGCGTCCAGGCGCGAGGACGTACGGTCGCGGGGGGAACGCGAGACGCGCTTGATGACCACGAGAGTGCGCGAGGGGTGCTCGCGCGAGGCCTCGCTCGCGGCCTTCAACGCGTCGTAGGCGTTCTCCTCGTCGGTGACGATGACCAGCGTGAGCACCATGCCGACGGCGGGCGTGCCGATCGCTCGGCGGCCCTCCACCAGCGCCTTGTTGATCTTGCTGGCCGTGGTGTCCGTGAGGTCTATCTTCATGGCCGGCGCCAGCTCCGTCCGTCTCGCTGAAGCATCTCGTCCGCCTCGACGGGCCCCCAGGTGCCGGCCGGGTACTGCGCGGGCCTGCCGTGCTTGTCCCAGTACTCCTCGATCGGGTCGAGGATCTTCCAGGACAGCTCGACCTCCTCGGTCCGCGGGAAGAGGTTGGCGTCACCCAGCAGCACGTCCAGGATCAGGCGCTCGTACGCCTCCGGGCTGGACTCCGTGAAGGACTCGCCGTAGGCGAAGTCCATGGACACGTCCCGGATCTCCATCGAGGTGCCCGGCACCTTGGAACCGAAGCGCACGGTGACGCCCTCGTCCGGCTGGACGCGGATGACGACCGCGTTCTGGCCCAGCTCCTCGGTGGCGGTGGTGTCGAAGGGGGAGTGCGGGGCGCGCTGGAACACGACCGCGATCTCCGTCACCCGGCGGCCCAGCCGCTTGCCGGTGCGCAGGTAGAACGGCACGCCCGCCCAGCGGCGGTTGTCGATCTCCAGCTTCACCGCGGCGTAGGTGTCGGTCTTCGACTTCTTGTCGATGCCCTCTTCCTCGAGGTACCCGATGACCTTCTCGCCGCCCTGCCAGCCGGCCGAGTACTGCCCGAACACGGTCGAGGCGCCCAGGTCCTTCGGCAGCCGGACCGCACCGAGCACCTTCGTCTTCTCCGCGGCGAGCGCGTCGGCGTCGAAGGAGGCCGGCTCCTCCATCGCGGTCAGCGCGAGGAGCTGGAGCAGGTGGTTCTGGATGACGTCACGGGCGGCACCGATACCGTCGTAGTAGCCCGCGCGGCCGCCGATGCCGATGTCCTCGGCCATGGTGATCTGCACATGGTCCACGAAGGACCGGTTCCAGATCGGCTCGAACATCGTGTTCGCGAACCGCAGGGCCAGGATGTTCTGGACGGTCTCCTTGCCCAGGTAGTGGTCGATGCGGAAGACCTGGTCGGACGCGAAGACCTCGTGCACGATCGCGTTGAGCTCCTCGGCCGACTTCAGGTCGTGACCGAACGGCTTCTCGATGACCGCGCGGCGCCAGGAGCCGGCCGACTGGTCGGCCAGGCCGTGCTTCTTGAGCTGCTGGATGACCACCGGGAAGGACTTCGGCGGCACGGAGAGGTAGAAGGCGAAGTTGCCGCCCGTGCCCTGCGCCTTGTCCAGCTCCTCGATCGTCCCGCGGAGCCGCTCGAACGCGTCGTCGTCGTCGAAGGTGCCCTGGACGAAGCGCATCCCCTGGATGAGCTGCTGCCAGACCTCCTCACGGAACGGCGTACGGGCGTGCTCCTTGACCGCGTCGTGGACCTCCTTGGCGAAGTCCTCGTCCTGCCACTCGCGGCGAGCGAAGCCGACGAGGGAGAAGCCCGGGGGCAGCAGACCGCGGTTGGCCAGGTCGTAGACCGCCGGCATCAGCTTTTTACGTGACAAATCGCCCGTAACGCCAAAGATGACCAGGCCCGACGGCCCCGCGATGCGCGGGAGCCGTCGGTCCGCGGCGTCACGAAGCGGATTCGCTCCGTGTACGGATGTCAAGGTTTCAGCCCTCCGAGGGCGCGAGGCGCTGCAGCTCCGCCTCGGTCGACTTGAGCAGGTCGTTCCAGGAGGCCTCGAACTTCTCGACGCCCTCGTCCTCCAGGAGCTGGACCACCTCGTCGTACGAGATCCCGAGCTCGGCGAGCGCGTCGAGGTCGGCGCGCGCCTGCTCGTAGGTGCCGGCGACGGTGTTGCCGGTGATCTCGCCGTGGTCCTCGGTGGCCACCAGGGTGGCCTCCGGCATGGTGTTCACCGTGTTCGGCGCCACCAGCTCGTCCACGTACAGGGTGTCCTTGTACGCCTTGTCCTTCACGCCGGTGGAGGCCCACAGCGGACGCTGCTTGTTCGCGCCCGCCTTCTCCAGCGCGCTCCACCGGTCCGAGGAGAAGACCTCCTCGTACGCCTCGTAGGCGAGCCGCGCGTTGGCGACGGCGGCCTTGCCGCGCAGCGCCTTCGCCTCGGGCGTGCCGAGCGCGTCGATCCGCTTGTCGATCTCCGTGTCGACACGGGAGACGAAGAAGGACGCCACCGAGTGAATCCTGGAGAGGTCCAGGCCCCTCTCGCGGGCCTTCTCCAGGCCGCTGAGGTAGGCGTCCATGACCTCGCGGTAGCGCTCCAGCGAGAAGATCAGCGTGACGTTGACACTGATGCCGTTGCCGATGGTCTCGGTGATCGCCGGCAGGCCCGCACGGGTCGCCGGGATCTTGATGAGGGTGTTCGGCCGGTCCACCAGCCAGGCGAGCTGCCTGGCCTCGGCGACGGTGGCCCGGGTGTTGTGCGCGAGCCGCGGGTCGACCTCGATGGACACCCGGCCGTCCTGGCCCTCGGTGGCGTCGAACACCGGGCGCAGGATGTCCGCGGCGTCCCGGACGTCCGCCGTGGTGATCATGCGGATCGCCTCTTCGACGGTGACCTTGCGGGCGGCGAGGTCGGTGAGCTGCTGCTCGTAGCCGTCGCCCGACGAGATCGCCTTCTGGAAGATCGTCGGGTTGGTGGTGACGCCCACGACGTGCTGCTGGTCGATCAGCTCGGCGAGGTTGCCGGACGTGATCCGCTTGCGCGACAGGTCGTCCAGCCAGATCGCGACGCCTTCTTCGGAGAGGCGCTTGAGTGCGTCTGTCATGGAAATTGCATCTCCTACGTGTCGTATATCAGCGTCAGCGCTGGGCTGCGGCGATCGATTCCCGGGCGGCGGATGCGATGTTCTCGGCAGTGAAACCGAATTCGCGGAAGAGCACCTTGCCGTCGGCCGAAGCACCGAAGTGCTCCAGGGAAACGATGCGTCCGGCATCCCCGACGTACTTGTGCCAGGTGAGCCCGATTCCGGCCTCCACCGCGACCCGCGCCTTCACCGACGGCGGCAGGACGCTGTCCCGGTACCCCTGGTCCTGCTCCTCGAACCACTCCACGGACGGCATCGACACCACCCGCGTCGGAACCCCCTCGGCCTGGAGCTGCTCACGCGCCTCGACGGCGAGGTGCACCTCGGACCCGGTGGCGATCAGGACGACCTGCGGCTCCCCGCCTTCCGCCTCGAACAGCACGTAACCGCCACGCGCGGCGTCCTCGTTCGGCTCGTACGTCGGCACGCCCTGACGGGTCAGCGCCAGGCCGTGCGGGGCGCCCTTGCCGAACTCCTTCGTCCAGCGCTTGAGGATCTCGCGCCAGGCGATGGCGGTCTCGTTGGCGTCGGCCGGGCGCACCACGTTCAGGCCCGGGATCGCCCGCAGCGAGGCCAGGTGCTCGACCGGCTGGTGGGTCGGGCCGTCCTCGCCGAGACCGATGGAGTCGTGCGTCCACACGTACGTCACCGGCAGGTGCATCAGCGCGGACAGCCGCACGGCGTTGCGCATGTAGTCGGAGAACACCAGGAACGTGCCGCCGTAGATACGGGTGTTGCCGTGCAGGGCGATGCCGTTCATCTCCGCGGCCATGGAGTGCTCGCGGATGCCGAAGTGGATCGTGCGGCCGTAGGGGTCCGCCTCCGGCAGCGGGTTGCCGGCCGGCAGGAACGAGCTGTTCTTGTCGATGGTCGTGTTGTTCGACCCGGCGAGGTCGGCGGAGCCGCCCCACAGCTCGGGGATGACCGCGCCCAGCGCCTGGAGCACCTTGCCGGAGGCGGCACGCGTGGCGACGCCCTTGCCCGCCTCGAAGACCGGGAGCTTCTCCTCCCAGCCCGTGGGCAGCTCGCCCTTGCTGATCCGGTCGTACTCGGCGGCGCGCTCGGGGTTGTTGTCCCGCCACTGCTGGAAGGACTTCTCCCACTCGGCCTTGGCGTCACGGCCCCGCCGCAGCGCCTCGCGGGTGTGCGCCAGGACCTCGTCCGCGACGTCGAAGGACTTGTCCGGGTCGAAGCCCAGGACCCGCTTGGTGGCCGCGACCTCGTCCTCGCCCAGCGCGGAGCCGTGCGCGGCCTCGGTGTTCTGCGCGTTCGGCGCGGGCCAGGCGATGATCGAACGCATCGCGATGAAGGACGGCCGGTCCGTGACCTTCTTCGCCGCCTGGATCGCGTTGTAGATGGCGTGCGGGTCGAGGTCGCCGTCCGGCTTCGGGGCGACGCGCTGCACGTGCCAGCCGTAGGCCTCGTACCGCTTGACCGTGTCCTCGGAGACCGCGGTCTCGGTGTCGCCCTCGATCGAGATGTGGTTGTCGTCCCACAGCAGGATCAGATTGCCGAGCTTCTGGTGGCCGGCCAGCGAGGACGCCTCCGCGGAGATGCCCTCCTGCAGGCAGCCGTCGCCGGCGATGCAGTAGATGAAGTGGTCGAAGGGGGACTCGCCCTGCGGGGCGTCCGGGTCGAACAGGCCGCGCTCGTAGCGGGCGGCCATCGCCATGCCGACGGCGTTGGCGACGCCCTGGCCCAGCGGGCCGGTCGTCGTCTCCACGCCCACGGTGTGCCCGTACTCGGGGTGGCCGGGGGTCTTCGAGCCCCAGGTGCGGAAGGCCTTGAGATCGTCCAGCTCCAGGCCGAAACCGGCCAGGTAGAGCTGGGTGTAGAGGGTCAGGGACGAGTGGCCGGCGGACAGCACGAAGCGGTCACGGCCCACCCAGTCGGCGTCGGCCGGGTCGTGGCGCATCACCTTCTGGAAGAGGGTGTAGGCGGCCGGAGCCAGGCTCATCGCCGTACCCGGATGGCCGTTTCCGACCTTCTGTACGGCATCGGCGGCCAGGACGCGCGCGGTGTCCACCGCACGCTGGTCCAACTCGGTCCACTCGAGGTCTGTGGTGGTCGGCTTGGTGCTCACCCTGGGTCAGGGCTCCTCTCCACATGTCGAATGCCGGTGCACTGGGCGCCCACCGGCCGCTGCTGAGCCTACCCCCGTAAGTACGTGCGTCTTTTCGAGTCATTCCAGACTGCCGGGAGTCCCGGAAGTACGCCTCTCGACCCGCCATATCCGTAGTCGGCAACTGAATACGGAGGCGCTCATCCGATCGCTCAACGGAGACCGATCCGGCTCATGCGCCGAGACCCGTTCACCGGTCGCGCGGCCACCGCCCAACACGACCCACCCCCCGCGAAGGGCGCGCTTCGGGCAACGTCTAAAGTTGCGTGAGTACGCGCGAGCCTTTACTGGGCGTTCACGGCCACGGCTCGCTGGGAGTCTCTGTCAGGGGTGTGCGTGACGGCCGTCGAATCCCGTCCTGGGGGCACCTCCCAGGCCCTTAAGGCACTGGGGGAGGGGGTGCTCGGTGCGAGCGAGAGCCCGAGCCACCGGCCGTTCGGGGCCCGTGTCAAGGCGTTCGTGGCACTGACCAAGCCGCGGATCATCGAGCTGCTGCTGATCACCACCGTCCCGGTGATGTTCCTCGCGCAGCAGGGTGTGCCGGACCTGAAACTGGTCCTGCTCACCTGCATCGGCGGCTATCTGTCCGCGGGCGGCGCCAACGCGCTGAACATGTACATCGACCGCGACATCGACGCGCTCATGGACCGCACCTCGCAGCGCCCGCTGGTCACCGGCATGGTCAGCCCGCGCGAGTGCCTCGCCTTCGGCATCACGCTGGCGGTCGTCTCGACGCTTCTGTTCGGCCTCACCGTCAACTGGCTGTCGGCGTGGCTGTCGCTCGGGGCGCTGCTGTTCTACGTCGTCGTCTACACGATGATCCTCAAGCGCCGTACGTCGCAGAACATCGTCTGGGGCGGCATCGCCGGCTGCATGCCGGTCCTCATCGGCTGGTCCTCGGTCACGAACTCCATGTCGTGGGCGCCGGTCATCCTCTTCCTCGTCATGTTCTTCTGGACGCCGCCGCACTACTGGCCGCTGTCCATGAAGGTCAGGGAGGACTACGCGCGCGTGGGCGTGCCGATGCTGCCGGTCATCGCCTCCAACAAGGTGGTCGCCCGGCAGATCGTGATCTACAGCTGGGTCATGGTCGCGGTCTCCCTGCTGCTCACCCCGCTCGGCTACACCGGCTGGTTCTACACCGCGGTCGCGCTGGCGGCGGGCGGCTGGTGGCTGTGGGAGGCGCACGCGCTGCAGAACCGGGCGAAGGCGGAGGCCACCGGGGCCAAGCTGAAGGAGATGCGGCTCTTCCACTGGTCGATCACCTACGTTTCGCTGCTCTTCGTCGCGGTGGCGGTGGATCCCTTCCTCCGCTGACGGATCCCTGCGGGCAGCCGACGTACGTCACAGGGGAGTGCTCTCGCCAGCCGATCTACCCGTCGGTAGCATCCTGACCATGGCAGACACGCAGCAGGTTGACCCCAAGGACGAGCGCAGGGCCGCCCGGATCGCCCGGCAGATCGACTCCTTCTCCAAGGCCCACGGCGGTGCCGAGGGCCAGGTCGCGTACATCGGGCAGCGCGGGGCACGGATCGTGCTCGTCGGCGAGGACGGCACCTGGGGCGACCTGGTGGCGCCGACCTACGCCGTGGCCGAGAAGGCGGTGGAGAAGTCCGGCATCACCGTCCACGAGGCGTTCGACGGCGAGTTCGCGGGCAAGGTGAAGACCGGCCCCTACGAGTGGACGCGCATGGCGGGGATCCAGGTGGGCGGCAAGCGCACCACCCGCTAGTGCCGCGGCACTAGCAACACCTCACGCCGGTTTCACCCGTTAGGACCTTCGCAGGCACGGTCCAGTCACGGGAGTCCGGATGATCGAAACGCCGTCCCTGGTGGACCAGTACTGTCACGGCGTGCTCCGTACCGAGCTGGGTCTCGGCACCTTCGAGGCCCACCTCGCCCGCACCGAGGGCCCGCCCGCCGCCGGTACCACCCTCTTCGACACCCAGACGGGCTTCGCGGTGCGCCGCTGGTGCCCGCCGCTGCTCGGCCTGGAACCGCACTGCCCGCCCGCCCGCTACCTCGCCAGACGCCGGGAACTCGGCGTCCTGGAAGCGGGGCGCAGGCTGCTGCGCGGCAGCGGCATCACCACCTACCTCGTCGACACCGGGCTGCCCGGCGACCTCACCGGGCCCGCCGAGATGGCCACCACGGGGGATGCCGAGGCACACGAGATCGTGCGCCTGGAGCTGCTCGCCGAACAGGTGGCCGACACCTCCGGGACCGTCGAGGGATTCCTCGCCAATCTCGCCGAGTCGATCCACGGCGCGGCGGCGCACGCGGTGGCCTTCACCTCGGTGGCGGGCGTACGGCACGGCCTGGCGCTCGCGCCCGAGCCGCCGGGCCCGGGGGAGGTGAGGGGCGCGGCCGGGCGCTGGCTGGCGGGCCGCCGAGTCGGGGGCGCCCTGTCGGACCCGGTCCTGCTGCGCCATCTGCTGTGGAGCGCGGTCGCCTCGGGCCGGCCGCTCCAGCTCCACGCGGGCCTCGGCGAACCGGGCCTGCGCATCGACCGCACCGACCCCGTCCTGCTCACCGACTTCGTGCGCGCCACCGCCGGTCTCGGCACGGACCTCGTCCTGCTGCACGGCTACCCGTACCACCGGCACGCCGCCCACCTGGCCGGGGTCTTCCCGCACGTCTACGCGGACCTGGGCGCGGCGCTGGCGCGCACCGGCGCCCGCGCCGCCGCCGTCCTGGCCGAGGTTCTGGAGCTGGCCCCCTTCGGCAAGCTCCTCTTCTCCAGCGGCGCGCACGGCCTGCCGGAACTCCATGTGATCGGCGCCCGCCTCTTCCGTGAGGCCCTCTCCCGGCTGCTCGGCGGCTGGGTCGCCGAGGGCGCCTGGTCGCTGGCGGACGCCCAGCGGGTGGCGGGGATGATCGCGGCGGGGAACGCGCGGCGGGTGTACGGGCTTCAGTGAGCCGTACGGCGCGGCGTCACGCGCTGGTGAGCGCCGACTCGGTGGAGGGTCCCGGGAGATCCGCCGCGACCTCGGCGCGTTCCCGCAGCGACAGCAGCACCCGGAGCACCCCGATCCACACCAGGCAGGAGCCGAGCATGTGGAGGCCGACCAGGACCGCCGGCAGATGCGTGAAGTACTGGACGTAGCCGATCACGCCCTGCGCGAGCAGGATCAGGAACAGGTCGCGGGTGCGGGCCAGGGGGCGCTTGGGGGCGTCGACGGCCTTGAGGAGGAACCACAGCGCGAACGTCAGTGTCACCACGATCCAGGCGAGCACCGCGTGCATCTTGGCCACCGTCTCCCAGCTGATGTGGATCCGGTCGACCTTGCCGGAGTCACCCGGGTGCGGTCCGGCCCCCGTCACCACCGTGCCGACGGCGATGAGCAGCAGGGACGCGGCCACCAGGAACCACACGAGCTGCTGCACGGCCTTGCCGACCAGCGGCCGGGGCGCGCCGTCGCCCTCGCGGGTGCGCTGCCACATCACCGCCGCGACGGCGACCAGAGCCGTCGCCAGCAGGAAGTGGGCCGCGACGGTGTACGGGTTGAGACCCACGAGCACGACGATTCCGCCGAGGATCGCGTTGCTCATCACAAGCCAGAACTGGGCCCAGCCCAGCCGGGTCAGGCTGCGCCGGTACGGCTTCTCGGAGCGGGCGGCGATGATCGCCCAGCCGACCGCGGCGCACAGCACGTACGTCAGCATGCGGTTGCCGAACTCGATGGCGCTGTGATAGCTCAGCGCGTGCGTCGGCGTCAGTGAGCCGTCGGTGCACTCCGGCCAGGTCGGGCAGCCCAGCCCCGAGGCGGTCAGCCGGACGGCACCGCCGGTGACGACGATGACCACCGACATGACGAGCGCGGCGAGAGCCGCCCGCTGGACGGTCCGGGGCTCGGGGGTCCAGCGGTCGGCGATGAAGGCGAGCGGGTTGCGCAGGGCCGCTGCGGCATCGGCGCGGTTCAGCTTTGGCACGCCCACCATCGTAGGCCGCCGCTTGTGCACGCTTTCACGAGGGGTCGGTCGATGGGGAGGGAGTCACTCCCAGCGGAAGAACCTCCCGGCCGCGGCCAGCCCCACCACGGCCCACACCGCCAGGATGCCGAGGTCGCCCCAGGGAGTCCCGGCCCCGTGCTGCAACACGGACCGCAGACCGTCCGAGAGCGCGGAGATCGGAAGCAGCCCGAGCACGTCCTGGGCGCCGGAGGGGAACTTGTCCAGCGGCACGATCACCCCGCCGCCCACGAGCAGCAGCAGGAACACCAGGTTGGCGGCGGCCAGGGTGGCCTCCGCCTTCAGCGTGCCCGCCATCAGCAGGCCGAGCCCGGAGAAGGCGGCCGTGCCGAGGACGAGCAGGAGCAGCACGGCGAGCGGGTTGCCGTGCGGCGACCAGCCCAGGGCGAAGGCGATCACCGTCAGCAGGATCACCTGAAGGACCTCGGTGACCAGGACGGACGCCGTCTTGGCGGTCATCAGTCCCCAGCGGGGGAGCGGCGAGGAGGCGAGCCGCTTCAGCACGCCGTAGCGGCGCTCGAAGCCGGTCGCGATGGCCTGTCCCGTGAACGCGGTCGACATCACGGCGAGTGCCAGGATCCCGGGGGCGAGGAAGTCGACGGCCTTGCCGGCGCCGGTGTCGACGATGTCGACGGAGCTGAACAGGACCAGCAGCAGCGTGGGGATGACGACCGTCAGCAGCAACTGCTCGCCGTTGCGCAGCAGCATGCGCGTCTCCAGCGCGGCCTGCGCGGCGATCATGCGGGGCAGCGGTGCGGCGCCGGGTTTGGGCGTGTAGGTGCCGACGGTGGTCACGAGCGCAGCTCCTTGCCGGTGAGCTCCAAGAAGACGTCCTCCAGGGTGTGCCGTTCGACCGAGATCCTGTCCGGCATCACCCCGTGCTGGGCACACCAGGAGGTCACGGTCGCCAGCAGTTGCGGATCGACCTTGCCGACGACGCGGTACGCGCCCGGCGTCAGCTCCGCCGCGGAACAGTCGGCCGGGAGCGCTTTGAGGAGGGAGCCGACGTCGAGGCCGGGCCGGCCGGTGAAGCGGAGGGTGTTCTCGGCTCCGCCGCGGCACAGCTCCTCCGGGGAGCCCTGGAGGATGACCCGGCCCGCGTCGATGATCGCGACGTCGTCGGCGAGCTGCTCGGCCTCGTCCATGTAGTGCGTGGTCAGGATCACGGAGACGCCGTCGGCGCGCAGGTCGCGGACGAGGTCCCAGGTGGCCCGGCGGGCCTGCGGGTCGAGGCCGGCGGTCGGCTCGTCCAGGAACACCAGCTCGGGGCGGCCGACGACGGCCATGGCGAGCGCGAGCCGCTGCTGCTGTCCGCCCGACAGGCGCCGGTAGGGCGTCCTGCCGCAGCCGTCCAGTCCCAGCCGCTCGATGAGCGCGTCCACGTCGAGGGGGTGCGCGTGCAGCTTGGCCACGTGCCGCAGCATCTCCTCCGCCCGGGCGCCCGAGTACACGCCGCCGGACTGCAGCATCACGCCGATCCGGGGACGCAGCGCGGCGGCCTCCCGGACCGGGTCGAGGCCCAGCACGCGTACGGTGCCGGAGTCCGGCTTCCGGTACCCCTCGCAGGTCTCGACCGTGGTCGTCTTCCCCGCCCCGTTGGGGCCGAGAACGGCGGTGATGCCCGCCCGGGCCACCAGGTCGAGCCCGTTCACCGCGGTCTTCGTGCCATACCGCTTCACCAGGGCCTGTACCTGGACGACCGGCTCACTTCCCATGGGTCCAGAGTCTAGGTAGGCGCCCCGGGCACCGGACGACGGGGGCCGGAAACCGATTGCACCGGGGACGACGGCGTCCGGAAACTACTCCTCGCGCGGCCTGTGCAGTGCCAGCCACCGCTCCGCATAGGCCACCGCGTCCGCGACCGGGAACAGCCGCGCCTCGGCCGCGCCCACCCTTCCCCGCACGACGGGCCGGTCCCGCTCGAAGTCGTGTCCCAGCTCGTCGAAGCGCTCGGAGGTGATCGACACCTCCGTCACCGTCTCCCATCCGCCCGGTCCGGGCCGTCCCACCTCGACGAGCGGTGACGGTATGCGGTACTCGGCCAGGTGGAAGCAGGTGCAGGAGTCGTATCCGGCCCCCAGCAGGAGCACCCGGGCGCCCAGGGCCTCCAGCCGGGCCAGCGGGCTGCGCTCGCCCAGACGGCAGTCGGGCGCGTGGCCCTGGACGATCTCCGCGGCATGCCGGCCGACGGCGGCGAAGGACGTCTGGGGATGCGCACTGCGCAACGCACCCGGCCAGGTGCGCAGGGTCTCCGGGATCACGCCGACCCCGCGCGTGGGCGTGGTCCGCGGGTCGTAGGCGGGCATGGTGGCCCGGATGGTCTCCCACCATTCCTCGGGCACCGGCGGATTGCTCCACAGCGCCGGGTCGGACAGATCGCCGGACTGCGTCGGGACCACCAGCGTGCCGTCCGGTCCGACGGCGTCGAGCAGTCCCTCGACGACCGCGACGGCACCGCCGTTGACCCAGCCCAGGGAGCTGAGCGAGGAGTGCACCAGGAGGATCTCGCCGGGCGCGACACCCAGCGTGCGCAGCTCTGCCGCGAGACCGTCCCTGGTGACAAGAGGGCCGGTCGGAAGGGGTAGGGGCATGACCTGGGAGTCTTGCCCAGGCCGCGGCCGGCCGCCACCGGTTCGATGGATCACGGATCGTTTGCGCAGGTCAGTTTAGGTATGCCTAAGTGACGTAGCGCACCGGCGGCCCCGGCGGACGGCGCTTGTCAGCTTCTGAGGAATTACGCAACAATGGCGTTGTGAAAAACGTCGGCGAGGCTCGGGAGACCCCGGTGGGGGCCCCTCAGGAGGAGCTCGCGACCGGGGAGCGCTCGACGCGCAACCGGGTCGCGCGGTCCATCCTGGACCACGGCCCGTCGACCGTCGCCGAGCTGGCCGGACGGCTGGGACTCACCCAGGCGGCCGTACGCCGTCACCTGGACGCGCTGGTCGCCGACGACGTCGTGGAGGCGCGCGAGCAGCGCGTGTACGGCACGCGTACGCGCGGGCGGCCCGCCAAGGTGTTCGCCCTCACCGACTGCGGCCGCGACGCCTTCGACCAGTCCTACGACAAGCTCGCCGCCGACGCCCTGCGCTGGATCGCCGAGCACGAGGGCGGTGAGGCGGCCGTCGCCGCGTTCGCCCGCGCCCGGATCGCCGCCCAGGCCGGCGCCTACCGCGAGGCGATCGAGGCCGCCGCCCCCGAACGGCGCACCGAAGCGCTGGCCAAGGCCCTGAGTGCGGACGGGTACGCTGCTACGGCACGCAGCGCACCGGTCGGCGAGCAGCTCTGCCAGCACCACTGCCCGGTCGCCCACGTCGCGGAGCAGTTCCCGCAGTTGTGCGAGGCGGAGACCGAGGTCTTCTCCCAGCTCCTCGGCACGCACGTACAGCGACTGGCCACGATCGCGCACGGCGACGGCGTCTGCACGACGTTCATCCCCAAGGCGGCGCACCAGGCGCCCCGCAAGGCTTCGAAGATTTCCGAGACCACCCACAACGCATCCGCAAGCACGGCCGGGAGGAACCCCGCATGACTCTCCCCACGGAGACTGCCCACCCTGAGCTCGAGGGCCTGGGCAAGTACGAATACGGCTGGGCCGACTCCGACGTGGCCGGTGCCTCCGCCAGGCGCGGCCTGAACGAGGAGGTCGTCCGCGACATCTCCGGCAAGAAGTCGGAGCCGGAGTGGATGACCAAGCTGCGCCTGAAGGGCCTGAAGCTCTTCGAGAAGAAGCCCATGCCGAACTGGGGCTCGGACCTGTCGGGCATCGACTTCGACAACATCAAGTACTTCGTGCGCTCCACGGAGAAGCAGGCGGAGTCCTGGGAGGACCTGCCCGAGGACATCAAGAACACCTACGACAAGCTGGGCATCCCGGAGGCCGAGAAGCAGCGCCTCGTCGCCGGTGTCGCCGCCCAGTACGAGTCCGAGGTCGTCTACCACCAGATCCGCGAGGACCTGGAGGAGCAGGGCGTCATCTTCCTGGACACCGACACCGCGCTGAAGGAGCACCCGGAGCTCTTCAAGGAGTACTTCGGCACGGTCATCCCGGCCGGTGACAACAAGTTCGCCGCGCTGAACACCGCCGTGTGGTCCGGCGGCTCCTTCATCTACGTGCCGAAGGGCGTGCACGTGGAGATCCCGCTCCAGGCCTACTTCCGCATCAACACGGAGAACATGGGCCAGTTCGAGCGGACCCTGATCATCGTCGACGAGGGTGCCTACGTGCACTACGTCGAGGGCTGTACGGCCCCGATCTACAAGTCGGACTCGCTGCACAGCGCCGTGGTCGAGATCATCGTCAAGAAGAACGCCCGCTGCCGCTACACGACCATCCAGAACTGGTCGAACAACGTCTACAACCTGGTCACCAAGCGCGCCGTGGCCTACGAGGGCGCGACCATGGAGTGGATCGACGGCAACATCGGCTCCAAGGTGACGATGAAGTACCCGGCCGTCTACCTGATGGGCGAGCACGCCAAGGGCGAGACCCTCTCCATCGCCTTCGCGGGCGAGGGCCAGCACCAGGACGCGGGCGCCAAGATGGTCCACATGGCGCCGAACACGTCGTCCAACATCGTCTCGAAGTCCGTCGCGCGCGGTGGCGGCCGTACGTCCTACCGTGGTCTGATCGAGATCGGCGAGGGCGCCGCCGGGTCGAAGTCGAACGTGCTGTGCGACGCCCTGCTCGTCGACACGATCTCCCGGTCCGACACGTACCCCTACGTGGACGTCCGCGAGGACGACGTCTCCATGGGCCACGAGGCCACCGTCTCGAAGGTCTCCGAGGACCAGCTCTTCTACCTGATGAGCCGCGGCCTGTCCGAGGACGAGGCGATGGCGATGATCGTGCGCGGCTTCGTCGAGCCGATCGCCAAGGAGCTGCCCATGGAGTACGCGCTGGAGCTCAACCGGCTGATCGAGCTGCAGATGGAGGGCGCGGTCGGCTGACGACCGCCCGCCGGAGCAAGCAGCACGCAGATTTCTGACGTAGGAAGAGAGCACAACGACAGCCATGGCTGAGGCCCAGAACATCCCCGTGGGATCCACCACCGCGGGCTCGATCGCGGTCGCCGCCGAGTCGACGGTCGCCACGCGCATGAGCGCGCCGCCGTCCTTCGACGTGGCGGACTTCCCGGTGCCGCACGGCCGCGAGGAGGAGTGGCGGTTCACGCCGCTGGAGCGCCTGCGCGGTCTGCACGACGGGACCGCCGTCGCGAACGGCGGCGGCGTGAAGGTGGCCGTCGGGGCCCCCGAGGGCGTCACCGTCGAGACCGTGGACCGCGACGACCCGCGGCTCGGCAGGGCGGGCACCCCGGTGGACCGCGTCGCCGCCCAGGCGTACTCCGCCTTCGAGAAGGCCTCGGTCGTGACCGTCGCCAAGGACACCGTCCTGACCGAGCCGATCCGTATCGCGGTGCACGGCGAGGGCGGGACCGCCTTCGGCCACCAGGTGATCGAGCTGGGCGCCTTCGCCGAGGCCGTCGTCGTCATCGACCACACCGGTGACGCGGTGCTCGCCGCCAACGTCGACTACATCCTGGGTGACGGCGCCAAGCTGACCGTGGTGTCGGTCCAGGACTGGGACGACAAGGCGGTGCACGTCGCCCAGCACAACGCGCTGGTCGGCCGGGACGCCAGCTTCAAGTCGGTCGTCGTGACCTTCGGCGGTGACGTGGTCCGTCTGCACCCGCGCGTGTCGTACGCCGGCACCGGCGGCGAGGCCGAGCTGTTCGGTCTGTACTTCACCGACCGGGGCCAGCACCAGGAGCACCGGCTCTTCGTCGACCACAACACCCCGCACTGCAAGTCGAACGTCGTCTACAAGGGCGCGCTCCAGGGCGACGACGCGCACGCCGTGTGGATCGGTGACGTGCTCATCGAGGCCAAGGCCGAGGGCACGGACACGTACGAGATGAACCGCAACCTCGTCCTGACGGACGGTGCCCGGGTCGACTCGGTCCCCAACCTGGAGATCGAGACCGGCGAGATCGTCGGCGCCGGCCACGCCAGCGCCACCGGCCGCTTCGACGACGAGCAGCTGTTCTACCTGATGGCCCGCGGCATCCCGGAGCACGAGGCGCGCCGCCTGGTGGTCCGCGGCTTCTTCGCCGAGCTGGTCCAGCAGATCGGCGTCGCGGACATCGAGGAGCGGCTGCTCGCCAAGATCGAAGAGGAGCTGGAGGCGTCCGTCGCATGAGCGCCTTCGTACGTGTCTGCGGTCTGAGCGAGCTGGAGGAGGACACCCCGAAGCGGGTGGAACTCGACGGCACGCCCATCTCCGTCGTGCGCACCGAGGGCGAGGTGTTCGCGATCAACGACATCTGCTCGCACGCGAACGTCTCCCTGTCCGAGGGCGAGGTCGACGACTGCCACATCGAGTGCTGGCTGCACGGCTCGCGCTTCGACCTCCGCTCCGGCAAGCCGGACGCCCTTCCCGCGACGCGCCCCGTCCCCGTATACCCCGTAAAGATCGAAGGGGACGACGTGCTCGTCTCCCTCACCCAGGAGTCCTGAGGCACCCATGGCAACGCTTGAAATCCGAGACCTGCACGTCACCGTCGAGGCCGAGAACGCCACGAAGGAGATCCTCAAGGGCGTCGACCTCACCGTGAAGCAGGGCGAGACGCACGCCATCATGGGCCCCAACGGCTCGGGCAAGTCGACCCTCGCCTACTCGCTCGCAGGCCACCCCAAGTACACGGTCACCGGCGGCACCGTGCTGCTCGACGGCGAGGACGTCCTCGAGATGTCCGTCGACGAGCGCGCCCGCGCCGGTGTGTTCCTGGCGATGCAGTACCCGGTCGAGGTCCCCGGCGTCTCGGTCTCCAACTTCCTGCGCACCTCCGCCACCGCGATCCGCGGCGAGGCCCCGAAGCTGCGCACCTGGGTGAAGGAGGTCAAGGAGGCCATGGAGCGCCTCAACATCGACCCGTCCTTCGCCGAGCGCAACGTCAACGAGGGCTTCTCCGGCGGTGAGAAGAAGCGCCACGAGATCCTCCAGCTCGAGCTGCTCAAGCCGAAGATCGCGATCCTCGACGAGACCGACTCCGGTCTGGACGTCGACGCGCTTCGGATCGTGTCGGAGGGGGTGAACCGCGTCCGTGAGTCGGGCGAGGTCGGCACCCTGCTGATCACGCACTACACGCGCATTCTGCGCTACATCAAGCCCGACCACGTCCACGTGTTCGCCGGCGGCCGCATCGTCGAGTCCGGCGGCCCCGAGCTCGCGGACAAGCTGGAGGAAGAGGGCTACGAGGCATACGTGAAGGGTGGCGCATCCGCGTGACACAGCTGCCGGGCCTCCTCGACACCGAGGCGATCCGCAAGGACTTCCCCGTCCTGGACCGGCTGGTCCACGACGGCCAGAAGCTCGTGTACCTGGACAACGCGGCGACGTCGCAGAAGCCGCGCCAGGTGCTGGACGCCCTGAGCGAGTACTACGAGCGCTACAACGCCAACGTCCACCGCGGTGTGCATGTGCTCGCCGAGGAGGCCACGGCGCTGTACGAGGGCGCGCGCGACAAGGTCGCCGCGTTCATCAACGCGCCGAGCCGCGACGAGGTGATCTTCACCAAGAACGCCTCCGAGTCGCTGAACCTCGTGGCGAACATGCTCGGCTGGGCCGACGAGCCCTACCGGGTGGACTCGGACACCGAGATCGTCATCACGGAGATGGAGCACCACTCCAACATCGTGCCGTGGCAGCTGCTGGCGCAGCGCACGGGCGCGAAGCTGAAGTGGTTCGGCCTGACCGACGACGGCCGCCTCGACCTGTCCAACATCGAGGAGATCATCACGGAGAAGACGAAGATCGTCTCCTTCGTGCTGGTGTCCAACATCCTGGGCACCGTGAACCCGGTCGAGGCGATAGTGCGCCGCGCCCAGGAGGTCGGCGCCCTGGTGTGCGTCGACGCCTCCCAGGCCGCGCCGCACATGCCGCTGGACGTGCAGGCCCTGCAGGCCGACTTCGTCGCCTTCACCGGCCACAAGATGTGCGGCCCGACCGGTATCGGTGTCCTCTGGGGCCGCCAGGAGCTGCTGGAGGACCTGCCTCCGTTCCTCGGCGGCGGCGAGATGATCGAGACGGTGTCGATGCACTCGTCGACGTACGCACCCGCCCCGCACAAGTTCGAGGCGGGCACCCCGCCGATCGCGCAGGCGGTCGGTCTGGGCGCGGCGATCGACTACCTGAACTCGATCGGCATGGACAGGATCCTCGCCCATGAGCACGCGCTCACCGAGTACGCGGTGAAGCGGCTGGCCGAGGTCCCCGACCTGAAGATCATCGGCCCGACCACGGCCGAGGACCGGGGCGCGGCGATCTCCTTCACCCTCGGCGACATCCACCCGCACGACGTCGGTCAGGTCCTCGACGAGCAGGGCATCGCCGTCCGGGTCGGCCACCACTGCGCCCGGCCGGTCTGCCTCAGGTACGGAATTCCTGCGACCACGCGAGCGTCGTTCTATCTGTACTCCACGCCGGCCGAGATCGACGCTCTGGTCGAGGGGCTGGAGCACGTACGGAACTTCTTCGGCTGAGGGGCGTGCTGAAAAGGTGAAGCTGGACTCCATGTACCAGGAAGTCATCCTGGACCACTACAAGAACCCGCACGGGCGGGGCTTGCGGGATGGCGACGCCGAGGTGCACCACGTGAACCCGACGTGTGGCGACGAGATCACCCTTCGCGTGAAGTACGACGGCACGACGATCAAGGACGTCTCGTACGAGGGCCAGGGCTGCTCCATCAGCCAGGCCTCGGCCTCCGTACTGAACGAGCTCCTCGTCGGCAAGGAGCTGTCCGAGGCGCAGAAGATCCAGGAGACCTTCCTGGAGCTGATGCAGTCCAAGGGCAGGATCGAGCCCGACGACGCGATGGAGGACGTCCTGGAGGACGCGGTCGCGTTCGCCGGGGTGTCCAAGTACCCGGCGCGGGTGAAGTGCGCCCTCCTGAGCTGGATGGCGTGGAAGGACGCGACGGCCCAGGCGCTGGGCGGAGCCGACGCCGAAAGGAAGACGGCATGAGCGACACCGTGGAGATGAAGCCGGTCTCGGAGGAGGAGCTCCGCGAGGCCCTGATGGACGTCGTCGACCCCGAACTGGGCATCGACGTCGTCAACCTGGGGCTGATCTACGGCATCCACATCGACGAGGCGGCGAACATCGCCACCGTCGACATGACCCTGACCTCGGCGGCCTGCCCGCTGACGGACGTCATCGAGGACCAGGCCAAGTCCGCCACGGACGGCCTCGTCAACGAGCTGCGCATCAACTGGGTCTGGATGCCGCCGTGGGGCCCCGACAAGATCACGGACGACGGCCGCGAGCAGCTTCGGGCGCTCGGGTTCAACGTCTGAGACCCACGAGCCACGAAGCGGCACACACGGCGGGGCCCGAGCGGGCCCCGCCGTTTCGCATGCCCGGACGGGTTCAGGCCAGGCCGTGCACCAGCCGGAACGCCGAGTCCGCCCGGTACTGATCGCCGTACTGGTACGGGTCCAGCTTGAGCTGGAAGTTCTGGTGGCGCAGGAAGCGGCCGGGGTAGTTGACCGACTCGAGCATGACCGCGCCGGGGTACGAGGACGGCCGGGGGCAGAAGGTGGCGTCCTGCCGGAACAGGGACGAGCCGTCGTCGGGCTCGGCGCGCAGGATGAAGTTCCGGTGGCGCAGGTAGGTGCCGTCGGCCGTGGCGAAGGAGTAACAGGACGCGTCCGCCAGGCCGGTGACCAGTTCGAAGGTGGAGTCCTGACGGCTCTGAGAGCCTCGGACCGGGTCCAGCTTCACGTAGCCGCCGCTGACGTGCCAGTAGCGGTCGGGGTAGTTGACCGACTGCAGCGACCTCCAGGCGGCCGACGGCTGGGACTTCGGGGGCTTGGCGGTGGACGGCTTGGAGGCGTGAGCCGTGGCTCCGGCCTCGGCCGTGTGCCGGGCGGTCTCCGCAGAGGGCGAGTTGGCCTCGGCCGCCGGGGACCCGTTGCCGGACGTCATGCCGCTCTTCCCGCTGGGCGCCGCGACGGGGGAGGGGGGCAGGGAGAAGTCGGGCACGTCCGGGTCGCCCAGTGCGACGGCGGTGTCGTGCGCGTTCTTCGGCGACGGGGTGTCATCTCCTTTGCTCCACACGGAGATCGCTATCGCGCTCGTGGAGAAGACGGCCACGGCGAGCAGTCCCGCCGCCCAGAGCCTGCGGGATCCCGGCGTCCGGGCCTCGCCCGGGACGTCACCGGTCTCCCACACCGGGGAAGGGGCGGGCTGGTGCGGAGCGGGTGGGGGGTTGTTGTCTGGCATGCGCGGTTCCCTCGGCGTCGCCGTACGGCGGACGCGGAATCGTGAAAAGAGCGGGTCGTGGCACAACGGGGCAAGCGAGGAAGGCAGGGGTCGGCCGGGCCACGGGCACGCGGAAGAGTGGCGGCCGTGGAAGCCGGGTGATCGACCGGTGAAACAGTAGTGGACATGACGGGTTTTCAGCAGCCGTTTGAGAGAGCGGTTTCACGGCACTGCGCCCTCGCGCCCCGGCCTCGCGTACGACGCGGTATGTACAGCCGTACACAACGATGCGTACACTCGTCCACATGGGATACGCCTTCCTCGCCGGGGCCATCGCCGCCGAAGTCGCCGCCACGACCTCCATGAAGTACAGCGAGGGGTTCACCAGGCTCGGGCCCTCGCTGGTGACCCTCCTCGGCTATGTCGTCTCCTTCCTGCTGCTCGCGCAGACCCTGAAGTCCCTCTCGATCGGCACCGCCTACGCGATCTGGTCCGGCGTCGGCACCGCGACCGTCGCCATGATCGGGCTGGTGCTCTTCGGGGAGGGAATGGGGCCGGCGAAGATCGTCGGGATCGGGTTGATCATCGGCGGGGTGGTGGTTCTGAACCTGGGAGGTGCGCACTGATGCCCCGCCGCTACGACCCCGAGCGACGCCGGCGGATCATCGACGCGGCGATCCGGGTGGTCGGGGAGAAGGGCATCGCCGGACTGAGCCACCGCTCCGTCGCCGCCGAGGCCGACGTACCGCTCGGCTCCACGACGTACCACTTCAAGACCCTCGACGAACTGATGGTCGCCGCGCTGCGGCAGGCGAACGAGGGGTTCGCCAGGACGCTCGCCGAGAGCGGCCTGCTGGAGAACGTGGAGGGCGACCTGGCGGCGGACCTCGCCCGGCTGCTGGGGCAGTGGCTGGGCGGCGATCGCGCGGGCGTCGAGCTGGAGTACGAGCTGTATCTCGCGGCCCTGCGCCGCCCGGCGCTGCGGCCCGTGGCGGCCGAGTGGACGGAGGGGACGGCCGAACGGCTGGCGCGGCGCACGGACCCGGCCACGGCGCGGGCACTGCTCGCCCTGCTGGACGGGATCTGTCTGCAGGTGCTGCTGACGGGGGCGCCGTACGACGAGGAGTACGCGCGGGAGGTCCTGGCACGGGTGATCCCCTGATCCGTGGCCGGCGCCGGCGCCCCGTCTGACCGGCACCTGAGACGCCCGCGCACCGGTTCGCCCCTGCGCGCCCCACCACGTTAGGTTTCCCCTATGACCGACACGACTGCCCCCCGTACCACCGGTGCCGTGGCCGCCGGCCTCGCCACCGTCGCCGCCGACGGCACCGTTCTCGACACCTGGTTCCCCGCTCCCGAGCTGGCCGCCGAACCCGGCCCGTCCGGCACCGAGCGACTGTCCGCCGAGAAGGCCGTGGAGCTGCTCGGCGAGGGCGCCGCCAAGGCGATCGGCCCGGACGCCCGCCGAGGCGTCGAGGTGGTCGCGGTGCGCACGGTCATCGCCTCGCTCGACGAGAAGCCGATCGACACGCACGACGTCTACCTGCGGCTCCACCTGCTCTCCCACCGCCTGGTCAAGCCGCACGGCCAGAGCCTGGAGGGCGTCTTCGGGCTCCTCGCCAACGTCGCCTGGACCTCGCTCGGCCCGGTCGCCGTCGACGACGTCGAGAAGGTGCGCCTCAACGCCCGCGCCGAGGGGCTGCACCTCCAGGTGACCTCCATCGACAAGTTCCCGCGCATGACGGACTACGTCGCGCCCAAGGGCGTCCGCATCGCCGATGCCGACCGGGTCCGCCTGGGCGCGCACCTGGCCGAGGGCACGACCGTCATGCACGAGGGCTTCGTGAACTTCAACGCCGGCACGCTCGGCACCTCCATGGTCGAGGGCCGCATCTCCGCGGGCGTCGTGGTCGGCGACGGCTCGGACATCGGCGGCGGCGCCTCCACGATGGGCACGCTGTCCGGCGGCGGCAACGTGATCATCTCCATCGGTGAGCGCTGCCTGATCGGCGCGGAGGCGGGCGTCGGCATCGCCCTCGGCGACGAGTGCGTCGTCGAGGCCGGCCTCTACGTCACCGCGGGCACCCAGGTCACCCTGCCCGACGGCCAGATCGTCAAGGCCCGCGAGCTCAACGGCGCCTCCAACATCCTCTTCCGCCGCAACTCCGTCACCGGCAGGGTCGAGGCCCGCCCGAACAACGCGGTCTGGGGCGGCCTGAACGACGTCCTGCACAGCCACAACTAGCCCGTCGCAGCGGCCTGAGCGCCTCCCGCGGAACGCCGCGTGAGGCGCTCGGCTCATCCCCCGGCCCTCGCGGCGAACTCGGCGAGGACCGCGAAGTCGTCCTGCCGAAGGCCCACCCGGGGATCGACAGGGTGCAGCAGGGCCGGACCCGGATGGTGCGCGGCGACGTACGCCTCGTCCGCCGGGTTCTGCTCGTCGTCGACCCAGGCGAAGGGACGGCCGCCCGCGTGCGCCACGATCGCCTCGGTCTTCCAGTGGACGCCGTCGGGACGCACCGCGAACAGGCCCGCGCCGAAGTCGACGTACGGCAGCTCGGGGAGCCCGACGACCGGGCCGATCCAGCGGTTGGCGGCGTCCATCCACGTGGTCGCCCAGCACAGTTCGTAGCCGAGGCCGAGCAGGGCCTCGCCATGGCCCGGGTGGAGCCAGACCCGCAGGGCGTGCCCCGGGTGCAGGGCGACCCGGATGGTCGTGTACCCCTCCGGGCGGCGCTCGGGCCGGGCGGCCCACGGGTTGAGCGGGCCGTCGACGTCCAGGTACAGCACCGGTCGGCTCATCCCGTCAACGTACGCCGGAGACGGCGGCCGGGCGACGGGGCGCGGCTCGGGGCGGACGGGAGTGCCACCGGCACACGGCCGTCTGCGATCACTCCCCGCCGGCCAGCTCCTCGTACGCCGCCAGCAGCCCGTCGACCGTCTCGCGGCCGGCCGGCCGCAGCGGGGCGCGGACCGGGCCCGCGGGCAGACCGAGCGCCCCCAGCAGGCCCTTGGCGGTGACCGTGCCGGGCAGGCCCGCGGACATCATCAGGTCGATGAGCCGGGTGGCCTGCTGCTGCAGCCGTGCCGCCCGCGCCGTGTCCCCGGCGTCGAACGCGTCCAGAACCGAGCGGAGCCGGCGCGGGACGGCGTTCGCGACCGTGCTGACGTACCCGGCGCCGCCGACCGCGTACAGGGCGAGGTTGTGCTCGTCGCAGCCCGCGTAGTACGCCAACCCGGTCCGCGCCAGCACCTTCTGGGCGCCGAGGAAGTCGTACGAACAGTCCTTGACGGCCACGATCCGCGGATGCCGCGCGAGCCGGATCATCGTCTCCGGTTCGATGCGGGTGCCGGTGCGGCCGGGGATGTCGTAGAGCATGAGCGGCAGCCCCGAGGCGTCGGCGATCTGCCGGAAGTGGGCCTCGACCGCGTCCTGCGGGGGCCTGCTGTAGTACGGCGTGACCACCAACAGCCCGTCGGCGCCCGCCTTTTCGGCCTCCAGCGCCAGCTCCCGGGTGTGCCGGGTGTCCGAGGTGCCCACGCCCGCCACGATGGACGCCCGCCCGCCGACCGCCTCGCGTACCGCCCGCACCAGCGCCGCCTTCTCGGCGTCGGTGGTGGTCGGGGACTCGCCGGTGGTACCCGAGAGCACCAGACCGTCGCAGCCCTCGGACACGAGCAGGTCGGCGAGCCGCTGCGCGCCGTCGAGGTCGAGCGCGCCCGCCTCGGTGAAGGGGGTGATCATGGCGCACAGGGTGCGGCCGAAGGGACGGGCGGGCGGGGGTGTGGTCGTCATGGGAGTAGTCTCGGCAGCTCCACTGTGAAGCTCCACTTAATTCTTCTACAGAGTATCGATTAGAGTCGCTTGTTTTTTGCGGGCGTGAGGGGCGCGGCGAGGCGCCGTCGGCGACCAGGCACTGGTGCCAAATCGGGCCGTGTGGGTCACCATGGCGGAGACGGTAACCAACAGCCGGGAGGCGTCATGAAGCTGGGCAGGGCACTCGCCACCGGGGTCGCCGAGGAGCGCCCGCAGGTGCACGAGGAAGAAGCCGACCTCCGGGTCGCCGACGTCGCCGACATCGCGGAGCCCGTCGAGGAGGCGTCCGCCCCCGAAGAGGTCCCGGTCGCGCGATGAGACTGCGGCTCCCCGAGGAACGACCGACGGAGCCGCCGACCGGATACAAGATCGCCCACCCGGTGCTGTCCCAGGACGGCACCCGGGCCGGGTTCACCGGTGTGTCGCTGGGCGGCGGCCTGCCCTACGGCGTCCTCGACGAGGCCCGGTGCGTCTACGGGCTGCGGCACCGCGCGCCGCACCGCCGCTGCGACTGCGGCTTCCACTGCCTCCACGACCGTGCGGAGGCGGAGGCGCTGCTGTGCACCGGAGAGCACCGGGCGGCCGTGCTGCTCGAGGTCACGGTCCTCGGCGCGTACCTCCGCTTCGAACGCGGCTTCCGGTACGCGCGCCAGCGGGTGCGGACGATGACGGTCGGCGCGTGTGCGTGCGGAGCGCCCGCCTCGGCGCTGGCCGACGCCGGCTGGGGGCGGCCGGGCTGGCGTGTGCTCCAGCCCTCGTGCGCCGGGTGCGTACGCGGTCGTACGTCGCTGTCGCTCGCGGCGTTCGCGCGGCTCGCCGGGGAGGGGCTGCGGGTGCGGGCCGCACCGGGCGCCGAGAGCCCGCCCGCCGACCTGGGCGTGTCCGAGCTGGTCGCCGAGGCGGCTCTGCTCCAGGCCCGGCTCGATTGGTTCCAGAGCCGGCTGGCGCGCCTGGAGAACGGCGGGTCCGCGCGGTGACCGGGGCCGAGGGGCCGGACTTGACCTGAAGTTAGGTTGAGGTTGCAGCGTGGTCGGTGCATGTGGCAGCACCGAGCACGGAGGCCTTTCATGACCCGTCGTACCTCCACCCACCCGGACCTCGCGGACTCCAGGGCCGAGGCGCCCGTCTTCGGCGCCTGGCGCGTGGGGACGCCCCTGCGGCAGCGGCGGGCGGTCGAGACCATCGCCGAGGTCTGGGAGCGCCGGCCGTGGCCCGCCGACGGGCTGCTCGGCCACTACGTCTACACCGGGCACGACACCTCCAGCCTGCTGTACCACTCGCGTTGGGCGGACGAGCAGGCCTATGAGGCGTACGTCGCGACGCAGCGGCAGGAACGCCTCGACGAGGTCGACACCGTGGTGCCGGGCGCCGAACGGCTCTGGCTCGGCCGGTACCGGCACTACCGCAGCCACGTTCCGGCCGGCCGGGACGGACGCGTCCCCGGATGCATCGTGATCGTCGACATCGAGTTCGACGGACCCGACCCCGGGCGGCAGCGCGCCTGGGTGGACGCCGTCGTCGAAGCGCTGGAGAGCGAGCCCAACCCGCACCCCGGCGCCCTCGCCGCCCACTTCCACCTCGGCACGGACGGCTCCCGGGTCCTCAACTACGCCGAGTGGGAGAGCGCCCAGGCCCACCTGGACGCGCTCGCCGCGCCCGGCGACGGCATCGGCTCGGCCCTGGCCCAGTGGGAGCGCGTGCAGACGTGGCCCGGCCTCAAGAGCACCACCGTGAGCCGCTACGACTACGCCCTCGGACTCCTGCCGGACTGACGCCCGTGGTGTCCCTCCACCCGACCCCTCACCGAAAACTCCGCTCTCCTGGACAAGAAAAGTTTTCGGTGAGAGGGTGGAGCCATGTTGGACGTCACCGTCATCGAGGACCCCGAGGCCGCGGCCGTCTCGCTGGACCCCGTCCGCGCCCGCCTGCTCGCCGAACTGGCGGCCGGCCCCGCGTCGGCCGCCATGCTGGCCGGAAAGGTCGGGCTGCCCCGGCAGAAGGTGAACTACCACCTCAAGGCCCTCGAGCGGCACGGCCTGGTCGAACTGGCCGGCGAGCGCCGCAAGGGCAACGTCACCGAGCGGCTGATGCGGGCCACCGCGGCGTCCTACGTGATCAGCCCGCTCGCGCTCGCCTCCGTGCAGCCCGACCCCGACCGCTTCCGCGACCAGCTCTCGGCGCGCTGGCTGCTCGCCCTCGGCGCCCGGCTGGTCCGCGACGTCGGCTCGCTCGTCACCGGCGCGGCCAAGGCCCGCAAACGGCTCGCGACGTACGCGCTCGACGGCGAGGTCAGGTTCGCCTCCGCCGCCGACCGCGCCGCGTTCGTGCAGGAGCTGACGGCGGGCGTCAGCGCCCTGATCCGCAAGTACGACGCACCGGACGCCGAGGGCGGCCGCGACCACCGGATCGTCGTGGCCGTCCACCCCACCGTCAGGGAACCGGCCGGGGCCGCCCCGGAACCCGGCTCCCAGCAGGAATCCCAGTGAGCAGGAGCCCCGCCATGTCCAAGGAATTCGAGATCGTCCGCGAGTTCGAGGTCGACGCCACGCCGGAGGAGGTGTGGGAGGCGATCACCACCGGCACAGGCGGCTACCTGTGGCCGATGGAACCGCCCGAGCCCAGGGAGGGCGGCAAGGGACCCTTCGGATCCACGGTCACCGCGTGGGACCCGCCGCACCGCTACACCGGCCGCAGTGAGGACGTCGGCCTCCCCACCCAGTCGCTCAACCAGCTCGACCACACCATCGAGCCGCGCGACGGCGGCCGGCGCGCCTGGGTGCGGTACGTGCACAGCGGGATCTTCACCGACGACTGGGACAACCAGTACGACGGCGCGAGCAAGCACACCGACTTCTACCTGCACACCCTGCGCGAGTACCTGACCCACTTCGCGCCCCGCCCGGTCGCCTTCGCGACCCTGAACGGGCCCGCGGCGTCCACGGCGCCCGACGCCTTCGCCGCCGTCCAGCGGGCGCTGGGACTCGCCGACGACACCGCCGAGGGGGCGCGGGTGACCGTCCGGGGGCCGAGCGCGTTCGAGGCCGTACTCGACTACCGCAACCCGTACTTCCTCGGGCTGCGCACGGACGACGCCCTGCTCCGCTTCTTCGGCCGCAACCACTGGGGCGCCCCGGTCGGCATCAGCGTCCACGACTTCGCGCCCGGCGCCGACGCCGCGGCGAACGAGGCCGCCTGGCAGGGCTGGCTGGACGGGGTGTTCAGCCGGCCCTGAACCGGGGGGCCCTGAACCGGGGGGCCCTGAACCGGGGGACGGCTACGGACGGAACCGCAGCACCTGCGGGTCGTGGTCGCTGATCTGGTCGTGGAACTCCGAGTTGATGTGCACGCTGTCGTAGTCCAGGTCGCAACCGCGGCGGATCGACGGGCTGACCAGGATCTGGTCCAGGACCTGCTCGTTGCCCTGGTAGTCGTACGTGTACCGCTCGCTCTTCGGCAGCGACTTGATCGCCGACCACAGCTCGCCGTCACCCTCGAGGATCTTCGCGGTGTCGGAGAACTCGAAGTCGTTCATGTCGCCCAGCGCGATGACCTCGGCGTTCTTCTGCGTGTCGAGGATGTCCTTGACGAAGGCGTTCACCTCGGTGGCCTGCAGGTGGCGCTGAACCTCCGAGCTGCGGGTCGGCGGCTGGTACTGCGAGTGCAGCGACTGGTCGCCGCCCTTGGAGGTGAGGTGGTTGGCGATCACGAAGACCGTCCTGCCGCGGAAGACGAACTCGCCGACGAGCGGCTTGCGGCTGGACTTCCAGGCGTCGCTGGCCGGGTCGATACGGCCGGGGGAGACCGTCAGCCGGGCCTTGCCGTGCACCCTGGTGACGCCCACGGCGGTCGTGGAGTCGCCGCCCGGGCGGTCGGTGAAGGAGACCCGCGCCGGGTTGAAGAGGAAGACCTGGCGGATGTTGCCGCCGGGCTCGCCGCCGTCCTGGTCGTTGACCGGGTCGATCGAGCGCCAGTCGTACCTGGGGCCGCCCGCCGCGACGATGGCGTCGATCAGCTTGTTCACCGTCTGGCTCGCGTCGACCGTGCCGTCGTCCTTGGCGCCGTTGTCGTCCTGGATCTCCTCCAGGGACACGATGTCCGGCGACTGCAGGTTGTTCACGATCGCGGAGGCGTGGGCCGCGAACGTGGTGTCCGACGGGTCCAGGTTCTCCACGTTGTAGGTCGCCACGGCCAGCTCGCCGCGCTCCTGCTTGCGGGTGGTCTCCCGCTCCAGCCCGCCGCTCTCGAGCGTGCCCAGCCGGCCGGCGACGAGGGTGTAACCGCCGAACTGGTTGTAGTCCAGTGGGCCGGTCGTGGTGCCGGTGAGCGTGTCACCGACGTTCGCCTGCGGGAAGTCGGCGGTGGAGCCCAGCGACTGGATCTGCAGGCGGCCGGTGTTCTGCGCGTCGTAGGAGCCGTACACCGTGCCGCCGCGGCGGTTCGCGTGCTCGTGCGGCTTCACCGTGACCCACAGCTCGCTGTACGGGTCGGTCGCGGTCACCACGCGGGCGTCGGCGACCTGGACGTTCATGCCCTCCAGGGACTCGTAGTAGTCCAGGGCGTACGTCGAGGGCTGAAGGGCCAGGCCGTTGATCGAGCCGTTCGCGGCCGGGTCGCCCGCCGGGGCGTACGCGTCCGGCACGGAGTCCTCGTCGATCACGACCGGCGCCGGGACGGCGTTGCCGCTGGACCCCACCGTCACCGTCGGCTTGGTGATCTCCGTCAGCGACTGATTGCCGGACGAGGTGCCGCCGGGGACGTACTCCGAGACCGTGCCCGTCACCGTGACCGCGTCGCCGACGGCGACCTTCGGGGTGGAACCGGTGAAGACGAAGACGCCCTCACTGGTGGCCGGGTCGTCGTCCGGGGCCGGGTCCTGCATCCAGAACCCTCTCGACGAGCCGTAGGTCCGCACACCCGTGACGATTCCGGCCACGTCCGTGACCTTCTGGCCCGCCAGCGGCGATATCCGGGTCGTGCCCTGGATGTCGTGGATGCGCACGGTGTCCGCGTGCGCGGGAGAGGTGAGGATCACCCCGGGCACGGCGGAGCAGACGGCGGCGACGGTGAGCGCGGCGAGGCGCGCGGAAGACTTGCTCGGCAACGGAATCCCTCCGGGGACATACGTGGACGCCGGGACGAAGTGGAGCGTGGAACCGGGGGCCGCGACCGGTGGGGCGGCGGCGACGCGCGTAGCGGGCGACGGACGGCGCCGAACCTCAGTGAACAGCTGTCCCCCGACTTCTACGCGCGTCAATCTCCTGTGTTCTCCGGCCAGTTGTCAAGGTTTCGGCCATGTACGGCAGCCGGCGAGGAGATGAACCGGGTGGCATGGGTGGAAATCCGTCTACGCTGAGCAGTGTGTTTCGGGGCGCCCCTCGGCCACCACGTACGTCCCCCAAGGAGATCCAGCCGATGTCACACAGCTCCCTCCTGCCGCCGGTCCGGCTGCGTTCCGAGGCGGAGCTCGCACGGGACGCGCTCGCCACACCCCTGCTCTCCCGCGCCGCCCGGCTCGCCCGCTGGGCCGGACCGGACACACGGGTCGGCCCCGGGGGTGAACTCGTCGAGGAGCAGCTTCCCGCCGCCGCCGAGGTCCTCGGGCTGACCGGCGAGGACGCCGCCGCCTGCGCGAGCGAGGCCTGGCGGGTCGCCGTCGACACCGGTCTCGTCCAGGTCGTCGACCAGCAGGAGGGGACGGTCGCCACCGGCGCCGATCTGGCGCTGCTGACCTCCGGCAGCCCGGGCGACGTGCTCGGCGTGTGGCTCGGCGCGCTGGAGGCCGTGCTCGCCGACGCGAGCGTCCCCGAGCTGGACGGGCTCGTCGACGCCATGGAGGAGAACGGCGGGGTCGACCTGTCCTCCCTCGACTGGGACCCGGAGGCGGAGGCCGAGTTCCTCGACGGAGCGCTCGGCAACCTCTACGTGCTGACGGTCAGTCAGGAGGCGCCCGACGACAGCGCGGTGCCGCTCCCCGCGCTCGCCGCGTCGATGATCGTGCCCGACGACATGGGAGAACCCACCAACGACGTCCTGGAACAGGTCTCCGACGCCATGATGCGGCTGGACGACCAGTTCCGGATCCTTCAGCCCATCGGGCTCGTCGACTTCCAGCCGGTCGACGAGGCGCTGATGACCGACGCCGGGGACGAGTCCGCGGCGGCCGTCGACGAGACGGACGTCAGCCGGTACGGGATGGTGCGGCTGACGCCCCTCGGGCTGTACGGGATGCGGGCGCGGCTGCAGGAGGCCGGGATGACGGCGCCCGCGGTCGGGGAACTGGCGGACAAGGGGGCGGACGCCCTGCTCGACGGCACGTCGGCGTTTCCGCCGGCGGCCGCGCAGGCGGAGACGGAGCAGTGGCTGGCACGCCGGGCCCCGCTGACGGCGGTGCGGGAGCTGCTGGCCGCGGCGCGGGGCTCGGACGCCGGTGCGCCGCTGCGCCGGCTCCGCTGCCAGCAGGCCCTGTCCCTCATCGGGCCGGAGGCGGAACCCGCGCTGCGCGAGGTGCTGGACGACGCGGAACTGGGCGGCCTGGCGCGCGTATGGCTCACCGAGCGCGGGGCGGCGGACGTGCCGGCACCGCCGGAGTGGATGGTGTTCTGGCTCACCATCGACACGCTGGCCGCGCAACTGGCCGCCGAGGGCAACTCGGAGGAACTGCAGGGCCTGGTCGAGGGCTTGGCGGCCCAGCACAGCGGCTTCTTCGCGACGGCGTGGCGGGTCGACCATCCGGCGACACCGGACGTCCTGGAGGCGATGGGGCGCCTGCACCCGGACAAGAAGGTGGCGAAGGAGGCGAGGAAGGCGGCGTTCAAGGCGCGGTCCCAGCAGGGAGGCTGACCGTCGCACTCGGGGCCCTGCTTGGTGAGTGGCGGGGCGGAACGTTGCCATGGCATTGCCCGGCGTTGGTCTGCGCGGCGCCCGGCAGGGCCCCGCTTTGCAGGTTCATGGAAAAACGTGCCCAGGAGTCGACCGCTGTTCAACCGGAGTTCAGGAGTCGGCGCGAGCGTGTGCGCCCAGCGGAGGTCCGCCAGCCACCCCCCGACCGACTCACTCCCCTCTCACAGGAGACAGCATGTCGCTCACCCGCAGGGACTTCGCCAGGCAGTCCGCGTTCACCGGTGCCGGCATCGCCCTGGCCGGCAGTGTCGGTGCCCTCGCCACGGCTCCGAACGCCCTCGCGTCCACCGACACCGACACCGACACCGAGACCGCGGGCGCCGACGAGGAGCACCGGCACGACGGCGTCGGCTACGGACCGCTCATCCCCGACCCGAAGGGCGTCCTCGCCCTGCCCGCCGGGTTCTCGTACCGCGTGATCACCTACAGCGGCAGGACCACGCTCGAATCGGGTGAGTTCACCCCGTCCAACCACGACGGCACCGCCACCTTCCCCGGCCCGCGCGGCGCCACCCTCCTCGTCAACAACCACGAGCTCAAGGGCCCCCGCTCCCAGTGGAAGTACCCGGTACCCCTCACCGAGGGCCTCGTCTACGACCCGGCCGCGTCCGGCGGCTGCACCGTCGTGGAGGTCCGCCAGGACCACGTCGCCGAGTGGGTCGGCATCGCCGGCACTTCCACCAACTGCGCCGGCGGCAGCACCCCGTGGGGCACCTGGCTCACCTGTGAGGAGACCGAGGACAGGGCCGGCCAGAACGGCATGACCAAGGACCACGGCTACGTCTTCGAGGTCGACCCCGCCGACCGGCGCGCCAACCGCGACCCCAAGCCCGTCAAGGCGCTCGGCCGTTACGCCCACGAGGCCGTCGTCGTCGACCCCAAGCGCGGCCACCTCTACCTGACCGAGGACGCCTCCGGCCCGAACGGCCTGCTCTACCGCTGGACGCCGCCGCAGGGCTTCGAGCACGGGCGCGGCAAGCTGCGCACCCTCGCCGACGACGCGGGCCGCCTGCAGGCCTTCAAGTGCTTCGACTCCGGCGGCCGGTTCGTCGACGACCTCTCCCGCGCCACGAAGACGGGCACCGTCTACGGTGTCGACTGGATCGACGTCCCGGACCGCGACGCCAAGACGGTTCCCGTGCGCAAGCAGTTCGCCGCCGGTGAGATCACCCGCGCCCGCAAGCTGGAGGGCATGTGGTGGGGTGACGGCGGCGCCTACATCGTCTCCTCCTACGCCCGCGCGGAGAGCCCCGTACAGCACGACGGCCAGGTCTGGTTCTACGACCCCCGCCGCCGGACCCTGACGCTCAAGGTGCTGCTCGGTGTGAACCCGGACCCGGCCGAGGACGGCGCCTTCGACGGACCCGACAACATCACCGTCTCCCCGTACGGCGGTCTGGTCATCGCCGAGGACGGCGAGGGCGTCCAGCACCTCTTCGGCGCGACCGACAGCGGCCGCACGTACCCCATCGCCCGCAACGAGCTGAACATCGGCACCGAGGAGGAGCCGGAGTACAGCGAGTTCACCGGCGTGACCTTCTCGCCCGACGGCAGGACCCTGTACGCCAACATCCAGGAGCCCGGCATCATGCTCGCCATCACCGGGCCGTGGAAGCGCCAGCGGCGCTAGGGTCCGTTGCGGAAGTGCCGGTCAGACGGTGGAGCCGGCGTTCACCTCACAGGTGATCAGAACCTTCGCGTCAGACCGGGCTTGCGGCCGGGAGACGATCTGGGCCCGGGTGCCGATCGCCCCGAGGGCGGCTGCTGTGCCGCCCTCGGCGCTCGACCGGATGTCAGCGGCGGGCTTCGATCGCCAGGTCGCCCGCGGTCACCTTGCGGATGTGGTCTCTGGCGAGCATGTCGTACGGAAAGCCGCGGCAGTCCGTGCTGAGCGCCTAGGGTGCGCTCTCGCGGTCCCCCTCCCGCTGTCCGGGCCGCCGGCCGCCGAGCGCGGCGGCCACAGCGGGCAGCCGGCCCATCGCGTGGGCCACACCGAGGCCGTCCATGTAGTCGCGCACGTGCACGATCGATCCGTTCCGTACGCGCAGCACCAGGAGTCCCGGGAACTCGAACGGCTCACCGGTGGTGGTCACGGTGCCGGTGACGATCTGCTCGACGATGATCACCTCCCGGTCGGTGGACTCGTGGACGGCCACCTCACGGATCTGCCGCGGCTGCGCCGGGCTTGCGCCCCAGGCGGCCCTGTACCCGGCGCGTACCTCTTCACGGCCGTGATAGCGCGCGGGCATGCCCGGGAAGAGGAACGGGAACTCATGCACGGCGTCGTCCGCGTACAGGTCGGCCAGGTCGTCCGCGGACTTCTCGAGCAGGGCGCGCCGGTAGCGGGCCAGGAGGTCGCTCGGGCCGGAGCCGGTCGGGGCGGTGGTGGACATACGGTGGGACTCCGTTCGCTCGGTCCCCGGGCGACATAACCGGGGAGTGTCTCCGGTTCGGTGCCGATAACATACGGGGAGGGTCCCCGGTTCGCAAGGAGTAGCTGGATGGCGCAGGTCAGGCCCATGCGAGCGGACGCGCGGCGCAACTACGAACGGTTGCTGAAGGTGGCGGCCGAGGCCTTCGCCGAGCACGGCGAGAACGCGTCGCTCGATGACATCGCCAAGCGGGCGGGCGTCGGGTCGGGCACGCTGTACCGGCACTTCCCGAACCGTCAGGCGCTGCTGGAGGCCGCGTACGTCGACCGGATCGAGGCGATCGCGGCCCGCGCCGACGAGATCGCGCGGGAACTGCCGCCGGGTGAGGCGCTGGTGGAGTGGCTGTACGAACTGTGCGTCGGAACGATCCAGGTGCGCGGGATGAAGGTCCTGCTGGGCTCGGCCGTCACGGACGGCGGCTCCGTCGCGGTCACGGCCTGCGGCACCTCGATGAAGGAGGCGGCGTCACGGCTGGTGGAGGCGGCGCAACGGGAGGGGACCCTGCGGGCCGACATCGAACCCATCGAGGTCCTGCGGCTGGCCCACGGGATCGCCACGGCCTCGGAACTGGCGAACGGTCAGGGCAGGTACATCCGCCGCTACCTGTCGCTGCTGACGGAGGGCTTGCGGCCGTAGGCCGACGAGGCCGCCGACGGCCGCACCCGTGGGCACCCGGCCGAGGGGGCACCCGCGGGTGTGGTGACCGGCGTACGACCGGCTACAGCGCCTCGGCCGCCGGCTTGACCATGTTGCGCACCGTGCGGGCCTTGACGAAGTCGCCCATCGCGGTCATGTCCCACTCGCCGGAGAACTGGCGGACGAGCTTCGCCATCATCACGCCAGTCTGCGGTTCCGCGTGCGTGAGGTCGAAGCGGACCAGTTCCTGGTCGGTGGCGGCGTCGACGAGGCGGCAGTAGGCCTTGGCGACCTCGGTGAACTTCTGGCCGGAGAAGGAGTTGACCGTGAACACCAGCCCGGTGACCTCCTGCGGCAGGCGTCCGAGGTCGACGGTGATGACCTCGTCGTCGCCTCCGCCCTCGCCCGTGAGGTTGTCCCCGGAGTGCTTGACCGCGCCGTTCAGGATGGTCAGCTTGCCGAAGTAGCAGCTGTCGATGTGGTTGCGCTGCGGGCCGTACGCGATGACGGACGCGTCGAGGTCGATGTCCTTGCCGTGGAACGCGGGCTCCCAGCCGAGGCCCATCCGGACCTGGGAGAGCAGCGGGCGGCCGCCCTTGACGAGGGACACGGTCTGGTTCTTCTGGAGGCTGACGCGGCCCTTGTCGAGGTTGATCTTTCCGGCACCGGGGACCGGGGCGGGTGGTGCGGGCGGCGCGGCGGGGGCCGGGGGAGCGGTGACCGGGGGCTGCGCGGCGGGTTGCGGCGGGGCGGCGGCCGGTTCCTCCACCGTGACGCCGAAGTCGGTCGCGATGCCCGCGAGGCCGTTGGCGTAGCCCTGTCCCACGGCACGCGCCTTCCATACGCCGCCCCGCAGATAGACCTCCACGACCACCAGCGCGGTCTCCGTGCCGAGCCGGGGCGGCGTGAAGGTGGCCAGCACGCTGTTGTCGTCCGCGTTGCGGAGGGTGGCCGTCGGCTCGATGCCCTGGAATGTCTGGCCGGCGGCGTCCGGGCTCGCCGTGACGACGATCTTCTCGATGCCCGGGGGGAGGGAGGCGGTGTCGACCAAGATCGAGTCGGGGTTCGTGCCGCCGCCGGAGCGGTAGGTGACGCCCGGGCCCATCGGCTGGTTGTAGAAGATGAAGTCGTCGTCGGAGCGCACCTTGCCGTCGGCGGTGAGCAGCAGGGCCGACACGTCGAGCCGCACCGGGGCGGCGACGTCGACGGTCACGCGGGGGACGCCGAGGGGGAGGTTCGAGCCGGGGGTCATAACTGTCATGCCAGGGGTAACGAGCAAGTCCGCTTTACCGTTCCCTTACCTGGTACGTCTCTGCGGGGTGCTCGCCCCCGCCGCCCCTACCCGTCCCACCTCCAGGGGCTCCGCCCCTTCGGGACTGCGTCCCGCTGGGGGCTCCGGGCCGGAGGCCGGCAGGGGGCTGAGGGTGTGGCCCTCGGGGGCGGCGGGGGCGGGAACCGTCCGTGTCGCACCGCTACGGGACCAGTACGATCTTCCGCCCCACCCCCGCCGCGAACTGCTCCAGCGCCCGCGGATACTCCTCCAGCGGCAGCCGGTGGCTGATGAACACCTCGGGGTCCAGCACCCCGTTCGCGAAGAGTTCCGCCGCGCGTTCGAAGCTGTGGAGGACGGCCATGGAGCCGGTGATGGTCAGTTCCTGGTTGTAGATCCGGTAGGGATCGATCGTCACCCGCGCCGCATAGTCCGCCACCCCGAACTGCAGAAACGTCCCCGCCTTCGCCACCCGGCCCAGCCCGTCCTGGATCGCCGCCGCGTTGCCCGTGGCGTCCACCACCACGTCCCAGCCCTGCGGGCGGTCGAGTTCGTCCGCGTTCGCCGCCGAGCCCGAGACGCCCAGCCGCCGTGCCGTCTCCAGCCGTGCCGGGTTCACGTCCACCACGTCCACGCTCGCCGCGCCCGTCCGCTTGGCCAGCTCCAGCATCATCAGGCCCATCGTTCCCGAGCCGTAGATCAGGACGTGTGCCCCGAGGCGGGACCGCAGGACGTCGTAGCCGCGGACCGCGCAGGACAGGGGCTCCACCAGCGCCGCGTCCTGGGTGCGCACGTGCTCCGGGAGCTTCACGCAGTTCGCCGCCGGCGCCACCGCGTACCGGGCCGCCCCGCCCGCCGTGGTCACGCCGATCGCCGCCCACCGCTCGCACAGGTTGTTGTGGCCCGTACGGCAGTACCGGCACTCGTGGCAGTACAGGGACGGGTCCACGGCGACCCGGTCGCCGACCGTCAGCTCCGTGACCGCGGTGCCCACTCCGACCACCTCGCCTGCGAACTCGTGGCCCGGCACGATCGGCAGCTTCGGCGCGAACTCGCCCTGGAGAATGTGCAGATCGGTCCCGCACAGACCGCAGGCCGCGACCTCCACGACCACCTCGCGCGGCCCGGGCGTCGGGTCCGGGACCTCGGAGACGACGGCGCGGCCCACGGACTCGATGACGGCGGCCCTCATTTCACGGCTCCCAACGACAGGCCCTGGACCAGTTTGTCCTGGGCGGTGAACCCCGCGGCGAGCACCGGCAGCGAGATGACGAGCGACGCGGCGCACACCTTCGCCAGGAACAGGCCCTGGCTGGTGATGAAGCCGGTCAGGAAGACGGGGGCGGTCTCCGCGACCACGCCCGTCAGCACCCGGGCGAAGAGCAGCTCGTTCCAGCTGAAGATGAAGCAGATCAGCGCCGTTGCCGCGATTCCCGGCAGCGCGATGGGGGCCACCACCCGGGCCAGTACCGTCGGCAGCCTCGCGCCGTCCACCCGCGCCGCCTCGATCACCGCGACCGGCACCTCGGCGAGGAACGACTGCATCATCCACACCGCGATCGGCAGGTTCATGGAGGTGTAGAGGATGACCAGCAGCCAGACGTTGTCGAGCATCCCGGTGTTCTTCGCGAACAGGTAGATCGGCAGCAGGCCCGCCACCACCGGCAGCATCTTGGTGGACAGGAAGAAGAACAAGACGTCCGTCCACTTCTTCACCCGGCGGATGGAGAGCGCGTAGGCCGCAGGGAGGGCGAGGAGCAGGACGCACAGCGTCGAGGCCACCGACGCCACCGTGGAGTTGATCAGCGCCGGCCAGGGGCTCGCGCCACCGCCCATGCCGAAGAAGTCGCGGTAGCCGTCCAGGGTCAGGGCGGCCCCGAAGGACGGGGGATTGGTCGCGGCGTCCGCCTCCGAGTGGAAGGAGGTCAGGGCCATCCAGGCGATGGGCAGGAAGAACAGCAGGCCGGTCAGCCAGGCCAGCAGGCCCAGTCCCGCTCCACGCCGGCGGCGGATGCGGCCGCGTGCGGCGACGGCGCTCATGCTCGGGACACCTCCTCGCGGAACAGGGACGACACCACGCGCAGGGCGAAGGTCGCGATGACGATGGAGCCGATGACGACCAGGACGCCTGCGGCCGAGGCGAGGCCGTTCTCATGGGCCTGGTAGAAGCTCTGGTAGACGGTGTAGGGGAGGTTCGCGGTGCCGAGGCCGCCCGAGGTGAGCGTGAACACCGCGTCGAAGTTCTGCACGATGTAGATCGAGCCGAGCAGGGCGCCGAGTTCCAGATAGCGGCGCAGGTGCGGCAGTGTCAGGTGGCGGAAGATCTGCCAGTCGCCGGCGCCGTCCACCCGTGCGGCCTCGATCTGCTGATGGTCGCGGCTCTGCAGACCGGCCAGCAGGATCAGCATCATGAACGGCGTCCACTGCCAGACGAGTGAGGCCTCGACCGCGAGCAGCGGGGTGTTGGAGATCCAGTCCGGCTGGGGGCCGCCCACATAGTGCAGCAACCCGTTGAGCAGGCCGTACTCAGGGTTGAACAGCACGTGCTTCCAGAGCAGGGCCGCCGCCACCGGGACCACCAGGAAGGGTGCGATCAGCAGGGTGCGGACGATGCCGCGACCGCGGAACCTGCGGTCCAGGAGCAGGGCCAGGGCGAGGCCGAGGACCAGGCTGACCAGGACCACGGCGACCGTGAGCAGGACCGTCGTCCACACCGAGTGGCGCAGCCCGGGGTCGGCGAGGACCTGACGGTAGTTGTCGACGCCGGTGAAGTGGCGGGCCTTGGGGTAGAGGGCGTTCCAGTCGAAGAACGAGATCACCACTGTCGCCACGAACGGAAGCTGGGTCACGACGATCATGAAGACGAGGGCGGGCAGCAGCGGTGCCCGGGTGGCCCAGGCGCGCAGGCGGGCCGACGGGCGGTGCGCGGTGCGCAGGGGAGTGGCGGCCACGGGGGCCGTGGTCGTGGCGGTCATCGTCCCTCGTACTCCTTGGAGATCTGCTCGGCGAGCTGCTGGGACTTCTTCAGGGCCGACTCGACGGACTGGCGTCCGGCGATGGCCGCGCTGATCTCCTGGGAGACCTTGGTGCCGAGATCGGTGAACTCGGGGATGCCGACGAACTGGATGCCGGGCGCGGGGCGCGGCTGCACGCCGGGGTCGCGGGGCCGTGCGCCCTCGATGGCCTCGCGGGTCATCTCCTGGAAGGAGGCGGCGGCCTTGCGGTAGTCCGCGCTGTCGTAGGTGGAGGCGCGTTTGCCCGCGGGGACGTTCGCCCAGCCGCTGGTGCGGCCGACGAGCTGTTCGTACTGCTTGCCGGAGGCCCAGGAGACGAACTTCCAGGCCTTGTCGGGGTTGCGGGACGCCTTCTGGATGCCCCAGGCCCAGGTGTAGAGCCAGCCGGAGGACTTGGTCTCCTGGACGGGGGCGGGGGCGTAGCCGAGCTTGCCCTTGACGGGGGACCCGGCCGCCTCCAGGGAACCGGCCGCGGAGGTGGCGTCGTACCACATGGCGACCTTGCCCTGGGTCATGTTGTTGAGGCACTCGGCGAACCCGGACTGGGCGGCGCCCGCCTCGCCGTGCTCGCGGACCAGATCGACGTAGAACCTGGTCGCCTTCTCGAACTCGGGGGAGTCCAGGTGTGCCTTCCAGTCCTTGTCGAACCAGGTGCCGCCGAAGGTGTTCACGACCGTCGTCAGCGGCGCCATGAGTTCGCCCCAGCCGGGCAGGCCGCGCAGGCAGATGCCCCGCATTCCGGGTTTCGCGCCGTCCACCTCGGCGGCGAGGTCGGCGACCTGCCGCCAGGTGGGGTGGGCGGGCATGGTCAGGCCCTTCTCGGTGAAGACGTCCTTGCGGTACATGAGGAAGGACGACTCGCCGTAGAACGGCTGCCCGTAGAGCTTGCCGTCGGCGCCGGTCAGCGACTCGCGCATGGGCCCGAGGATGTCCTGCTCGTCGTAGCCGCGGTCCTCGGTGACGTACGAGTCCATCTCGTGCAGCCAGCCGTTGCGGGCGTAGATGGGTATCTCGTAGTTCGACAGGGTGGCGACGTCGTACTGGCCGGCCTGGTTGGCGAAGTCCTGACTGATCTTGTCGCGGACGTCGTTCTCGGGCAGCACGGTGAAGTTCACCTTGATGCCGGTGTCCTTGGTGAAGTGGGCGGCGGTGAGCTTCTGCAACTCCACCATCTGCGGGTTGTTGACCATCAGGACGTTGATGGAGTCGCCGCCGGAACCGGACCCGCCTGCTCCGACCCAGCAGCCGGAGAGCAGCGGGGCGAGCAGCGTCCCTGCGGCGGCCATGGCGAGCACGGCTCGCGGCCTCCGTCGGCTCTGGGTGCGCATGGATCGCTCCTGTACTCATGGGGGGACAAGGGCGCACGGGGGGCGTGAACGTCCCTGTGGCGGGTTTTCCTCGAGCTGTCGTCGGACGGTGTCAGACGCGGATGACCTGCGGGCCCAGCAGCGAGTAGCGGTGCGCCTCGGCCGCCGGCAGCAGCGTGCTCGTGACGATCGCCTCCAGCGCGCCGATCTCCGCGAACCGGCAGAAGCTGACCGCCCCGAACTTGGTGTGCACCCCCGCGAACACCGTGCGCCGGGACGCGCGGATCGCCTGCGCCTTGACCTCGCTGACGGCGGGGTCGGGGGTGGTCAGGCCGTGTTCGCGGGAGATGCCGTTGGCGCCGATGTAGGCCAGGTCCAGGACGAAACCGGCCAGCATCTTCGTCGTCCAGTGGTCGACGGTGGCGAGCGTGCCGTGCCGCACCCGGCCGCCCAGCAGCAGGACGGTGGTGTTCTCGGCCTTCGCGAGCGCGCCGGCGGTGGCCAGTGACGCGGTGACCACGGTCAGCGGCCGGTCCCGGGGCAGGGCCTCGGCGATGAGCTGGGGGGTGAAACCCTCGTCCACGAAGACGGTCTCGGCGTCCCCGAGCAGCTCGGCCGCGGCGGCCGCGATCCGGCGCTTCTCGGGGACGTGGCGGGTGGCGCGGAAGGCGAGGGTCGTCTCGAAACCGGCGCTCTCCACGGGGTAGGCGCCACCGTGGGTGCGGCGGATGAGCCCGTGGTCCTCCAGGGCGCGCAGATCCCGGCGTACGGTCTCCTTGGCGACGCCCAGCTCCGCGGCGAGCGTCGTGACGTCGACCGAGCCCGTGCGGCGGGCGGCCCTGACGATCTCACGCTGCCGTTCCTCAGCGGTCCTGGCCGTCATCGCGCCTCCCGTCTCCGCTCCGGTGTGCCCGTTCGGGCCCGGTGTGGGCCATGGAGGCCTTTCTACAGCGGCTGTGCGGCGCTGACCAGGTCTGTTGCAAGTCCGAGTGTGCCCGATGCGGCCCGTATGGCGAACAGCGGGCCCGTCGCGGACCTGCGGTGGAGCCGGGAGGCCGGTGGGAACGGGCGGCCTCGGTGCCCGAATGACGGGGCGGGCGAGCCCGTTCGGTGCCCGCCCGCCCCGGTGGGTGCCGACTCAGTACGGCCAGATGGGCGGGTCGGTGACGAAATGGCCGCCGAGGTACGCGTGCGCCGGGTTGTCCGGGTCCAGTTCGCCCTGCTCGGCGATGAGCTTCTCGGCGTACGGCTCGGAGTCGTCCTGCGGCTCGTAGCCGAGGGCCCGGGCGGTGGTCAGGTCCCACCACAGGCGGGTGTTGGCCGAGGAGCCGTAGACGACCGTGTGTCCGACGTTCTCGGCGGTCAGGGCCGCGTGGAAGAGGCGGGCGCCGTCCTCGGGGCTCATCCAGACGGAGAGCATGCGGACGCTGGTCGGCTCGCGGAAGCAGGAACCGATGCGCACCGACACCGTCTCCAGGCCGTGCTTGTCCCAGTAGAGCTGGGCCAGGTCCTCGCCGAAGGACTTGGACAGGCCGTAGAAGGTGTCGGGGCGGCGCGGGGCGTCGATCGGGATGAGCGGGTCGTCACCCCGGGGGCGCGGGGTGAAGCCGACCGCGTGGTTGGAGGAGGCGAACACGATCCGGCGTACCCCTTCCTCGCGCGCCGCCTCGTACACGTTGTACGTGCCCTCGATGTTCGCCTTCAGGATCTTCTCGAACGTGGACTCGAGGGAGATGCCCGCGAGGTGGATGATCGCGTCGACGCCCCGCACCGCATCGCGTACGGCGTCCTTGTCCGCGAGGTCCGCGACGATCGCGCCGGGCTCGCCCTCGATCGGCCTGAGGTCCAGAAGCCGCAGCTCGTAGCCGTACTGCGGCAGCAGTCCCCGCATCAGGGTGCCGAGTCCGCCGGCGGCGCCGGTGAGCAGAACGGTGCGGGGAGCGGGCATCCTCGGTCTCCTTGAGATCAACGGCCGCATTCATGCACAGGATTCACATTCGTGGACACGCTAGGGAGCGTCGGCCGGGCCCGTCAAGTCTGGCGCGGAAGTAGGGAATCCGCCCTTGACTTGCCCGATTGTGCGCTTGACCCGCCCTGACGTGGCCCCATAGCGTGGATTCGTTCAGAGATATGGACGCGGATCATAAACGTGCACTCGTCCGGGTTGTGACCCACCCCGGAGCGCCCGCCGGTCCGCGCAGGAGCGCCTGTTCAAGGGAGAGCCCGTGACGTCAGCCCCTCTCGCCGCTCGACTCAGCATCCCCAGCGGGCCGCTGTTCTTCCCCGTCACCGCCTACGAGCCCGACGGCTCCCTCGCCCTCGACGTCTACCGCGCCCATGTGCGCACGGGGGTGGAGGCGGGCGCCGCCGCCGTGTTCGCGTGCTGCGGCACGGGCGAGTTCCACGCGCTGACGCCCGAGGAGTTCCAGGCCTGCGTGCGGGTGGCCGTCGAGGCCGCGGACGGACGGGTTCCGGTCGTCGCGGGCGCCGGATACGGGACCGCCCTCGCCGTGCGCTACGCGCGGCTGGCGGAGGACGCCGGCGCCGACGGGCTGCTCGCCATGCCGCCCTACCTGGTCCTCGCCGGCCAGGAGGGCCTGCTGCGGCACTACCGGGAGCTGGCCGCCGCGACCTCGCTGCCGACCGTCGTCTACCAGCGCGACAACGCGGTGTTCACGCCCGGGACGGTGGTCGAACTCGCCCGCACGGACGGCGTCGTGGGCCTCAAGGACGGGCTCGGCGACCTGGACCTGATGCAGCGTGTCGTCAGCGCCGTGCGCAGCGAGGTCCCCGGCGACTTCCTCTACTTCAACGGGCTGCCGACCGCCGAGCTGACCCAGCTCGCCTACCGCGGCATCGGCGTCACGCTGTACTCCTCCGCCGTGTTCTGCTTCGTCCCCGAGATCGCCCTCGCCTTCCACCGGGCGCTCGCCTCCGGCGACGACGCCACCGTGAACCGGCTCCTGGACGGCTTCTACCGCCCGTTCGTCGAGTTGCGCGCACGCGGGCGCGGCTACGCCGTGTCCCTCGTCAAGGCGGGCGTCCGGCTGCGCGGCCTCGACGTCGGCGAGGTCCGGCCACCGCTGCACGAGCCGTCCGGGGACCACGTCAAACAGCTCGCCGAGCTGATCGACCGCGGCAACGCGCTGCTCGAGGAGGGCATGTGAAAGCCTCGGCGTTCGTCTACCCCTGGGACGTCAACGGCGACCCCGAGGCCCCGGCCCGCATCGCCGCGCTGGGCGTCCGGCAGGTGACCCTCGCCTCCGCGTACCACTCCACACGCGCCCTCACCCCCCGGCATCCGCGCCACCGCATCGTGACCGCCCGGCACGCGGCCGTGCTCTACCCGACGGACGCACGCTGGGAGGGCCGCATCCTGCGCCCCCACCCGGCCGGCGACTGGGCCCCGGGCGACGCGTTCGGCGAGGCGGCCCGCGCGCTCACCGCCGCCGGGCTCGAGGTGCACACCTGGGTGGTGCTGGCGCACAACACCCGCCTCGGTGAGGAGCATCCCGCCACCTCGGTGGTCAACGCCTACGGCGACCGCTACCCCTGGGCGCCGTGCATCGCGCAGCCCGCCACGCGCGCGTACCTGGTCGACCTGGCGGCCGAGGCGGCCGTACGACCCGGCGCGCGCGGCGCGGAACTGGAGTCGCTCGGTTGGTACGGACTGGCGCACCTGCACGCCCACGACAAGATCGGCGGTGTGCCGTTCGGGGACGCCGCGCAGTACCTGATGTCACTGTGCTTCTGCCCGAGTTGCCGCGAGGGCTACGGGCGGCACGGACTGGATGCCGGGGAACTGGCGGCGGCGGTACGGGCCGCACTGGAGCCGGTGTGGCGCGGGGCGCCCGGTGACGGGGGCTGGGCGGGCGTGGAGAAGCTCCTCGGCGACACGCGAGCGGCGGCCACGCGCGCGTGGCGCGACACCACCGCCCGCACGCTCCAGGAGGAGGCCGTGGCGGCGGTCCGGGCGGCGGCACCCGACGGCTTCCAGGTGCTGCTGCACGCGGACCCGGTCTCCTACCACTGCGGCGCCAACGCGGGCGTCGACCCGGCGCACGTCCTGTCCGTGGCGGACGGTGTGGTGGTGCCCTGCACGGGCGGCGCCGGGCTGCTGACCCCGTTCGCGGAACAGCACCGGTCGGGTGCCGTCCTCGCCGCCAACTTCACCGTGGTCTCCGGCATGGGCGGCAGCCCGGGGACACTCGCGCGGGACGCCCGGGGCGCCGCCGAGCTGGGCGCGACCGAACTGCGGCTGTATCACGCCGGGTTGGCGTCCGACGACGACCTCGACGCCGTATCGGACGCGCTTGCGGGGCTCTGAAGCAGCGGCACCACCGCCACCGGCGCGACCAGGCCGAGCGCCACCAGCACCGGCCGGTGGCCGACCAGTTCGACGAGCCCCGCCCCGACGGCCAGCCCGACCGCGTTGGGGCCGAACAGCAGCGTGTTCGCCGTGGCGGCCGCACGGCCCAGCAGCGGACCCGGTGTCTCCCGCTGCACCGCGGTGAACGCCGCGATCAGGACACACGGCAGTCCCGCACCGATGGCCGCGCTGCACGCCAGCGTCACCGGGTCGGACGAGATCACCCTGAGCGCCACACCGGCGGCGAACAGGGCGATGCCACAGGCCGCGAACCGGCGTTCCCCCAGGCGGCGCAGGGCGGGGCCCGAGACCGTGCCGATCAGCACCGAACCGGTGCCCTGGACGGCGAAGAGCACCCCGGCGTACGCGGGGGAGCGGCCGAGGCCGTCCACGACCGCGTAGATCATCGCGCCGTTGAGCCCGGCGAACAGCATGGTGCTCCCGCTCGCCAGGACCAGCGGCCGCAGCCGCTCGTGCCGCCACAGATGACGCGCGCCCTCGACGGTCCGGGCGCGCCACCCGGCGGTGGGCGGCTCCGGTCCGTCCTCGCGGACCCGCAGCAGCGCGTACAGACCGGTTGCGAGTATGAACGTGACGGCGTCCAGGAACGCCACGCAGGGGCCCCCGTACGCCGCGTAGATCCCCGCGCCGGCCAGCGGGGCGACGAGCTTCATGCCCTCCGTGGCCGTCATCCTCAGTCCGTTGAAGTCGCCGAGCAGCGAACCGTCGACGGCGGCGGCGACGAGAGCCGACTCGGCCGCGTCGTGCACGATCCCGGCCGCCCCGTACACGAACAGGACCGCGTACAGCAGCCACAGCCCGCCCTGGGAACGGACGGTGAAGAGCGTCAGCAGGAGGGCCGCGAGGCCGAGATTCGTGGCGATCAGCAGCGGCTTGCGGCGGACGCGGTCGGCAAGCGTGCCCAGGACCGGGCCGGCCAGGACCGGCGCCCACAGGGCGAGGAGGCACAGCGCGGCCAGGCCGTCCGAGCCGGTGAGGTCCTTGACCCACACCCCGGACGCCAGCCACAGCGCCGACGTGCCGAAGCCGGACACCACCACCCCGGCCAGACAGAGCCCCGCATCGCGGTCGCGCAGCACGCGCGCCGCCGTCCATGTCGTCGTCATGTCCGGTCATCGTGGCTCTAAGGACACGGGGGCGGGATCGGGCAGATGCCTTAGAAAAGTGAGGGCCGGGGACCGTGGTGGACGGAAATCGTGGTGCGTTGTCAGTCGTGCCCCATGGAGCGTCACGCGGTGAGTGACCGCGCGTCACCCACACGTCGGCGCAACTCCCTTTGTCAGAAGCATTGACGAAACACAGGACCGCTCTTACCTTCGACCCGTCGTACTTCGTACGTCATATATGAGACGCCGTACGCGAGATCAGATACGCGACACCCCATACGCGACACCCGAGAGGCGCGCATGACCTCTGTGCCCACGCCGATTCCCTCCCGCACGCAGTACGTGCTGGAAGGGATCAAACACCGCATCCTCACCGGGCAGCTGACGCCCGGTCAGGCCCTGGTCGAGACCGAACTCGCCGCACAGTTCGGGGTGTCGAAGACCCCCGTGCGCGAGGCGCTCAAGACCCTGGCCGGGACCGGGCTCGTCGTGATGAGCCAGTACAAGGGCGTCACGGTGCGCATGGTGGACGCGGACATGGCGCGCGAGGTCTACGACGTCCGGCTGCTCCTGGAGCCGGAGGCCCTGCGGCGCTCGGTGCGGCGCGGGGCCTCCCTGGACGCCGCGCGCGACGCGCTGACCCGGGCCGACGAGGCGCACGACACCGCCGAACGCTCCCTGGCCAACCGGGAGTTCCACCGCGCCCTCTATCTGCCGTGCGGCAACCCGCTGCTCGGCCGGATGCTCGACGAGGTCCGCGACCAGGCCGCCCTCGTCTCGGCCGTCGCCTGGGCCGCCGACCCCTCCTGGGAGCGGGAGGCCGCCGAGCACCGGGAGATCCTGCGGCTCGCCCTCGAAGGCGACGCCGACGGGGCGGCGGGCGCCCTCCGCGCCCACATCGCGTCGTTCGTGCGACGGGCCTTCCCCGCGACGGAGGCGGCGGAGCCGACGGCCCGGGGAGAGGACGGTCGGGCATGACAACGTCGTTCGAGACCCAGCGGGCGGCCCTGGCCGACGTGGTGGCGATCCCGGTGACCCCCTTCGCCGAGGACGGCACCATCGACCGGGAAGCGCACCGGGTCCTGCTGCGTCGCCTGCTCGACGGCGGGGTGAGGACCCTGACCCCGGGCGGCAACACCGGCGAGTTCTACGCCCTCACCCCCGAGGAGCGGCGCCTGGTCACCGAGCTGACCGTCGAGGAGGCGGGGGGCCGGGCCGCGATCCTGGTCGGGGTGGGGCACGACGTGCCGACCGCCGTCGCCTCCGCCCGGCACGCCCGCGAGCGTGGTGCCGGAATGGTGATGGTGCACCAGCCCGTCCACCCCTACGTCTCCGCCGCCGGCTGGGTCGACTACCACCGGGCCGTCGCCGAGGCCGTACCCGAACTGGGCGTCGTTCCCTACATCCGCAACGCCCAGCTTCCCGGCGCCCGGCTCGCCGAGCTCGCCGACCACTGCCCGAACGTCATCGGGGTCAAGTACGCCGTCCCGGACGCCGCCCGGTTCGCGGCCTTCGCCCGGGACGCCGGCCTGGACCGGTTCGTGTGGGTGGCGGGTCTCGCCGAGCCGTACGCCCCCTCCTACTTCTCCGCGGGTGCCACGGGCTTCACCTCGGGGCTCGTGAACGTCGCCCCGTCCGTCTCGCTGAACATGATTGAAGCGCTTCGATCGGGCGACTACCCGGCCGCCATGAAGGTCTGGGAACAGATCCGCCGGTTCGAGGAACTCCGCGCCGCGAACGGCTCCGCCGACAACGTCACCGTCGTCAAGGAGGCCCTCGCCTCCCTCGGCCTGTGCCGCCGGGACGTGCGCCCGCCGAGCAGGGCGCTGCCCGAGGAGAAACGCGCGGAGGTCGCCGCCATAGCCGCCGGGTGGGCCGTATGAAGAAGCCGGAACAGCTCAGAAGCCACCAGTGGTACGGCACCGACGGGCTGCGCTCCTTCAGCCACCGGGCCCGCACCCGCCAGCTCGGCTATCTGCCCGAGGAGCACCTGGGCAAGCCCGTCATCGCCATCCTGAACACCTGGTCCGACATCAACCCTTGTCATGTGCATCTAAGGGATCGTGCGCAGGCCGTGAAGCGCGGCGTGTGGCAGGCGGGCGGCTTCCCGCTGGAGTTCCCGGTCGCCACGCTCAGCGAGACCTTCCAGAAGCCGACCCCGATGCTCTACCGCAACCTGCTGTCGATGGAGACCGAGGAACTGCTGCGGTCCTACCCGGTCGACGGGGCCGTGCTGATGGGCGGCTGCGACAAGTCCACGCCCGCGCTGCTCATGGGCGCCGCGAGTGTCGACCTGCCCACGGTCTTCGTGCCCGCGGGGCCGATGCTCCCGGGCCACTGGCGCGGCGAGGTCCTCGGCTCCGGCACCGACATGTGGAAGTACTGGGACGACAAGCGCGCCGGCCTCATCGGCGACTGCGAGATGTCCGAACTGGAGAGCGGCCTCGCCCGGTCGCCCGGACACTGCATGACGATGGGTACGGCGTCCACGCTGACGGCCGCCGCCGAAGCGCTCGGTGTGACGGTCCCCGGCGCCTCCAGCATCCCCGCCGTCGACTCCGGGCACGACCGGATGGCCGCCGCGGCGGGCCTGAGGATCGTCGAACTCGTCCACCGGGACCGCAAGCTGTCCGACATCCTCACCCGTGACGCGTTCGAGGACGCCGTCACCACGGTGCTCGGGCTCGGCGGTTCCACCAACGCCGTCATCCACCTGATCGCCATGGCGGGCCGGGCGGGCGTGAAGCTCACGCTCGACGACTTCGACCGCCTGGCGCGCACGGTCCCCGTACTGGCCAACGTCCGGCCGGGCGGCGAGCGGTACCTGATGGAGGACTTCCACTTCGCGGGCGGCCTGCCCGGGTTCCTCTCCCGGATCCCGGACCTGCTGCACCTGGACCGGCCGACGGTGTCGTACGACACCCTGCGCGAGCAGATCGCGGGCGCGCAGGTCCACGACGACGACGTCATCCGGCCCCGCGACAACCCGGTCGCGCGCGAGGGCGGGGTCGCCGTCCTGCGCGGCAACCTCTGCCCGGACGGCGCCGTCATCAAGCACATCGCCGCCGAGCCGCACCTGCTCAAGCACACCGGGCCCGCGGTCGTCTTCGACGACTACCGGACCATGCAGCGCACCATCAACGACCCGGCCCTCGGCATCACCGCCGACAGCGTGCTGGTGCTGCGCAACGCGGGCCCCAAGGGCGGCCCCGGAATGCCCGAGTACGGGATGCTGCCCATCCCGGACCACCTGCTCAAGCAGGGCGTGCGGGACATGGTGCGGATCTCCGACGCCCGGATGAGCGGCACGAGTTACGGCGCGTGCGTGCTGCACGTGGCACCCGAGTCGTACCTCGGCGGACCGCTCGCCCTGGTGCGCACCGGGGACAGCATCACCCTCGACGTCGAGGCCCGCACGCTCCAGCTCAACGTGGACGACGAGGAGCTCAGGCGCCGCAGGGCGGAGTGGACCCCGCCGCCCGCCCGGTACGAGCGCGGCTACGGCGTGCTCTACAACTCCCAGATCACCCAGGCCGACACCGGCTGCGACTTCGAGTTCCTGGCCCGGCCCGGCCAGGTCCCCGACCCGTACGCCGGCTGACGCACCGCAGGACCCCCCGGGCCTGCGCACGCACCACCGCAGGCCCGGGCCGCTGAACGCAGCACCCCACATCCCCTGTCGAAGCGCTTCAACCACGTGTATCGAGCAAGCGCTTTCTGTACTGCCGGTACACGCCCGCCCGTCGCCCGACCACCGCCCCCTCACGGACGCCCTTCAGGCGGTCCCCTCCCCTTGCGAACGGAGAACAGTCATGGCCCAAGCCGCAGCCGTGGCGAAACCGCCCGCGCCACCCGGGCGGCGCCGTGCCTCCGCCACGCCGCGCAGGCTCCCGTACCTGCTGATCGCCCCGGCGGCCCTGCTGATGCTGGGCTTCATCGCCTACCCGGTCCTCAGCGTCTTCTACTACAGCCTGCAGAACTACAACCCCACCAAGCCGTGGCGGAACGGCTACGCGGGCTTCGACAACTTCGTCCAGGCCTTCACCAAGGACCCGCAGTTCTGGGACACCCTGACCTTCAGCGTCAAATGGGTCGTCGTCGAGGTCGGGCTGCAACTGCTGTTCGGTCTCGCCCTCGCCCTCATCGTCAACCAGACGTTCGTCGGCCGGGCGCTCGGCCGGGCGCTGGTGTTCTCCCCGTGGGCCGTCTCCGGCGTGCTGACCTCCGCGATCTGGGTGCTGCTCTACAACTCCCAGACCGGCATCACCCGTTACCTCGCCGACCTGGGCATCGGCTCCTACGGCACCAGTTGGCTGTCGGACACCTCGACCGTCTTCCCGGCGGCGGTCGTCGCCGACCTGTGGCGCGGCGTCCCCTTCTTCGCGATCCTCATCCTCGCCGACCTCCAGTCCGTCTCGAAGGACCTGTACGAGGCCGCCGAGGTCGACGGGGCGAGCCGCTTCAAGCAGTTCTGGCACATCACGCTGCCCCATCTGAAGGACGCCATCGTGCTGTCCACACTGCTGCGCGCGGTGTGGGAGTTCAACAACGTCGACCTGCTCTACACGCTCACCGGCGGCGGCCCGGCCGGCGAGACCACCACGCTCCCGCTCTACATCGCCAACACCAGCGTCGACGCCCACAACTTCGGCTACGCCTCGGCGCTGACCACGGTGGCGTTCGTGATCCTGCTCTTCTTCTCGATGGTCTATCTGCGGCTGAGCAAGTTCGGAGGTGAGGAGAAGTGATCACCGAGATCGCGCCCGCACCGGAGCGCGTGGTGTCCGAGCCGGCCCGGACCAAGGGCAGGCGCCGCGCCTGGGACGAGGTCCCGCGCTGGCAGATCTACCTGCCCCTGTCGATCTACCTGCTGTTCACGCTCGTCCCGTTCTACTGGATCCTGCTCTTCGCCCTGCGCCCGGCCGGCTCGAGCTCGCTGGTTCCCTGGCCGGTCACCTTCGACCACTTCGAGAAGGTCTGGACGGAGCGGTCCTTCGGCACCTACTTCCTGAACAGCGTGCTCGTCGGCGTGGCGACCCTCGTGATGACGACGGTGGTGGCGCTCGCCGGCGGCTACGCGCTCGCCCGGTTCGACTTCCGGATCAAGCGGGCCTTCATGCTCGCCCTGCTGTGCTCGCAGTTCGTACCGGGCGCCCTGCTGCTGGTCCCGCTCTTCCAGATCTTCGCCAACCTGCGGATGATCAACTCGCTGGGCAGCGTCATCATCGCCGAGACCGTGTTCCAGCTTCCGCTGTCGATGATCCTGATCGCCGGATTCATCAGGAACGTGCCGCCCTCGCTGGAGGAGGCCGCCTGGGTGGACGGCTGCAACCGCTTCGCCGCCTTCCGGATCGTCGTCCTGCCGCTGCTGCGGCCCGGTCTCATCGCCGTGGGTTCCTTCGCCTTCGTGCACGCCTGGAACCACTTCCTGTTCGCCCTGATGTTCCTGTCCGACCAGAGCAAGCAGACCATCCCGGTCGGTCTGAACACCCTGATGAGCGCGGACAGCGTCGACCTCGGGGCGCTCGCCGCGGGCGGAATCGTCGCCGCCGTGCCCGTCGTGATCGTGTTCGCCTTCATCCAGAAGTGGCTGATCACTGGCTTCAGCGCCGGGGCGGTGAAGGGATGAGGGGCACCGCCGGCCCGGAGGCGGTCCGCGGGGGGCGTCCCACGGCGACCACCGCACTGCCCGTCGTACTCGCCGGGGCCCGCGGACACGGCCGCCGGCACCTGGAGAACATCCGCCGGCTCCAGCGCCGGGGGCTCGTACGGCTCGTGGGCATCTGCGAGCTCACACCGCTGAGCGAGGACGAGATCCCCCGGGGGCTGGGCTCACCACGGCAGTCCACCGACTTCGGTGCGCTCCTTCAGGCCACCGGGGCCCGGATCGCCGTCGTCTCCACACCGATCCCGACCCACGCGGACCTGGCCCTGACGGCCGCCGCGAACGGCGTCCACCTGCTGCTGGAGAAGCCGCCGGCCCCCTCGTTCGCCGAGTTCCGCCGTATCGCCGACGCGGTCGCCCGGGCCGGTGTCGCCTGCCAGATCGGCTTCCAGTCGCTGGGCTCGCACGCCGTGCCCGCGATCCGGGAGCTGATCGCACGAGGGGCGATCGGGGAGGTCGTCGGCGTCGGCGGGGCCGGTGCCTGGGCGCGCGACGAGGCGTACTACCGGCGCGCCCGCTGGGCCGGCAGGCGCCGACTGGACGGTGTCGACGTCGTCGACGGCGCGCTCACCAACCCGCTCGCGCACGCCGTGGCCACCGCCCTGGCCCTGAGCGGCTCCACCCGCGCCGAGGACGTCACCGGGGTCGAGACCGAGCTGTGGCGGGCCAACGCCATCGAGTCCGACGACACCTCCTGCGTCCGGATCAGCACCGCCCAGGACCGCCCGGTCACCGTCGCCGCGACCCTGTGCGCCGAACGCCCCGACGAGCCCTACGTCCTGGTGCACGGCGGCAGCGGCCGGATCACCTTCTGGTACAAGCAGGACCGGGTGCTGCTCCAGCGGGCCGGCCACGGCCCGGAGGAGTTCGAGTACGGCAGGACGGACCTGCTGGAGAACCTCGTACGGCACCTCACCGACGGCACCGACCTGCTGGTCACCCCGGACACCACCGGCGCCTTCATGAAGGTCGTGGAGGCCGTCCGGCAGGCCCCCGACCCGGCGCCGCTGCCGCACGGCGCCTGGCACCGGGTCCCCGGCGAGGACCGCCGTGTCGTACCGGGCGTCGACGGGCTGGTCGCGGCCGCCGCCGACACCCTCGCCCTCTTCTCCGAGCTGGGCACGCCCTGGGCGCTTCCGGCCCGGTTCCCGGAAGAGGTGAGCACCCGATGACGAACAGCGACTCACCGGTCCTGCGGGTCGCGGGCCGCCCGGTCGGCCGTTACGTCACCCGCCCCGAACCGCCCGCCCGGCTCTCGCCGCGCCCCTACCTGCACCCGGTCACCGCTCTCGCGGGCACGGTGGTGACCGAGCTGAGTCCGGCGAACTTCCGCATCAGCCCGTCCTGACCTCCGTATCCCGTTGGATCGAGCAAGAAGAGAGCCGATCAATGAAGATCACCAACCGCAGAAGCAGGCGTGCCGCGCTGGCCGTCGCCCTGGGTTCCGCGCTCGCCCTCACCGCCACCGCGTGCGGCGACGACGGCAGCGGCGCCGCGGGGAACAAGGGCGACGAGGGTTCCGGCAAGGGCGAGATCACCTTCTGGGACAACAACGGCGGTGTGCGCACCGACATCTGGAAGCAGGTCATCGCCGACTTCGAGAAGAAGAACCCGGACATCAAGGTCGACTACGTCGGCATCCCGGCCGCGAGCGCCCAGTCCAAGTACGACACCGCCATCCAGGGCGGCGGCCTGCCCGATGTCGGAGGCGTGGGAACCGCGATACTCGCCGAGGTCGCCGCGCAGGGCGCGCTGGAGCCGCTGGACAGCCGCCTGAAGAAGAGCCCGCTGAACGGCAAGCTGAGCCAGAACCTGCTGGACAGCAGCAAGGCGGCGGGCGGCGGCGATCAGCTCTACCAGATTCCGACCTCCGCCAACAACGGAACCCTGTGGTACAGGACCGACCTGTTCAAGAAGGCGGGCCTCGACGCGCCCACCACCTGGGCCAAGTTCTACGAGGCCGCGGACAAGCTGACCGACAAGGGCAAGAACGAGTTCGGCTTCACCATCCGCGGCGGCAAGGGCTCCATCGCGCCGGCCCTGGACGCGATGTACAGCCAGACCGGCATCACCTCGTTCTGGAACGGCGACAGGACCACCGTCAACGACCCGAAGAACGTGGCGGCCCTCGAGAAGTACGTGGCGCTGTACAAGAAGGACACCCCGACCGCCGACGTCAACAACGACTTCACCAAGATGGTCGCCCAGTGGGACAGCGGCACCATCGGAATGCTGAGCCACAACCTCGGGTCCTACCAGGACCATCTGAAGGCCCTGGGGGCGGACAAGTTCCGCGGCCTTCCGAACCCGACGCTGGACGACGGCTCCCGGGTGCAGGTGTCCAACCCGGTCGACGGGCTGAGCGTGTTCAAGTCCAGCAAGAACAAGGCGGCGGCCTGGAAGTTCATCGAGTTCGCCGTCTCGCACGAGGAGAACTCGAAGTTCAACGAGTCGGCGGGGCAGGTGCCGGCGAACGTGGACGCGGCGAAGGACGCCTGGATCCAGAAGGCCGAGCCCACGAAGCTGGCGGCCGAGGCGTTGAACGGCTCCAGCACGAAGATCGTGCAACTGCCGTACTACCTGCCCGACTGGAACACCATCTCCAAGGCCGACAACGAGGCGAACTTCCAGAAGGTGCTGCTCGGGAAGACGACCGTGAAGGCGTTTCTCGACACGTTGGCCGACCGGCTGAACAAGGCGCAGGCCGAGTGGAAGAAGAACCACTGACGGCTCGGGTGGTCGGTGTCGTGGGGGACTGCCGTTCGGTCGCGGACGGTCGCGCAGTTCCCCGCGCGCCGAGGGAACACTTCTCAGCCCCTGTTGGAAAGGCACCCTTGTGTCTCTTACGCGCAGACAAGTCTCCGCGGCGGCCCTTGCCGCCGTTCCCCTCGCCCTCGCGGCCACCGGTCCCGCCGTCGCCGCAGGCCGTCGCCGCACCCTCTACATCGCCGGCGACTCCACCGCCGCTCAGAAGTACGCCGACGCAGCCCCCGAGACCGGGTGGGGCATGGCGCTGCCCTTCTTCCTGCGGGAGGGGCTGGTCGTCGCCAACCACGCCGTCAACGGGCGCAGTTCGAAGAGTTTCATCGACGAGGGGCGGCTCGACGCCATCCTCGCCGTGACCCGGCCCGGCGATCTCCTTCTCGTCCAGTTCGGGCACAACGACGAGAAGGCCGACGACCCGACCCGCTACACCGAACCCTGGACCACCTACCAGGACCACCTGCGCCGCTACCTGGCGGGCGCCCGGGCGCACGGCGCGCGGCCGGTGCTCGCCACCCCCGTCGAGCGCAGGAGGTTCGACGCGGGCGGCAACGCCCTGCCGACCCACGGCGACTACCCGGCGGCGATGCGCGCCCTCGCCGAGGAGGAGCACGTCCCGCTGCTCGACATCGAGGCCCTGTCGCTCGCGCTGTGGCAGCGGCTCGGCGTCGAGGAGACCAAGAAGTACTTCAACTGGACGGCGACCGAGCAGGACAACACCCACTTCAACCCGCCCGGCGCGATCGCCGTGGCCCGCCTCGTCGCGGGCGAGCTGCTGCACCGGCACGTGCCGGCGCCCCGGGACGTCCGCCGGCTCCACGAGGACGTCCCCGAGTCCTGGATCACCTGGCCCCCGCCGCCCGCCGCGTAACCACCCACCCACCCCAAGGAGAGCCGCACCATGCGCTCACAGAAATGGCATGGGCATGCCATAGTCACGGCGACCGCGCTGATCGGCTGCACCGCCCTCGTCCTCACCGTGACCGGCCCCGCCGCATCCGCCGCCCAGCCCCGCGACCCCGGCCGCCAGACCCTGGCCGCACACGACGGCTGGGGCTCCTACGGCACCGGCACCACCGGCGGCGCGGCAGCCGACGCCGCGCACGTGTACACCGTCACCACCTGGGACCAGTTCAAGGCCGCCCTCGCCGACGGCGGCTCCGCGCCGAAGATCGTCAAGGTCAGGGGCACGATCGACGCGGACGGGCCGAGCTGCGCCTCCTTCGCGGTGCCCGGCTACGACTTCGACACCTACCTCAAGACCTACGACCCGGCGGTGTGGGGCCGCACCGAGAACCTGGACGGCGAGCCCGCCGACAGCCCCGAGGGACTGCGCCGCGCCTCCGGGGCCAACCAGGACAAGTACATCAAGGCCTTCGTGCCCGCCAACACCACCATCATCGGCATCGGCAAGGACGCCGGCTTCAAGGGCGCGAGCCTGCAGATCCAGGGCGTGGACAACGTCATCGTCCGCAATCTGAGCTTCGAGAGCCCCCTGGACTGCTTCCCGCAGTGGGACCCCACCGACACCGCCGACGGCAACTGGAACTCCGAGTACGACAGCGTGGACGTCTACGGCGGCACCCATGTGTGGATGGACCACAACACCTTCACCGACGGCGACCACCCCGACAGCACGCTGCCGTACTACTACGGGCGGATCTACGAGCAGCACGACGGCGAGATGGACATCGTCAAGGGCTCCGACTACGTCACCGCCTCCTGGAACGTCTTCGCCGACCACGACAAGACGATCCTCATCGGCAACAGCGACAGCGCCTCCACCGCAGCCGTGGACCGCGGGCACCTGAAGGTCACCTTCCACCACAACCTGTTCTCGAACCTGGTGGAGCGCGCCCCGCGCGTCCGCTTCGGGCAGGTCGACTCCTACGACAACCACTTCGTCGCGGGTGACGGCTACGGCTACAGCTACGGCATCGGCATGGAGTCCCAGCTCGTGGCCGAGCACAACGCGTTCACCCTGCCGGAGGGGGTGCAGCCCGGCCTGATCCTGAAGAAGTGGAAGGAGGCGCCGCTCACCGCCGGCGACAACTACGTCAACGGCAGGCTCACCGACCTGATCGCCGTGCACAACGCGCAGGTCCCCGGCGAGATCCTCCAGTCCGGCGCCGGCTGGACCCCGACCCTGCGGACCGACGTCGACCCGGCCCGGGCGGTACCCGGGATCGTCGACCACCGCGCGGGCGCCGGAAAGGTCTGCTGACCGTGACGGCCACCGTGGGACGCAGAGCCTTCCTCGCCGCGAGCGCCGGCGCCGCCCTGGCGCTCGGCCTCGCGGCCCCCGCACGGGCCGGCTCCGGCTCCGGCTTCGGCTCCGGCTTCGGCCGGTACGGCTCGCCGTCCGCCCGCCTCACCGAGAAGACCCTGTACGTCCACCCGGGCGGGGCGGGGGACTTCACCACCGTGCAGGCCGCCGTCACGGCGGCCGACGGCGACGGGTGCACGCTGGTGATCGCGCCGGGGACGTACCGGGAGACCGTCGTCGTGGACTCCACCCGCACCGGTATGACGTGGATCGGTGCCTCCGGGAACGCGCGGGACGTGGCGGTCGTGTACGACCGCGCCAACGGCACGCCCAAGCCCGGCGGCGGCACCTACGGCACGACCGGCTCGGCGACCACCACCGTGCAGGCCGACGGCTTCGCCGCCCGCGACCTCACCTTCGCCAACGACTTCCTGCGCGCCGACCACCCGGAGACCGCCGGCACGCAGGCCGTCGCGATCAAGGTGCAGGGCGACCGCAGCGCCTTCGAACGGTGCCGGTTCCTCGGCCACCAGGACACGCTGTACGCCGACTCGACGGCGCTCGGCACGTTCGCCCGACAGTACTACCGGGACTGCTACGTCGAGGGCGACGTCGACTTCGTGTTCGGGCGGGCCACCGCGGTCTTCGAGGGCTGCCACTTCCGCACCCTGAACCGGACGGACCTGTCCGCCGCCCCCTACGGCTTCGTCTTCGCGCCGTCGACCGCGGTCGCCGACCCCCGCGGCTACCTGGTGACGAGGAGCCGCATCAGCAGCGCGGCCCCGGACGCGTACTACAAGCTCGCGCGTCCGTGGGTGCCCGGCTCGGACCCCACCGCCCGCCCGATGCTGACCGTCCGGGACACCCACCTAGGCGCCGGCATCGACGCGGCCGCGCCCTACGCCAACATGTCCGACACCTACCCGTGGCAGAACCAGCGGTTCGCGGAGTACCGCAACACGGGTCCGGGAGCCGCGGTCACCGTCCCCGCCAACCGGCCCCAGCTTTCCGACACGGAAGCCCGGTCGGCCACCCGCGAGGCCTACCTCGGTGACTGGTCCCCCTGGCGGAAGGGGTGCTGACGTGGACCGGCGCACCCTGCTGACCGGGCTCGCCGGCGGCCTGCCGGCCGTCGGCACCACTCCCGCCTTCGCGTCCGGCGGACGCCGCGTGCTGCACGTCCGCCCCGGCGGTTCGGTGCAGGCCGCGGTGGACGCGGTCACCGGGCCCGGGTGGACGATCGTCGTCCACCCGGGCACGTACCGCGAAGTCGTCGACGTACCCGCCACCGCGGGCGAGTTGACCCTGCGCGGCGCCACCGGCGACCCCCGTGACGCCGTCATCGTCTACGACAACGCCAACGGGACCCCCAAACCCGACGGTTCCGGCAGCTACGGCACGGCCGGCTCCGCCACCTTCACCTCCGCGGCGCCGGGTCTGACCGTAGGCGACCTGACCCTCGCCAACGACTGGCTGCGCGCCGACCACCCGGAGATCACCGGCACGCAGGCGGTCGCGGCCCACGTCACCGGGGACCGCTCCCTCTTCCACCGCGTCCGGCTGCTGGCCCACCAGGACACCCTGTTCGCGGACACCACCGCGCTCACGTCGTTCGACCGGCAGTACTACCGGGACTGCTACATCGAGGGCGACGTCGACTTCGTGTTCGGGCGGGCCGCCGCCGTCTTCGAGGGCTGTCACTTCCACACCCTGGACCGGGACGTCGCCTTCACACCGAAGGGCATGGTCTTCGCGCCCTCCACGGCCCGCGCCAACCCGCACGGACTCCTCGCGGTCCGCTGCCGGGTGACCTCCGGCGCCGAGGACGGGGCGTACAAGCTGGCCCGGCCGTGGGTGCCGTCGTACGAGACGACCGCCCGGCCCTCGCTGGTCGTCCGGGACACCTGGCTCGGGCCCGGCATCGACGCGGTCGCGCCCTACACCGACATGCGGGACGCCTACCCCTGGCAGTCCATGCGCTTTCGCGAGTACCGGAACTCGGGACCCGGCGCCGTGATCAGCGCCCCGGACAACCGCCCCCAGCTCACGGACGAGGAAGCGCGGCTCCACACGCGCACCGCCTACCTCGGCGACTGGAGCCCCCGCCCGCCCCGCTGACGCACCACCCCCCACCCCTTCCCCGAGACGAAAGGACCGCACTCCATGTCTCGTCGCACCGCTCTCACCCTGGGCGCCGCCCTGGCGCTCGGCGCGGGTCTCGCCGTGCTCCCCACCCAGGCGCAGGCCGCGACGGTCGTCGTCGGCAACTCGACCGACCTGGCCGACGCCATCAAGAACGCCACCGGCGGCACCGTCATCCAGGTGCGCGGCGGCACCTACTACCCGACGGCGACCCTTCAGTCCACGGCCAACGGCACGTCCTCGTCGCCGATCACGCTCACCGCGTACGGCTCGGAGACGGTGAAGATCGACGGGTCGAAGCTGCCCTCCGGCTCCTGGATCTTCAAGCTGACCGCCGACTACTGGAACGTCTCGAACATCACCTTCCAGAACTCCCCGGACAGCGCGGTCGTCTGCCAGTCCTGCACCGGCACCCACTGGAACGACATCAAGACCATCAACGGCGGCGACTCGGGCTTCACGCTCACCGGCGACGGCACCGTGAACAACACGGTGAAGAACCTCGACTCCTACGGCAACTACGACCCGGCCGACCACGGACAGAACGCCGACGGTGTCGCCATCAAGTTCGGCTCGGGCACCGGCAACCTGGTCACCGGAGCCCGGCTCTACAACAACTCGGACGACGGCATCGACCTGTGGTCCTTCTCCTCGCCGGTCACCATCGAGCACACCTGGTCCTTCGGCAACGGCAAGAACCGCTGGAACGACCCCGCCTTCGAGGGCAACGGCAACGGTTACAAACTGGGCGGCAACGGCGTGACGGTCGCCCACGTTGTCAACAACTCGGCCGCCTGGGACAACGCGGGCAACGGCTTCACGGAGAACTCCAACACCGGCGCGATCGTCATCAACCGCACCACCGCCTACGCCAACGCCAAGTGGGGCTACTACTTCGCCACCAGTTCCGCGAAGCTCGGCAAGAACCTGGCGGTCGGCAACGGCGGCGGCCTGGTCAACAAGGGCTCCAAGGTGACGTCGGCAGGCAACAACTGGGACTCCGGCATCTCGACGCCCGCCTTCAGGTCCACGGACGCGTCGAGCACGTACAACGCCCGGAAGTCGGACGGTTCCCTGCCCGACACCACGTTCCTGACCACGGGCAGCACCACCATCGGCGCGACCATGAACTGACCCGGAAGGGTGACGGCGGGGGCCCGTTGGCCGGTCGGGAAGGTATCGATCGGGCAACGGGCCTCGCGCTCCCAGCGGTGACGCGCGTAGAAAACCTGTCATGCATAAGCCACTTCGCATCGCGGCCCTCGTCGCCGCCTGTGCCGTCGCCGGTGGAGCCCTCTACGGCGCCGGCGCGGCCACCGCCGGTCAGTCGACCGCGAACTCCACCCACGAGCCCTACAACATCGGGCTCCTGGTGAAGGACATCGACACCTACTACGGGACCACGGCCGACGCCGACGGTGTCTACCAGGCGTCCCCGGACAGCCCGTACGCCAAGGACCTGGCGCGCATCGACGCGGACGCCAAGCGCTACATCGACAAGGCGGCCCGCAAGGCGCACCACCGGGGCGAGAAGCCGGCCGTCGTCTTCGACATCGACGACACGCTGCTGCTCAGCCTCGACTACGAGAAGCGCTACAACTACACGTACAACTCGGCCACCTGGGCCGCCTACGTGAACCGGGCCGACCGCCCGGAGGTCTTCGGCAGCCCCGAACTCGTGCGGTACGCCGCGTCCAAGGGCGTCGAGGTCTTCTACAACTCGGGCCTGAGCGAGGCCCAGCGCTCCGCCGCGGTGCAGAACCTGAAGAAGGTCGGCGCCGATGTGAACCTCGACGCCGACCACATGTTCCTCAAGGACGCGGCCAACCCGCCGTCCTACCTGAGCGGCTGCGCCACCCCGGGCGCCTGGAAGTGCACCACCGTCCAGTACAAGTCCGGCACCCGCGAGCACATCGAGGACCTGGGGTACGACATCATCGCCAACTTCGGCGACCAGTACTCCGACCTCGACGGCGGCCACGCCGACCGGACGTACAAGCTGCCCAACCCGACGTACTTCGTCAGCTAGGCCGCACCGGTGGTACCGACCGCAGGGTCGGTACCACCGGCTTGATCGTGCCGTCGGCCGCGAACTCCATGCGGTCGACGGTCGTCTCCCGGTGCATGCCGTCCCCGCCCGGCCTGCCGGGGCCGTTCAGCGCGAACCGGTGGTAGACGATGTACCAGTCGTCGGTGCCGGGCACGTTCACCACGGAGTGGTGGCCGGTGCCGAGGATGCCGTACTCGGGGCGCTTGGACAGGATCGTGCCGCGCTTGGTCCACGGGCCGAGCGGGGTCGGGCCGGTGGCGTAGGCGACGTGGTAGTTCTCGCTGCGGGTGTCGTCCTCGGACCACATGAAGTAGTACGTGCCCTTGCGCTTGATCATGAAGGACCCCTCACGGAAGTCGTCCGTGGTGATCTCCTTCACCTTGGACGCGTCGTACGACGTCATGTCCGCGTTCAGCGGGACGACGTACGCGTGGCCGTTGCCCCAGTACAGGTACGACTGCCCGTCGTCGTCCGTGAAGACCGCCGGGTCGATCATCTGGCCCTTCAGGCTCCCGCCCTTGGCGACCAGCGGCCTGCCCAGCGCGTCCTTGAACGGGCCCGCGGGCGAGTCGGCCACCGCCACGCCGATCTGCTGCTCGGCGCAGAAGTAGAAGTAGTACTTGCCGTTCTTCTCGGCGATCGTCGGCGCCCACGCGTACTTGTCCGCCCACGTCACGTCCGGGCCCAGGTCGAGGATCACCCCGTGGTCCTTCCAGTGGACGAGGTCCTTCGACGAGTACGCCTTGAAGCTGGTGCCGCTCCAGCCGTTGTAGCCGTCACTGGTCGGGTAGATCCAGTACTGGCCGTCCAGGTAGGCGACGTCCGGGTCCGCGTTCAGGCCGGGCAGGACCGGGCTGCGGGTCGGCACCGCCTCCACCGTCCAGGTGCGCTTCGTGCCGTCGGCGGCCGTCACGGTGTACGCCTGCGGGGTGCGGAAGTCGCGCCGGGTCCCGGACGGCGGGGTGACCGTCGCGCCCTCGCCGACCCACAGCTTCGGTGCGAGGTGGCGCAGGTCCGCGTGCGGGTCCATCGGCAGGACCACCTTGCTCGAGGCGTCGGTGACGACCGCGTACCCCTTCTGGCCGGGCGCCGTCGCGTCCACGACCGAGGTGCCGGTCGCCGGGTACGCGGCCAGGAGGCGGTCGTACTCCGCCTGCGTCACCGGGAGCACGGTGCCGTGCCGCGGGCTCGCCGGGAGCTGGTAGTCCGTGGACGGGGTCCACTTGCCCGAGTCCAGGTCGGTCGTCTCGAAGGGGACGTAGCCCCGGCCGCCGTACTCGTCGATGAACAGGTACCACTTCTTCTCGGTGTTGGACTTGAACACCGTCGGGCCCTCGCCCTGGCTGATCGCGCCGCTGCCGATGCAGTCGGCGACGAAGTCGTACTTCGTCGAGGTCAGCGACGTCGACTTCTCGGCGGTGATGAACTTCGAGCAGGGGGAGCTGGAGGACGGGTCCCGTTCGTCCTTGGTGTAGCGGTAGTACGTGTCCTGGTACTTGACGACCGTCGAGTCGATCACCGAGTAGCCGGGGTCGTCCCAGACCTTGGGCGCGCTGAAGGTGCGGAAGTCCTTCGTCGTCGCGTACAGCATCTTGTTGTACGTCGAGCCCGTGTGGTCCGGGTCGTCGTCGGCGTACAGCTTCGACGCCCAGAAGACCACGTACTCACCGAGGGAGTCGTCCCAGTAGGCCTCCGGCGCCCAGGTGTTGCCCGCGTTGTCGGGCGCGACCTTCACCAGACGCTGGTCCGTCCAGTGGACCAGGTCGGTCGACTCCCAGATCATGATCGACTTGCTGCCGTGCCGCTGGACGTAGTCCCAACTGCCGCTGCTGTTCTTGTACATCCTGAGGTCGGTGGCGATGAGGTAGAACCTGTCGCCCTCGGGCGAGCGGATGACGAACGGGTCGCGCAGGCCCTTCTCGCCGATCGTGGACGTCAGGACCGGCTTGCCGCCGTTCAGTTCACGCCAGTGCAGGGGGTCGTCGCCGCGGCTGAGCGCGTAGCGGATCTGCTCTCCGTCGGCGGTGCCCTCGCCGGTGAAATAGGCGAACAGGTAGCCGGCGTACTTGGGGTGGTTCACGGGCGGTGCTCCGGAGTGTGCGGGGCTGGGTGGCGCGGCGAGCAGGCCCAGCAGGAGGGCGAGGAAGGGGAGCAGGAGCGTGCGGGCGGTGCGGCGTCGCATGACACATCCTGTGGGAGTCTGATGGATTCTGTTGGTCAGGCTGCCTTCGGAGTGTCACCAGTGGGGGACAGCACGTCAATCGGTGCGTGAGGGATCCGAGGGGACCGAAACTTTCGATCGGTTCCTACGAGGCGTCGCCCGCGCTGCCCTGGTGCGCCGCGAAGCCGCCCTTCACCGCGAGCTGTTCGCCGCCCGCCGTCGCAGTCATCGTGTAGCTGTCGTTCCCGGCGTCCCGGCCGCCGCGGCGGTGGTCGTACTGCCCCGCGAACACCCACTGGCCCGCCGGGACCGTACGGCCCGCCTTGAGCGCCCAGGTGTAGACGAGGAAGCCGTCCCTCTCGGCGACCGTGAACGTGAAGTCCTGCTCCGGCAGGGACCGCCAGGCGCCCGTCGAGGACACCCCGCCGGTCTGCGCCACCTTCAACTCGACGGTGAGCGCGGTGAGTTCCTCGCTCGTCTTCAGGGTCAGGTCGCTCTGCGACCAGAAGTCGTTGCTGTGCGGGTCCACCGAGCCGTCCGACCACAGCGGGCCGTCCTGGACACCGGAGGCGGGCGGCGGGGCGGTGGCGGTCGCGGAGGCCGTCGGGGCCTTCGAGCCGGGAGCGGTCGGCTGCCCGGAAGCGCGGGGGCCGGCGGTGGGCGACGGCTCGGCCGGGCGGACGGGTGCGCGGCTCGTCGCGTCCGGGGACGGGGCCGGCGTGGGGGAGACCGCGACCGTCTGCCGCGCGGGGGTGTCGTCCTTCACCGCCGAGGCGACCGCATAGCCGCCCACCGCGAGGACGCCCGCGACCCCGGCCGTGGCGCCCACGACCCGCACCCAGCCCCACAGCGGCGGACGCGTCGCCCGGCGGCTGGGACGTGACGGCGCGGCCATGCCGCGCTCGACGCGGGCCAGGATGCGCGCGCGGTCGGGCTCGTGCGCCTCCGCCGCCGTGTGCAGCCGGGCGCGCAGCTCGTCGTGCACGTCCCTCATCGGTCCCTTCCTCCGGTGCGCACCACCGCGGCCTGAACACGCCGAGGGGCTTCGGCGGTGCCCAGCAGCCGCTGCAATTCGGCCATTCCCTTCGACGTCTGGCTCTTCACCGTACCCACCGAGATGCCCAGCGCGAGCGCCGTGTCCTTCTCGGAGAGGTCGAAGGCGTGCCGCAGCACGACGCACGCCCGTTTGCGGAACGGCAGGCGGCGCAGGGCCTCCTGGACGTCGACGACCGCCGGCACGTCCGGGTTCTCGGCCCTCTCCTCGCGCTGCGACCAGAAGAGAGTGATCCGGCGGCGTTCGCGCACCGCGCTGCGGATCCGGGTGCGGGCCAGGTTGGCGACCACCCCGCGGGCGTAGGCCACCGGGTGGTCGGCGGCGCGCACCCGGTCCCAGCGGTGCCACAGCGCGAGCAGCGCATCGGCGGCCAGGTCGTCGGCGGCGTCCGCCTCGCCGGTCAGCAGATGGGCGAGCCGGGCCAGCTCGGCGTGGTGCCTCTCGAAGAAGGCGTGGAACTCCGCGGAGGCGGCGTCGTCGACGACAGTGCCCACGGGCGACCTCTCCTCGCTGCGGCTCCGGCACCTCTGCGGGCACCTGTGTGTGTCGTGTAAGTGCCATGTGGACGTCCGGAGTGCGGTCCGGGACGAGATCCGGAAGCGTAGCAGCGTTCGTACGGAGCTTCGAACGTCGTATGGCGGGCCGAACTCTCCGATTCCGTAACACGGGGAAAACCTGAAAGCGATTCACCAGGGGAACAATCCAGCCAGCATCCGCACCCGTTCGCCAGGCAGCCAAGGAGTCTCCTCATGCCCGACCCACAGAAGGTGGTCACCCGGCCGAGCGCCGCGCCCTCGGCGGTGCACGGTCTCGACCGGTTCTTCAGAATCTCCGAACGCGGCTCCACCTTCGGCCGTGAGATACGCGGCGGCTTCGCCACGTTCTTCACCATGGCCTACATCCTTGTCCTGAATCCGATCATCCTGGGCAGCGCCAAGGACAAGTTCGGCCACCACCTGGACACCGGCCAACTGGTCACGGCCACGGCACTGGTGGCCTGCGTGATGACGATCATCATGGGTGTCGGCGGCAACCTGCCGCTCGCCATCGCCGCGGGCCTCGGCCTCAACGCCGTCGTCGCCTTCCAGCTCGCCCCGCTGATGAGCTGGTCCGACGCCATGGGCCTCGTCGTCATCGAGGGCGTCCTGATCTGCGTCCTGGTGCTCACCGGACTACGGGAAGCGATCATGAACGCGATCCCGCAGCAGCTCAAGCAGGCCATCGGCGTCGGCATCGGCCTGTTCATCGCCTTCATCGGCTTCGTCGACGCCGGGTTCGTCAGCCGCATCCCGGACGCCGCGAACACCACCGTGCCCGTGCAGCTCGGCGCCGTGGGCCGGCTGACCGGCTGGCCCGTCCTCGTCTTCTGTCTCGGCGTCCTGCTGACCATCGCGCTGCTCGCCCGCAAGGTGAAGGGCGCGATCCTGATCAGCATCGTGACCATGACGATCGTCGCGATCGTCGTCAACGCCGTCGCCGACATCAAGAGCTGGGGCCTGACCACCCCGAAGGTCCCCGACAAGGTCGTGGCGACCCCCGACTTCGGACTCGTCGGTCACTTCAGTCTGTTCGGCGCCTTCGGCGAGACGAGCGCCATCACCGTCGTCCTGCTGATCTTCACACTGATCCTGTCGGACTTCTTCGACGCCATGGGCACCATCGTCGGCATCAGCGCGGAGGCCGGGCTGCTCGACGAACAGGGCCAGGTGCCGGGCATCGGCCGCGTCCTGTTCATCGACGGCGCCGCCGCCGTCGCCGGGGGCGTCGGCTCCGCCTCGTCCAACACCGCGTACATCGAGTCCGCCGCCGGCGTGGGCGAGGGCGCGCGCACCGGGTTCGCCAACCTGATCACCGGCGGCCTGTTCGGTCTCGCGCTGTTCCTCACCCCGCTGCTGACGATCGTCCCGCTCCAGGCCGCGGCACCTGCCCTGATCGCCGTCGGCTTCCTGATGATGACGCACGTCAAGCACATCGACTGGGACCGGTACGAGATCGCCATCCCGGCGTTCCTCACCATCGCCGCGATGCCGTTCACCTACTCGATCACCGACGGTATCGGCGCCGGGTTCCTGTCCTACGTCGTCATCAAGACGGTCCTCGGCAAGGCCAAGGAGGTCAACTGGCTGCTGTGGGGCGTCTCGGCGCTGTTCCTGGTGTACTTCGCGATCGATCCGGTGGAGCAGATCCTCGGCGTGCGGTGATTCCGGGGGACGCCGCGTTCGATTGCGGCGTCCGGGAACGCCGCATTCGATTGCGGCTGCGCCGCGGGCCGAACCCCCGGCCGGGGCATCGCCGGCCGGGGGCTTGTGGCACTCAGCTCTTGAGCGCCGCCTGCATCATGGCCTTGGCCACCGGCGCCGCCAGCCCGTTGCCGCTCACCTCGGAACGTGCCGCGTCCGACTGCTCGACCACCACCGCGACCGCGACCTGCTTGCCCGTCGTGCCGGACGCGCCGTACGCCGTGAACCAGGCGTACGGCACCTGGCTGTTGTTCTCGCCGTGCTGCGCGGTACCGGTCTTGCCGCCCACGGTGACGCCCGGGATCCGGGCGTTCGTGCCCGTGCCCTCCTTGACGACCGTCTGCATCGCCGACTGGAGCTGCGCGGCGGTCGAGGGGCTGATGACCCGCTTCGTGGACGTGTCGTTGTCGTAGTTCTTCAGCACATCGCCACCGCTGTCGGTGATCTGCGACACCATATGCGGACTGACCAGCTCACCCCCGTTGGCTATGGCCGCGGAGACCATGGCCATCTGGAGCGGGGTGGCGGTCACATCGAACTGGCCGATGCCCGACAGAGCCGTCTGCGCCTGGTCCATCTTCGAGGGGTACACGCTCGCGTACGCCCGTACCGGCACGTCCAACCGGTCGTCGTTGAAGCCGAACTTCTCGGCCATCGCCTTCACCTTGTCCTGGCCGAGGTCGACGGCCATCTTGGCGAAGACGTTGTTGCACGAGTACTCCAGGGCGACCCGGATCGAAGCGTTCCCGCAGGGGGCGGAGGGGTTCTCGTTGGACAGCTTGTCGGTCGACAGCGGTAGCCGGTACGGGTTGGGGCTGTCGGTCTTCTGGTCCACCGACGAGTAGAGCCCGTCCTCCAGCGCGGCGGCCGCCACCACCAGTTTGAACGTCGAGCCCGGCGGCAGGGGCTGGCGCAGCGCGCGGTTGGTGAGCGGCTTGTCCGGGTCGGCGCCCAGCGCCTTCCAGGCCGCGGCGGCGGTGTCGGCGTCGGTCAGGGACGACGGGTCGTAGGACGGGGTCGACACGACCGCCAGGATCCGGCCGGTCTTCGGGTCGATCGCGACGGCCGCGCCCTTCTTGTCGCCGAGCGCGTCGTACGCCGCCTTCTGCACGTCCGGGTCGATCGTCGTGACCACGTTGCCCGGTTCGGCCCGCTGGTTGGTGATCGTGTCCATGGCCGTCTTCAGGCGGGGGTCCGTGCCGTTGAGCAGGTCCTGGTAGATGCCTTCGAGTTGGGTCGGGGCGTAGCTCTGCGAGGCGTATCCCGTCACCGCCGCGTACAGCTTGCCGTCGGTGTAGGTGCGCTTGTACGCGAGGTCGCTGCCGCCGCCCGAGGGCGCCGATCCGGTGATCGACCGTCCGGCCACGATGATGTTCCCGAGCGGCCGCGAGTACGTCTCGATCGCGTTGCGCCGGTTGTCACTGTCGTCCGCGAGCGCCTTGCCGTCGTAGAACTGCACCCAGGTCGCCCTCACCAGCAGGGCGAACACCAGGAACAGCACGAAGACGGAGGCGCGCCTGATCGTCTTGTTCATCCCGCCGGAAAGACGAACGGGACCGTCCTGATCGTTCCCGAACGTCCCACTTCTCATCGGATGCTCATGATGCGCCGCCCGGATCCCACCGGCCCGGCCTCACCCCTCGAGCGTCAGCACCACCTCGTCGATCTCCGCCCCCCCCGCGCGTTCGCGTACCCCCTGGCCCGCACGCTCTCGCGGAACCCGCACTTGTGAAGGACGCGCAGCGACCCCGCGTTGTCCGCCGCCGCCCGTGCGTACAGCGGGCGGTCCGGCACCTCGGCCACCAGTCCCCGCAGCGCGGCCGTCGCCACGCCCCGGCCCCGGTAGGCGCGGTCGATCCAGTACGTGACCTCGCGCTCGCCCGGTTCCCCATACTCCCCCGAGCTCTTCGAGCAGGGGGTACCCCCAGCCGTGCTCCCCACCACGTCGCCGTCCGCCAGGACCGTGCGGGCGAGGACGTCGGACGAGGACCGTATCTTCTGCCAGTGGGTGTTGAAGACGTCCGGGTCGGCAGGGTCGCCGGGGGTGAGCGCGGCCATCCGGACCGCCTCGGGATCGCTCATGTGCCGGTAGAAGACGGGCAGGTCGCTGTCCTGGATCTCGCGGAGCACGACCTCCATGGTTCACAGCCTCCGGGTGGCGAGCGTCAGACGGTCCCTCGCGTCGAACAGGGCGTCCTTGATCATCTGTTCGTGGGCCGGGGTCAGCCGGGCCACCGGGACCGAGCAGCTGATCGCGTCGCGGGCCGGGGTGCGGTAGGGGATCGCGACGCCGAAGCAGCGCAGCCCCAGCGTGTTCTCCTCCCGGTCCACGGCGAAGCCCTGCTCCCGGACCTGGTGCAGCTCCTCGATCAGCTTCTCACGGTCCGTGATGGTGTGCTCGGTCAGCGCCGGCAGCGTCTCCGGGAGCATCTTGCGCACCTGCTCGTCCGTGTACGTGCTCAGCAGCGCCTTGCCCAGCGACGTCGAGTGCGCGGGCAGCCGGCGCCCCACCCGGGTGAAGGGCCGCAGGTAGTGCTGCGACTGGCGGGTCGCCAGATACACCACGTTCGTGCCGTCGAGCCGCGCCAGGTGGATCGTCTCCGTGGTGTCGTCCGACAGCCGGTCCAGCGTCGGCCGGGCCGCCGCCACCACCTCGTCGCCGTCGATGTACGACGTGCCGACCAGCAGCGCCCGCACCCCGATGCCGTAGCGCGTGCCCGTGGCGTCCGTCTCCACCCAGCCCAGCTCCACGAGTGTGCGCAGCAGCATGTACAGGCTGGACTTGGGGTACCCGACGGCCTCCTGCACGGAGGCCAGCGAGTGCATACCGGGACGGCCGGCGAAGTACTCGAGCAACTCGACCGTCCGCACCGCGGACTTGACCTGCGCCCCGCCGCCTGTCTCGCCTGCCGACATCGCGCTTGACCCCTTCGTTCGCCGGGAAATAGTCTCCGAGCAGCATATTCATCATCAGAGACAGCGTTCAGTATATCGAACACCTCTGAGGACGGCGTAAGAACTGCGGCATGACATCTGGAGGGACCCGCGGTGGCAGCAGCACCAGTCTGGAGTGTCGACCCCCGTACCGGGAAGCAGCGTGAACAGGTTGCGGTGGAGGCCACAGCCGACGAGGTGGACGCCGCTGTCCGGGCCGCCCACGAGGCACGCGGATCCCTCGCCGACCGCACGGTCCGCTCCGCCTTCCTGCGCGCCGCGGCCGAGGAGCTTCAGGCGGCCGAGGACCAGCTCGTCGAGGCGGCGGACGCGGAGACCGCGCTCGGCCCGGTCCGGCTGAAGGGTGAACTCGCCCGCACCTGCTACCAGCTCCGCGCCTTCGCGGACATCGTCGACGAAGGCGCCTTCCTCGACGTCGTGATCAACCACCCCGACGACACCGCGACCCCGCCGATCCCGGACCTGCGGCGCTACAAGGTCCCGCTGGGCGTCGTCGCCGTGTACTCGGCCTCCAATTTCCCCTTCGCCTTCTCGGTGGCCGGCGGCGACACCGCGAGTGCGCTCGCCGCGGGCTGCCCCGTCGTCGTCAAGGCCCACCCCGACCACCCGGCGCTGTCCGAACTGGTCGCCGCGGCCCTGCGCCGCGCCGCCGAGCGGCACGGCATCCCCGAGGGCGTGCTCGGGCTCGTCCACGGCTTCCAGGCGGGCATCGAGCTGATCAAGCACCCGCTGGTCGCCGCCGCCGGGTTCACCGGCTCCGTCCGCGGCGGTCGCGCCCTCTTCGACGCGGCGGCGGCCCGCCCCGTCCCGATCCCGTTCCACGGGGAACTCGGCTCCCTCAACCCGGTGGTCGTCACGGAGGCCGCAGCCGCCGAGCGCGCCGAGCAGATCGGTGCGGGGCTCGCGGGCTCCATGACGCTGGGCGTCGGCCAGTTCTGCGTCAAGCCGGGCCTGGTCCTGGCCCCGACGGGTGCGGCGGGCGACCGCCTGGTGAAGTCCCTGACCGAGGCGGTCGGCGACACCGAGGCCGGTGTCCTGCTCGACCACCGCATGCGCGACAACTTCATCGCCGGGGTCGCCGAGCGTGCGGCCCTCCCCGAGGTGGAGGCCCCGGTCACCCCCGGCCCCGGAGGTGAGCACGGCGTGAGCGCGGGCTTCCTCACCGTCCCGGCCGAGAAGCTCACCACCGAGGGCGAGCACGACCTGCTCCTGGAGGAGTGCTTCGGCCCGATCACGGTCGTCGCCCGCTACGAGGACGAGGAGCAGGCCAAGCGCGTCCTGGGCCGGCTCCCCGGCAACCTCACCGCGACGGTGCAGATGTCGAGCGAGGAGGCGGCGGGGGAGGGCCGAGGCGCGGAGATCCTGCAGGAGCTGACCCCGCTGGCCGGCCGCGTGCTCGTCAACGGCTGGCCCACCGGGGTGGCGGTCGCGCCCGCGCAGCACCACGGCGGTCCCTACCCGGCGACCACGTCCACGTCCACGTCCGTCGGCGGTACCGCCATCGAGAGGTGGCTGCGGCCGGTCGTGTACCAGAACGCGCCGGAGGCGCTCCTTCCGCCGGAGCTGCGGGACGACAACCCGCTGGGGCTGCCCCGGCGGTTCAACGGCCGTCTGGAGCGGTGACGGTTTCCTCGCGCGTCACGCCGTAGGGGGCGTCGGGGGCGCGGCGGCTCCGTGGCCGTTCGCGCCCGTCGCGGAACCACAGGCCGTCACAGCCCCGCGCCCCCGAAAACAGCCGCCCGTTGCCCCCGGACCTGGGACACTGCGCCAATGGACTTCGAACTTCCCGAACTCCCCTTCATCCTCCGCACATACGGGCCCGACGGTGACTGGTCCTACGAGGACGGGGTGCTCACCGGCTGGGCGGGAGCCCGGCAGGATCGATTCGTGCCGCCCACCGGCGAGTCCCTGGACGCCGCCTCCGACGCGCCCCGGCTGCTCGGGGCGCCGGAAGGGGACTTCCAGCTCATCGCCCGCGTCACCGTCGGTTTCGCCGCGGCCTTCGACGCCGGTGTGCTCTACGTCCACGTGGGGGAGCGGGCGTGGGCGAAGCTGTGCCTGGAGTACTCGCCGGACGTGCCCACCGTGTGCACCGTGGTGACGCGGGGGCACTCCGACGACGCCAACTCCTTCACCGTGGAGGGGAGTTCGGTCTGGCTCCGGATCAGCCGGACCGGCCGGGCCTTCGCCTTCCACGCCTCGCGGGACGGGAAGCGGTGGACGTTCGTCCGGCTGTTCACCCTGGGCGACGAGAAGGAGACGGATGCGGCGCTGGTCGGCTTCATGACCCAGTCGCCGATGGGGGAGGGGTGCGTGGTGACGTACGACCGGATCGAGTACCGTCCGCACTGGCCGCAGGACCTGCGGGACGGTTCATGAGGAACCGGCCGAGCGCCGCAGGCGCAGCGTGGCCACGGCCGTCGTGGTGAACAGCACCGCCGACACCGCGAGCCCCCACCGCATCCCGGCCTCGAAGCCCCCGCCCACCAGCGCACCGAACACCGCGATGGCCAGGCCCCCGGCCACCTGTCGGGCCGAGTTCAGTACGCCCGCCGCGAGACCCGCACGGTCCGGGGGAACCGCCTCCATCATCGTCGCCGTCAGCGGCGGCACCGTGAGGGCGCATCCCAGGGCCGTCGGGACCAGCAGGACGGCCGCCGCGGCGGACGGCGTCGACGTGTCGACGGACAGCAGGAGCAGCAGCCCTGCCACCGCCAGCCCCTGCCCCAGCAGCATCGGCACCAGGGCGCCGTACCGCCCCGCCAGCTTGCCCGACAGGATGTTGGCCACCGGGATCAGCCCCGTCATCGGAAGGAACAGCAGCCCGGCGGACAGCGCGGAGCGCCCCTGGACCTGCTGGAAGAACAAGGAGAAGAGGAACACCACACCGTAGAACGCCACGCTGCACGCCGCCCCCGCCGCGACGGCCACGCGGACGTGCCGGCTGCGGAAGAGCCCGAGCGGTACCACGGGGTGTGCCTGCCGGGTCTCGATCCGTACGAACGCCGCACCCGCGAGGATGGCGACCGCCAGCGCCGCCAGGCCTGTCGTACCGCCCTCGATCACCGCGAACGTCAACGCGGCGAGAGCCACGACCGCCGTCAGTTGACCGGGGACGTCCAAGGGCGCCGGCCGTGACGGCGAGCGCGGTGTGCGGAGCAGCGACAGCAGCGCCAGTGCGCCCACCGGCAGATTGATGAAGAAGATCCAGCGCCAGTCCCACGCCGTCGTCAGCGCCCCGCCGGCCACCGGGCCCAGGGCGACCGCCACCGAACCGCCCGCCGCCCACACGGCCACGGCGCGCGCCCGCCGCGCCGCGTCCGGGTACGCCTGCCGCACGAGCGCGAGGGAGGCCGGCAGGACCACGGCCGCCGCCGCGCCCTGCACCACCCGTGCCCCGATCAGCAGCGCCAGGTCCGGTGCTGCTCCGCATGCCGCCGACGCCAGAGTGAACACGGCGATGCCCGCCCCGAAGGCCCGGCTCGCCCCGGCCCGGTCCGCGAAGGCCCCCGTCGACAGCATGAGCGCCGCGAACGCCAGCGTGTAGGCGTCGACGACCCACTGGAGCCCCGACAGACCGGACTTCAGCTCGGTCCCGATGGCCGGGAGGGCCACGTTCACCACGGAGGCGTCGAGCGTGGTGATCGCGAAGCCGAGAAGGGCGGCGGTCAGGGTGAGCGCGGCCGCAGCCGATCCCAAGGTCCCTTCCGAGCCGTCTATGTGAGTCTTCGTCATCGCCTGATTCGTTGACATGTTTTCACTCTGCGGATCTCCGGCGGCGTAGAGTAGTGGCCCGAATGCCATACGTCCGGAGGTTTTGGCCATGGCCGACGAGCGAGGGGCCCGCCGGGTGGCCGTCATCGCGGCGTCCCCCGTCTCGATGTTCAACCTCGCCATCCCCGAGCTGCTGTTCACGAAGACCGAGGTCGACGGACACCCGGGCTACGAGGTGGTCATCTGCGCCGCGGAGCCCGGTCCCGTCCCCACCACCGGCGGCCTCGACCTGTACGTGCGCCACGGCCTCGAGGCCGTGCGAGCGGCCGACACGGTGCTCGTCGCGGGGACCGGGTCGGCGTACGCTCCGGACCCGCGGGTCGTGGCCGCCCTGCGCGATGCGGGCGCCGCGAACAAGCGCATCGCCTCCATCTGCACCGGCGCCTTCCTGCTCGCCGAGGCGGGCCTGCTCGCGGGCCGCCGCGCCACGACGTACTGGGAGCACGCCGACGAGCTGCGCACGCGGTACCCGGAGGTGGACCTCAAGGGAGACGTTCTGTACGTCCAGGACGGCCAGGTCGTGACATCGTCCGGATACGCCGCCGGAATCGACCTGTGCCTGCACATCATCCGCACCGACTACGGCGCCGCCGCCGCCAACCGGGTCGCCCGGCTGGCCCTGGTCGCCCCCGTGCGTCCCGGCGGCCAGACCCAGTTCACCCAGACGCCGCTGCCACCCGAACGGGGCAACGCCTGCGCCGACACCCGCGGCTGGGCCATGCGCAACCTCGACAAGCCGCTCACGCTCACCGATCTGGCCCGGCACGCGGGCGTCAGCGTGCGCACCCTCACCCGCCGCTTCCACGCCGAGAGCGGGGTCAGCCCACTGCAGTGGCTGCTCCACCAGCGCATCGAGCGGGCCAAGGAACTCCTGGAGACGACCACCCTGCCCATGGACCGGATCGCCCAGGCCTCGGGCCTCGGCACCGCCGACTCGCTGCGCGCTCACCTCGTCCGGCGGACGGGCCTGACGCCGAGCGCCTACCGCGCCCAGTTCAGCCGCCTCGGAACCGCTCCCGACGCGGCCACGTCCTCCGTTGCATGATCGAAGAGCGTGTGACCGGGAGCCGGGTGATCCGTACCGCCCTGCCCGCAGAGGCGCCGGCCGTGGCCGAGCTGCATGCGCGGGCCCGGGCGACGTACTACCCGGACGGCCTCCCGCAGGACGGTACCGACCCGCTCGCCGCCTGGCGGGCCGCCATCGAACGGCCCGACGGGCATGTGCTGTGCGCCGTCGAACACGGCCGCATCGTCGGCGTCGCGTGCTTCCGCACCCCGCAGGGAGCCCCCGCCGACACGGTCAAGCTCTTCCAGTTCCACGTCGACCCCGATCACTGGCGCCGCGGCATCGGCGCCGGGCTGCACGCGGCCTGTGTCGAGGAGTGGCAGGCGGACGGCAGGCGGACGGCCGTCCTCGACGTGCACACGGACAACCGACGCGCCCAGGCCTTCTACGCCCGCCACGGCTGGGTCCCCGACCCGGAGAACCCGCCCGCCGAGGGCGACCACCACCTCCACCTCCGGTACTCCGTCCCCGGTGTCCCCCGGGAATGAAACCGGAGCGCTTGAACGTTCACACAGCTTGCGGAGGGAGGCTCCGTACCCGTACGACCTGGAGAGAAGCCGAAGACATGCGCGTGGAGATCTGGTCCGACATCGCCTGCCCCTGGTGTTACGTCGGAAAAGCCCGCTTCGAGAAGGCGCTCCAGGCCTTCCCGCACCGGGACGAGGTCGAGGTGGTGCACCGCTCCTTCGAGCTGGACCCGCACCGCGCCAAGGACGACGTGCAGCCGGTCCTCACGATGCTCGCCAAGAAGTACGGGATGAGCGAGGCGCAGGCGCAGGCGGGCGAGAACAACCTGGGCGCGCAGGCCGCCGCCGAGGGCCTGGAGTACCGCACCACCGGCCGTGACCACGGCAACACCTTCGACATGCACCGCCTGCTGCACTTCGCCAAGGAGCAGGGCAGGCAGGACGAGCTGATCCAGATCCTGTACCGGGCGAACTTCGCCGAGGAGCGCTCCCTGTTCACCGAGGGCGCCGAGCGGCTGGTGGAGCTGGCCGTGGAGGCCGGGCTCGCCGCCGAGGACGCCCGCAAGGTCCTCGCCGACCCCACCGCGTACGCCGACGCCGTGCGCGCCGACGAACGCGAGGCCGCCGAGCTGGGGGCGAACGGCGTTCCCTTCTTCGTCCTCGACCGGAAGTACGGCGTCTCCGGCGCCCAGCCCGCGGAGGTCTTCGCGCAGGCGCTCACCCAGGCCTGGGGCGAGCGCTCGCCGCTCACGCTGATCGACCGGGGCGACGCGGACGCCTGCGGCCCGGACGGCTGCGCGGTGCCCCAGCGCTGAGGAAGCGCGCGGGCCGGGGCGAACACATAAGCGGTGCTTGATGGAACCACGCACCAATAGGCGATGGACTCGGGTTTCTCCGGGCCGCACAGTGGTCACATGGAAACCTTCGAGACCCTCGTCCGCGCCGAGTTCGCCCCGAAGAACACCTATCTGAACACCGCCAGCACCGGGCTGCTGCCGACCCGCACGGTGGAGGCCCTGCGCACCGCCGTGGAGTCGGCCGCCGTCGGACAGCCCACCGACATGTTCGCCGACGTGGAGGCCGCCCGCGCCTCCTTCGCCCGGCTGACCGGGGTTCCCGACCGCCGGGTGGCGGCCGGAGCCTCGGTCGCCGTCTACACCGGGCTGATCGCCGCCTCGCTGCCCGAGGGAGCCGAAGTCCTCACCGCCGAGGGCGACTTCAGCTCCGTGGTGAATCCCTTCCACGTGCGCCGCGACCTCGGCGTCCGCGCCGTCCCGCTGGAGCGGGTCGCCGAGTCCGTACGGCCCGGCACGGCCCTGGTCGCGGTCAGCGCGGCGCAGTCCGCCGACGGCCGGATCGCCGACCTGCCCGCCATCCGCGCCGCGGCCCGGGAGCACGGCGCCCGTACATACGTGGACGCGTCCCAGGCGGCAGGCTGGCTGGACCTCGACGCGGACGCGTACGACTACGTCGCCGCCGTCGCCTTCAAGTGGCTCTTCTGCCCGCGCGGCGTCGCCTTCCTGGTGGTCCCGGAGGACCTCGGCTCCCTCACGCCGCTCTTCGCCGGCTGGGTCGCGGGGGAGGAGCCCTGGGACAGCTGCTACGGGCCGGTCGGTGAACTCGCCCACTCGGCGCGGCGCTTCGACGAGAGCCCGGCGCTGTTCTCGTACGCGGGCGCCCGCCGCTCCCTGGAGCTGCTGGAGGAGCTGGGCGTGGCGCGGGTACGGGCCCATGACCTCGCCCTCGCCGACCGGTTCCGCAAGGGCCTGGACGGACTCGGTCACGAACCGATCCCGGCACCGGGCTCCCCGATCGTGTCGGTGCCCGGACTCGGCCACCGGCAGGGCGAGTTGAGCCGTGCGGGCGTCGAGGTCTCGGACCGCGCGGGCAACCTGCGGGCGGCCTTCCACCTGTACAACACGCCCGCCGACGTCGACCGCCTGCTGGACGTGCTGTCCGGCTGACACGGCGGCGCCTGGAGCCCTTGCAGGCTCCAGGCGCCCGGTGGTCACTTCACGGGAGGGAAGTCCCTCGCCCCGATGCTGTGGTCTCCGGGGGCCGCCCCCCGGACCACCGGCCGGGGTCGGCTCACTTCACGGGAGGGAAGTCCCTCGCCCCGATGCTGTGGTCTCCGGCGGCCGCCCCCCGGACCACCGGCCGGGGTCGGCTCACTTCACGGGAGTGAAGTCCCTCGCCCCGATGAACTCCGGCCGCCGGACCGGAGCCGCGAAGGGCTCGACCGCCGCGTTCTCCACGCTGTTGAACACGATGAACACGTTGCTGCGCGGGAACGGAGTGATGTTGTCGCCCGAGCCGTGCATGCAGTTGCAGTCGAACCAGGTCGCCGAACCGGCCTTGCCCGTGAACAGCTTGATGCCGTACTCGGAGGCCATCTTGGTCAGCGCCTCGTCGGACGGCGTGCCCGCGTCCTGCATCTGCAGCGACTTCTTGTAGTTGTCCTTCGGCGTGGCGCCGGCGCAGCCGAGGAACGTCCGGTGCGACCCCGGCATGATCATCAGGCCGCCGTTGGTGTCGTAGTTCTCGGTCAGCGCGATCGAGACGGACACCGTGCGCATGTTCGGCAGGCCGTCCTCCGCGTGCCAGGTCTCGAAGTCGGAGTGCCAGTAGAAGCCGCTGGCCCCGAAGCCGGGCTTGACGTTGATCCGCGACTGGTGGACGTACACGTCCGAGCCGAGGATCTGCCGCGCCCGTCCGACGACCCGCTCGTCGCGCACGAGATCCGCGAACACCTCGCTGATCTTGTGCACCTCGAAGACGGAGCGGATCTCCTTCGACTTCGGTTCCACGATCGACCGCTCGTCGGCGCGGATCTGCGGATCGGTGACGAGCCGCTCCAGCTCCCGCCGGTAGACGGCGACCTCGTCCTCGGTGATCAGCTCGTCGATGGCGAGGAAGCCGTCGCGCTCGTACGCCTGGAGGTCCGTGAGCGAGATCGGTCCGGGCGTCCCGGGAGCGCCCCAGACGACGGGGTCCTGGCGCGGGACGGACACCTCGGTGGCGCCGCGGCTGGGATAGAGATCGGTGACGGCGGTACCGGTGGTCATGGTCATCGGTGATTCACACCTCCTCGGTGAGCAGGGGGTAGACGCCGTTCTCGTCGTGGTCCTCGCGGCCGGTCACGGGCGGGTTGAACACGCAGATGCAGCGGAAGTCCTCCTTGACCCGCAGCGTGTGCCGCTCGTGACCGTCCAGGAGGTACATGGTCCCGGGGGTGATCGTGTACGTCTTCCCGGTCTCTTGGTCGGTCAGCTCCGCCTCGCCCTCGACGCACACGACGGCCTCGATGTGGTTCGCGTACCACATCGACGTCTCCGTGCCCGCGTAGAGGACCGTTTCGTGCAGGGAGAAGCCGACCTTCTCCCGGGCGAGGACGATGCGCTTGCTCTCCCAGGTGCCCGACGCGGCCTTCACATGCCGGTCGGTGCCCTCGATGTCCTTGAACGAACGGACGATCACTGTGCGGTGTACTCCTCTTCAGCGGGGGTTGCGGGTTGGTCAGGCGGTCTCGCGGACGGCACGGGCGAGGATGCCCAGACCCTCGTCGAGCTCATCGGGGGTGATGGTGAGGGCGGGCAGCAGCTTGACGACCTCGCTCTCGGGGCCCGAGGTCTCCACGAGCAGCCCCAGGTCGAAGGCGCGGTGCGCGACCCGGGAGGCCCGCTCCTTGTCGTGGAACTCCAGGCCCCACACGAGCCCGCGGCCGCGGTACTCCTTGACGTCGGCGCGGTTCTCCTCGGTGATCGAGGCCAGCTCCCGCTCGACCAGCTCACCGCGCGCCCGGGTCTGCTTCTCCATCGCGGACCCGTCGCTCCAGTAGGCCTCCAGGGCGGCGGTGGCCGTGACGAACGCGGGGTTGTTGCCGCGGAAGGTGCCGTTGTGCTCGCCCGGCTCCCAGACGTCGAGCTCGGGCTTGAACAGGCACAGCGACATCGGCAGGCCGTAGCCGCTGATCGACTTGGACACGGTGACGATGTCCGGCACGATCCCCGCCTCCTCGAAGGAGAAGAAGGCGCCGGTGCGGCCGCAGCCCATCTGGATGTCGTCGACGATCAGCAGCATGTCCTGGCGCTCGCACAGCGCCTTGAGCGCGCGCAGCCACTCCGGCCGGGCGACGTTGATCCCGCCCTCGCCCTGCACGGTCTCCACGATCACGGCGGCGGGTTTGTTGAGACCGGAGCCCTGGTCCTCCAGCAGCCGCTCGAACCACAGGAAGTCCGGCACCGTGCCGTCGAAGTAGTTGTCGAACGGCATCGGGGTGCCGTGCACCAGCGGGATCCCGGCGCCGGCGCGCTTGAACGCGTTGCCGGTCACGGCCAGCGACCCCAGGGACATCCCGTGGAAGGCGTTGGTGAAGGACACGATGGCCTCGCGGCCCTTCACCTTCCGCGCCAGCTTCAGGGCGGACTCGACGGCGTTGGTGCCGGTCGGCCCCGGGAACATGACCTTGTAGGGCAGATCGCGCGGGCGCAGCACCACGTCCTGGAAGGTCTGCAGGAACGAACGCTTGGCGACGGTGGACATGTCCAGCCCGTGGGTGACGCCGTCCCGCTCGAGGTAGTCGATCAACGCCCGTTTCAGTACGGGGTTGTTGTGGCCGTAGTTGAGGGATCCGGCACCGGCGAAGAAGTCGAGGTACTCGTGCCCGTCCTCGTCGTACATGCGGCTGCCCTGCGCGCGGTCGAAGACGGTGGGCCAGCCGCGGCAGTAGCTGCGCACCTCCGACTCCAGGGTCTCGAAGACGCTGAGATCCGGCTGGGTGATGGTCACGGCGAAAACGCTCCTCGGTGTGTGGGGGAGAGGGGAGTCGGTCTGCGGGTGGGGGTCAGGCGGAGTGCCGGAGCGGACCGATGCGGTACAGGACCTCGGGGTCGTGCGGCCCGTCCGGGAACTGGTGGGCGCCGAAGAGGACTTCGCGCTCGACACGGGCGCCGTGCCGGTCGGCGAACGAGGTGAACAGCCGCTCGGAGGCGGTGTTCCCCGGGGTGATGGTGGTCTCGACGCCGGTGACGCCGTGCTCGGCGGCGGCCCGTGCCGTGACCGCGTCGAGCAGGCGGGCGGCGAGACCGCGTCCGCGGTACGCGGTGTCCACGGCGACCTGCCACACGAGGAGGGTGCGGGGGCGCTCGGGCCGCAGGTACGCGGTGATGAAGCCGACGGGGCGCCCGCCGGGCTCGGCGCGCACCACCGCCGAGGTGCCGGCGAAGTCACGGCACCAGAGCAGATAGCTGTAGGAGGAGTTCAGGTCGAGGGCTTCGGAGTCCTTGGCGATGCGCCAGAGTGCGGCACCGTCCGCCACCTCCGGACGGTCGATCCGCAGCCCCTGAGGCGTTTCAAGGAATTCCGCTGACAGGTCTGCTTGTGCGGCGGTCATGCGGATTCAATTTACCCATGGAAATTTGAAATTGCACCGCCGGTTGGGGTTACGGACGAGCTGCAGATGTGTTATCACGCGGGCGCGTACATACGCGCGAACCGGTGGCGATTACAGGCGCCATGTACGGAAATTACCGGACAAAACGCTCGCCTTGTGGAGTCGGTCACATGACGGTAACCCACACGAGATCTGCCCGAATTACCTCGGACGGTGTTCGCAGAATCTTTGCGTTTAGGTCGGGGATGAGCGGGCAGAAGAAGACGGGGAACTACCCGGATCAGGAATTCGAGAATTACGTGGAATCGGCTTGCGGGTCAATGTTGATTTCAGTCGCCGGTAACTTCGCCGATATGTTCCAAGACCGCGCTGCGGGCCCCCTCCGCATCCACGTCCATCCCGCGTTCCCGCAGCGCGGCGCCCAGTGCCGCCAGGCTCGCCGTCACCGCCTCGGCCGTCGCGTCGGACCCGTAGTGGTTCACCCGGATCATCTCCTTCGCCAGCGCACCTCCGCCCGCCGCCAGCGGTACCCCCGGGGCGCACTCCAGCGCCCGCGCGACCACCTCCGCCGCGACGACACCGGACGGTGCCCGCAACGTCGTGGCCACCGGCGCCGCCTCGGCCGCCTCGTGCACGTACGGCTCCAGACCGCCGCCGAGCGCGATCGCACCCGCCCGCGTCGCCGCCGCCGCGGACCGGTGCCGGGCCATCACCGTCTCGAGGCCCTCCGCCTCGATCCGCTCCAGGCACGCCTCGAGTGCCAGCATCTCGAGCTGCGCCGGAGCGTGCAGCAGCGCCGTGCGTCCGCCGTCGATCCAGCGCTCCTTCCAGTCGAGGAGGGAGAGGTAGGACCGGCGCGGCGCCCTCGGGTTCGCCGCCATCCGCGCCCACGCCCGCTCGCTGACCGACACCGCCGACACCCCCGCCGGCCCGCCCATCGCCTTCTGCGCCCCGATCACGCACAGGTCCACCCCCCACGCGTCCGGCAGCACGGGCTCGGCGCCGATCGAGGCCACGGCGTCCAGGTAGAACAGCGCGCCGTGCTCCCGCACCACCGCCCCGATCTCCGCCACCGGGTTCGTGTTGCCGGTCGCCGCCTCCGCGTGCACCAGCGACACGAAGTCGATCTCCGGGTGCTCGGCGAGGGCCTCACGGATCTGCGCCGCGGTGACCGCCGTGTGGAACGGCACGGCCAGGTCGTGCACCGTCGCCCCGCAGTCCCGCAGCCAGTCGCCGAAGGTCTGCCCGTACGGGCCCGTGATCACGTTCAGGGCCGTCGTCCCGGGCCCGGCCGTCCCGCGGATCGCACCCTCCAGCGGCAGCAGCGCCTCACCCTGCATGATCACGACGTCCTGCTCGGTGGACAGCAACCGTGCCACCCGGTCCTCGATCGAGGCGAAGCGAGCGGCGCTCAGCGGAGGGAGGTCCAGGAGGGGGTGGGTCACGGCGGTGCTCTCCTCGTTCGCGGAAGCGGCGGTCCAGGTCACGGTGTCGATGACGGTCTTGAGGGTATCCGGCGGCTGTCATCCCCCGTTTGCCGATCACTTCTGAGGTGAGAAGCCCCTCCAGCCATCGGTTTGATTTGAGGAACCCAAACTCCTCCTTATAATCGGAAGCCGCTCGTCCCCCACAGTGGAGGCCGAGATTCCCCACAGAGAGGTCCACCGTGAACACGCTCCTCGGGCGCCGGGCCCGCATCCTGGCCGCCACCACCGCGACGGCCGGTGTCGTGCTCGTGGCCGGCTGCACCTCGAGCGGCAGCGGCGGCAGCGCCGGCAAGTCGGCCGCCGGCGGGGTGGACCTCGTCAAGGCCGGTCAGCTCACCACCTGCACCCACCTGCCGTACCCGCCCTTCCAGTCGGAGATCAACGGCAAGGTGCAGGGCTTCGACGTCTCGATGATCGACCTGGTCGCCAAGGACCTCGGGGTGAAGCAGGCCATCGTCGACACGCCCTTCGAGAACTTCAAGACCGGCGCGTTCCTCAACTCCGGCCAGTGCGACCTCGCCGCGGCGGGCATGACCATCACCGCCGAGCGCAAGAAGCACGTCGACTTCTCCGACCCGTACTTCGACGCCACCCAGGCCGTCCTGGTCGACAAGAAGAGCGGCATCACCTCGCTGGCCGACGTCAAGGCCAAGGGCAGGAAGCTCGGCACCCAGGCGCAGACCACCGGCGAGGACTACGCGAAGAAGCAGGGCTTCGACCCGATCTCCTTCGAGTCCTCCGACGCGGTCCTCAACGGTCTGCGCACCGGCCAGGTCCAGGCGGTCGTCATCGACTACCCGGTCGTCCAGGGCTGGCTCAAGGACAAGGCCAACGCCGGCGCCTTCAAGTTGGTCGGCAACATCAACACCGGTGAGCAGTACGGCTTCACGGTGAAGAAGGGCAACACCAAGCTCCTCGCCGCCATCAACAAGGCCATCAAGGACGCCAAGGCCGACGGCACGTACAAGAAGCTGTACGAGCAGTGGATCGGCCCCTACAACCCGTCCGTCGCCTCGCCCGCCGCCTCATGACCGACACGACGGACACGGCCGGGGCCGACGTGCAGCCCCGCAGGAAGGGGCTGACCCGGACCCAGAAGCGCAGGGTGTCGCGCGGCGTCCAGTACGCCGTCTTCGCCGCCGCCGTGATCGCCTTCGCGGTCACGGCCGACTGGGGACGGCTGCAGAACCAGTTCGCGCAGGTGGACATCGCCCGGCAGATGTTCCCGGACGTCATCACGCTGGCGCTGAAGAACACCGTGCTGTACACCCTGTCCGGCTTCGTCGTCGGCCTGGTGCTCGGGATGCTCCTCGCCCTGATGCGGCTGTCGTCCGTCGGCCCCTACCGCTGGGTCGCCGGCGTCTACATCGAGATCTTCCGCGGCCTGCCCGCCCTGCTGATCTTCATCTTCGTCGGTGTCGCCGTACCGCTCGCCTTCCCCGGCACGGAGATCATCGGCGGCACCTACGGCAAGGTCGCCCTCGCGCTCGGCCTGGTGTCGGCCGCCTACATGGCGGAGACGATCCGCGCCGGAATCCAGGCCGTGCCCAAGGGCCAGATGGAGGCGGCGCGTTCGCTGGGCTTCTCGCCCGCCCGCGCGATGATCTCCATCATCGTTCCGCAGGCGTTCCGGATCATCCTCCCGCCGCTCACCAACGAACTCGTCCTCCTCTTCAAGGACTCCTCGCTGGTGCTGTTCCTCGGCGTCACCCTGGAGGAGCGCGAACTGTCCAAGTTCGGCCGCGACCTGGCCAGCACGACCGCCAACTCCACGCCGATCCTGGTCGCCGGCCTGTGCTACCTGCTGGTCACCATCCCGCTCGGCTTCGTCGTCCGCCGTATGGAGGCCAAGGCCCAGGGAGCCGCCAAGTGAGCAGCACCGCCGAGATCCGCATCCGCGACCTGCACAAGTCCTTCGGTGACAACGAGGTGCTGCGCGGCATCGACCTGGAGATCGGCCAGGGCGAGGTGGTCTGCGTCATCGGCCCCTCCGGCTCCGGCAAGTCCACCCTGCTGCGCTGCGTCAACCTCCTGGAGGAACCCACCAAGGGCCAGGTCTTCGTCGGCGGCACCGAGGTCACCGACCCCGATGTGGACATCGACGCCGTACGTCGCCGTATCGGCATGGTGTTCCAGCAGTTCAACCTCTTCCCGCACCTCACGGTGACCGAGAACCTCGCACTGCCGCAGCGCCGGGTGCTCAAGCGGGACAAGGCCGAGGCCGCGAAGATCGCCGCCGAGAACCTGGAGCGGGTCGGCCTGTCCGAGAAGGCGGACGCCTACCCGGCCTCCCTCTCCGGCGGCCAGCAGCAGCGCGTCGCCATCGCCCGCGCCCTCGCCATGGGGCCCGAGGTCATGCTGTTCGACGAGCCGACCTCGGCGCTCGACCCGGAGCTGGTCGGCGACGTCCTCGCCGTGATGCGCAGGCTGGCGCAGGAGGGCATGACGATGATGGTCGTCACCCATGAGATGACCTTCGCGCGCGAGGTCGCCGACCGGGTCGTCTTCATGGACGGCGGCGTGATCGTCGAGGACGGCACGCCCGAGCAGGTCATCGGCGACCCGAGCCACGAGCGCACCCGGCACTTCCTCTCCCGGCTCCTGGACCCCGCCGGGGCCGAGGTCGAGGAGGAGACCTCCGACCAGGTGGGCCGCAAACGGTAGCCGCGAACTAAGGTGCGGTACATGAGCGATCACGCGGTGCTGCACATCAGGGGACGGGTGCTGGTCGGACCCGAGGACGTGCGCGACGAACTGTGGGTGGTCGACGGCCGGATCTCCTACGACCGCCCCGCCGGCGCCCGCGACATCCGTACCGTCGAGGGCTGGGCGCTGCCCGGCCTGGTCGACGCGCACTGCCACGTCGGCCTCGACGCGCACGGCCCGGTCCCCGAGGACGTGGCGGAGAAACAGGCGCTGACCGACAGGGACGCCGGGACCCTGCTGATCCGGGACGCGGGCTCCCCGTCGGACACCCGGTGGATCGACGACCGCGAGGACCTGCCGAAGATCATCCGGGCGGGCCGGCACATCGCGCGCACGCGTCGCTACATCCGCAACTACGCGTGGGAGATCGAACCGGAGGACCTGGTCGCGTATGTCGCCCAGGAGGCGCGGCGCGGCGACGGCTGGGTGAAGTTGGTGGGCGACTGGATCGACCGCGACCTGGGGGACCTGTCGGCGTGCTGGCCGCGGGAGGCCGTGGAAGCCGCGATCGCCCAGGCACACCGGCTCGGCGCGAGGGTCACCGCGCACTGCTTCGCCGAGGACTCGCTGCGGGACCTGGTGGAGGCGGGCATCGACTGCATCGAGCACGCGACGGGGCTGACCGAGGAGACCATCCCGCTGTTCGCGGAGCGGGGCGTCGCGATCGTGCCGACGCTGGTCAACATCGCGACGTTCCCGAGGCTGGCGGACGGGGGCGAGTCGAAGTTCCCCCGCTGGTCGGCCCATATGCGACGGCTGCACGAGCGGCGCTACGACACGGTGCGCGCGGCCTACGACGCCGGTGTCCCGGTGTACGTCGGCACCGATGCCGGGGGCTCGCTGGCCCATGGCCTGGTCGCCGGCGAGGTGGCCGAACTGGTGACCGCGGGGATCCCGCCCCTTCAGGCTCTGTCGGCGGCCACCTGGGCCGCCCGGAGCTGGCTCGGACGCCCCGCGCTGGACGAGGGAGCCCCCGCCGACCTCGTGGTGTACGAGACGGACCCGCGCAAGGACGTACGGGTGCTGGCGGCGCCGCGGCGGATCGTTCTCAACGGGCGGGTGGTCGGCTAGAACCCGGGCAGAGGTCTTCCGGATCAGCCGGCTCGGCGGCTACATGGGACTGTTGACCAGTCCGGGGGCCAGGCCCGGGACCCAGAAGACGGCGATGGCCAGGGCGAGGGACACCACCCCCACGACCCGGGCCACCACCGGACCCGCCGGGGCGAGCTTCTCGGTGCTCAGCACGGCCGCCAGGCCCACCATGGCCCACAGGTTCATCATGCCGAACGCCGCCAGCAGCGCCATGAGCGACCAGCAGCAGCCCAGGCAGAAGGCGCCGTGGTGGGCGCCTGCGCGCAGATCGCGGGACCGTCCCGGGTACGACGCATAGCGCAGCATCATCCCGATCGGCGAGCGGCACCGGGCGAGGCAGCGGTCCTTGAGGGGGGTGAGCTGATAGACGCCGTTCACCGCGAAGACGGCGGCGGCGACCGCGGTGGCCGTGGCCGCGTACGCGTTCGCCGCCCGCCCGGCGAGGTCCGCCAGGGCGTAGGCGGGCAGCCCGGCGGCGGCCCACACCAGCAGGTAACCGACGGTGAACACGACCATGCGCGCACCCCGGTGGCTGGTGATCGTGCGCGCGTACAAGGACGCCACGGGCGCCGTGGCGGGCAGCATCATGGCGGCCGTCATCACCGTCCACACAAGCAGGAAGGCCGGCAGGCCCAAGCCCATCGTCCCGGGCATGCCCCCCATACCGCGCCCACGCCCCACCACCCAGGCCCAGGCGGCCGCCGGCACGAGCAGCAGCAGTCCGGCGGAGCCGAGTCCGCCGCGCCCGGGAAACGGACCGGCCGTCACGCGGACCATGCGAAGGGCGCCGAGTGCCCGTTGCCACCGGTGAAGTCCCATGACCGGCCGTACACCCCGCTGCCGGTCGCACGGGTGGAGCGGGCGACCGTCAGTGTGCTGCTCACCGGGTGGAAGAGGCCGGTCAGTCCCATCACCGGGCCGTCCGCGCCGAACTGCGGGGCGACCTGGTCCTCGATCTCGATGTCGATGGCGTCGGCCACGCGCACCGCGTGACGGCGCCCGTCGTCCCGGTAGTCGATGGGGACGCGCTGGACGCCGAGGACCTCGCCGATGAGGGGGACGAGCCCCGCCATCGGCCCGCCCGCCTGCCCGGAGAACACCCTGCCCAGTGCCTCCGCCTGGCCGTCGTCGGCCGCCGCGTCCACATACAGCGCCACCTGCCAGCCGCCGTCGGCCATCACCCGGGGCGCGTCGATGAAGACGGCGACGCCGCGGTCCGACACGTCCACGCCGTCGACCTCCCCGCGGTCGACGTGGAACGCGAAGGTCACCTGGCAGCGTTCGTGGTCGGCGGGCGCGGTCAGACCCGAGGTGGTGCACGGGCACACCGTGTCGCAGTTGCAGCTCTCCAGATAGGTCCCGCTCAGGTTCCAGGGCATGACGGCCTCACTGGTGCGGGCACCGGGACCACGAGGGCGCCCATCGGCACGGACCGCTGGTTCCGGCGCGGTTGCTCGGGCCTCTCCCAGCCTAGTGCCCCGACAGGCGACGTTCGCCCCGTCGCGACGCCCGGCACGCCGAGAGCACGCACCGGACGCCGCTCCGTGACGGGCGAACGTTGCCTGCCGCGGCACTAGCCCCGGTGACCGCCACGGGCCCTGTCCCCCCCCGCCCCGCTCAGCCCTGCGCCAGGGCCATCGCCCGGTCCAGCGCCTGCAGGAAACGGTTGACCGTCACCCGGTCCCGCACCGCCAGCCGCAGCCACTCCTCGTCCAGCCCCGGAAACGTGTCCCCGCGGCGCACCGCGAAACCGAGGTCCCGCAGGTGACGCCGCACGGCGGCCGCCCGGGCCAGGCGGACCAGCACGAACGGCCCCTCCGCCGGCTCCGCGACATACAGCCCGTCCGGCCCGAACTCCCGCAGCCCCGCCACCAGATGCTCCCGATCTGCCGCCACCCGGTACGCCGCGTGCGCCGCCTCAGCCAGCGCCCGCGGCGACAGGCAGGCCTGAGCCGCCGCGAGCGCCGGCGTCGACACCGGCCACAGCGGCTGCGCCCGCTCCAGTTGCGCGATCGTCTCCGGCGGGGCCAGGACGTAGCCGATGCGCAGCCCCGCCAGCCCCCAGGTCTTGGTGAGACTGCGCAGGACGACCAGGCCGGGCACGTCCGTCCGGTCCGCCAGCGCCTCCCGTTCGCCCGGCACCGCGTCCATGAACGCCTCGTCGACCACCACCGTCCGCCCGGGACGGGCCAGTTCCTCGATCACCGACGCCGGGTGCAGCACGGACGTGGGGTTCGTCGGGTTGCCGACCACCACCAGGTCCGCCTCCTCGGGCACCAGCGCCGGATCCAGCCGGAAACCGTCCGCCTGCCGCAGCAGCACCCGCTCCACCGCGTGCCCGGCAGCCCGCAGCGCCGCCTCCGGCTCCGTGAACTGCGGGTGCACCACGACCGGCCGCCGCACCCTCAGGGCGCGGGCCAGCAGCACGAACGCCTCCGCCGCCCCCGCCGTCAGCAGCACCCGCTCGGCCGGCACCCCGTGCCGCGCCGCCACGGCCGCCCGCGCCGCCCGCCCGTCCGGGTAGGCCGCGAGCCCGCCCAGCGACTCGGCGATCACCTCCCGCAGCCACGCCGGAGGCGTCTCGGCGCGCACGTTCACCGCGAGGTCGGTCAGCCCTGCCCCGTCGTCACGGACCTCGGCGTCCCCGTGGTGCCGCAGGTCGTGCTGTGCCCCGTCCCGTTCAGTGCGCATGGGAGTGCGCGTGCCCCCCGTGCTGGTGTCCATGACCGTGATGGTGATGCCCGTGCCCGTGCCCGTCGTCGTCCGGGTGGAAGTGCGGCTGCTGCGGCATTCCCACCTTGTCCTCGAAGCCGGGAAGCGCGATCCGGTACACGCACGAGTCGCAGTTCATCCGCAGATCGCCCTTCACCGCCTCCCGGTACCGCTCCATCACCAGATCGAGCAGCTCCGGCTCCGGCCCGATGACGTCCGCCGACCGCACCTCGACCTGAGGATGCGCCGCCGCCCAGTCCTCCGCCTGCTGCCGCACCCGGTCCGGCAGGATCCCGGTGAACAGGAAGTAGGGCAGCACGACGATCCGCCGCGCACCCAGCCGCGCGCACCGGTCGAGCCCGCTCGGCACGTCCGGCGCCGCCAGCGACACGAACGCCGTCTCCACGCCCGCGTACCCGCGCCCCTCCCACAGCAGCCGCGCCGCCTTGTACACCTCGGCGTTCGCGTCGGGGTCGGTGGAGCCGCGGCCCACCAGCAGCACCGTCACCTCGGCGCGCTCCTCGGGCGTGCGCGCCGCCCCGGCCAGCGCCTCGTCCAGGCGCCGCTCCAGCACCTTCAGCAGCGCCGGGTGCGGGCCCAGCGGGCGCCCGTAGGTGTACGAGATCCCGGGGTGCCGCTCCTTCTCCCGGGCCAGCGCCGCCGGGATGTCCCCCTTGGCGTGCCCGGCGGACACCAGCATCAGCGGCACGGCCGCGAACCGGCGCGCCCCACGCTCCACCAGCTCGGTCACCGCCTCGCCCAGCGGCGGCGGCGACAGCTCGATGAATCCGCCCGCGACGGGCAGTTCGGGGTTGCGGCGCCCCAGCTCCCGCACGAAGTCGCGGAACGCCTCGGCTCCGGCCTCGTCCCGGGTGCCGTGGCCGGCGATGAGCAGGGCGGGCGGCGGGGTGGTCACAGGGTCTCCTTCGAAACGGGGTGGTACAGCAGGGCGTTGAGCGCGGCGGCGGCGACCGCCGAACCGCCCTTCTCGGACACGTTGCTCACGGCGGGCAGCCCGCTCTCGCGCAACGCGGCCTTGGACTCGGCCGCGCCGACGAATCCGACGGGCAGACCGATGACGAGCGCGGGGGAGGCGTCCAGCTTCAACAGCTCCTCCAGGGCGGTCGGCGCACAGCCGATCACCCACAGCGCGCCCGGGCCGACGTCCTCGTACGCCAGCCGGATCGCATGTGCCGACCGCGTCATGCCGGGGCCGGACCTGGCGTCCTTGAGGCGGCAGACCGTCTCGCGGCGCGTGATCCCGGCCGCCACCATCTCCACGTCCACCACCACCGGCGCCCCGGCGTGCAGCGCCGTGTGCGCCTTGTCCAACTCGCTCTCGTCCATCACGAGGTCGTCGGCGTAGTCGAGGTCGGCGGCGGAGTGGATGACCCGCTCCACCACCGCCCGGGTCAGCGGCGGGAAGTGCGAGGTGTCGAGGCGGGCCCGCAGCCGCCGGAAGGACTCCTGCTCGATCGGGTGCACCACACGGTTCACTTCGCCTCCTCCTGCCGGTTGTCCTGCCAGCGGTATCCGCGCGGCGTGACCATGCGGCCCGCGATCTGCCGGGTCGCCGTGTTGCCCACGGTCACCACCGTCATCATGTCGACCGTCGCCGGGTCCAGTTCGGCCAGGGTCGTGAGGCGACTGGACTCGTCCGGCCGTGACGCGTTGCGTACGACACCGACCGGTGTCGTCGGCTCCCGGTGCCCGGCGAGGATCGCGAGGGCCTTCGGCAGCTGCCAGTCGCGGCCCCGGGAGCGGGGGTTGTAGAAGGTGACGACGAGGTCCGCCTCGGCCGCGGCCCGTACTCGCCGCTCGATGACCTCCCAGGGCGTGTGCAGGTCGGAGAGGCTGATCGACACATGGTCGTGGCCGAGCGGTGCGCCCAGGATCGCCCCGGCCGCGAGCGCCGCCGTGACGCCGGGCACGCCGACCACGTCGATGTCGTCGGACGCCTCGGCGAGCGCGGGCGAGGCCATCGCGTACACCCCGGCGTCCCCGCTGCCGATCAGCGCGACCGCGTGGCCGCGACGCGCCTCGGCGACCGCGGTGCGCGCCCGCTCCTCCTCGGCGCCGAGCCCCGACTCCAGGATCCGGGTGCCGGGCCGCAGCAGGTCCCGGACCTGGTCGACGTACTGGTCGAGCCCGACGAGCACGGACGCGCGCCGCAACTCGGCCTTGGCGCGCGGCGTCAGCAGGTCCCGGGCGCCCGGCCCGAGCCCGACGACCGCGAGCCGCCCCCGCCCCGGCCGGCGTACGACGGCACACGTCGCCATGGCCGACTTCCGCTTGGGCACGAGAAGTTCGCCCCCGCGCACCAGCGCGGCGGCCTCCGCGACGGACGGCGTGCCGACGGCGGCGAGCGGCGCCTCCGACGGGTTGGGCACGTCGACCTGCGCCAACTCCTCGGCGGCGTACGTCACCAGGGGCACCCCGAGCCGCCGGGCCGCCTCCACGATGCCGGGCTCCCCGGCCTTGGCGTCGACGGTGGCGAGCTCGGCGAGCGACGCCCCGCAGAGACCGGCGTCCCGCAGCGCGCCCTCGACGAGTTCCAGCACCTCCTCGACCGGGGCCCCCTTGGACGCGCCGACGCCCACCACGAGGGTGGGCGGCCGCAGCACGACCTCCCGTTCGGCGGGTTCGACGGCCCGGTCGGTGACCCGGATCGTGTACGCGCCCTCGGCGGCGACCCGCAGCGGCGGCAGCGGCCAGCTCACCTCCGCCTCCAGCGCCACCGGCTCCCCGTCGAGCAACGCCCGGGAGACCGCGGCGACATCGCCCTCCACCGGGAACCCGAGCGTGTCGAGCCCGGGCAGCCCCACCGCGTCCGTGGCGGTCGTCACGACCGGTTCCGCGCCCAGCACCTCGCCCACCGCGCGGGCCAGTTCGTTGGCGCCGCCCGCGTGCCCGCCCACCAGGGACACCGCGAACCGCCCGCCCTCGTCGACGCACACCACACCCGGGTCGGTGGCCTTCTCGCCCAGCAGCGGCGCGATCAGCCGTACGACCGCACCGGTCGCCAGGAAGCACACGAGCTGCCCGCACTCCGCGAAGGCGGCCCGTACGGCGTCCCCCACGGGCCCGTCGTACACCCGCGTACGGTCCGGCCACGCCGCGGCCAGCCGGTCCCGCGCAGCCGCCCCCGCCGCGGTGGCGGAAATGAGGCCGATCACTGAGCTACTCCTTCGTGCAGTGCCGGGGCCCGCGTGCCCCACAGCAGGAAAACAGGGTTGGTCGCCGCGAGCCGGGTCACATCGCCCGGCAGCGGCGCGAGGCGCGACGACTGCAGCAGAACGCCGTCGCAGGAGAACCCGGCCGCGACGAGCGCCTCGCGCGCCGCCGGTACGCGGTCCAGTGCCGCCATGGCGATCACCACCGCACGCCGGGCGCGCTGCGCGCACGCGGTGACGATGGCGGGCAGTTCCCGCCCGCCGCCGCCGACGAACACGGCGTCGGGGTCGTCGAGCCCGTCCAGCGCGTCCGGTGCGGCCCCGTGCACGACCCGCACGTCCACGCCGTGCGCGGAGGCGTTCGCGCGGATCCGCTCCACCCCGTCGGCCGTCTTCTCGACGGCGGTGACGGCGGCACCCAGCCGTGCGCACTCCACGGCGACCGAGCCGGAGCCCGCGCCCACGTCCCAGACCAGGTCGCCGAGCCGTGGGCCGAGCCGGGCCAGGGCCAGGGCGCGCACCTCGAACTTGGTGATCATCGAGTCCCGGTGGGCGAAGGCGCTCTCGTCCAGGGCCCATCCGGAGGGACCCGGCGGCGCGCCCGCGACCGTGCGCGCGGGCCCGGGCCCCGGCGCCCGCGCCGGGTCCAGGCACAGCACCACGCTCACCGCCGGCCCCCAGTCGCGTTCCGCCGCCTCGGCGGGCGTCACCCGCGCCACGCGCTCGCGCTCCGGGTCGCCGAGCGCGCTCGCCACGACGAGGACCCGGTCGGCCGGGCCGTCGGCGAGCGCCGCCCCCAGCTCGGCGGGACCGGCCCCGGGCCCGGTCAGTACGGCGACCTTCGGATGCGCCCGGCACACGTTCACCGCGGTGCGCATCTCGCGTCCGTGCGCGCTCACCACCACCGCGTCGTCCCAGGTCAGCCCGAGCCGCGCGAAGGCGGCGGCCACCGACGACACACCGGGCCGCACCTGAAGCCGGTCCGGCCCGAACCGCTCGGCCAGCGCCCGGACGATCCCGAAGAACCCGGGATCGCCGGAGGCGAGCACGACGACCCGCCGCTCCTTGTCCAGGTGGCGTTCGATGACGTCCAGCGCGGGTGCGAGCGGCCCCAGCACGATCCGCTCGGCGCCCTCGGGCAGCCGGGCGGCGTCCAGGTGCCGCCGCCCGCCCACCACGAGGTCCGCCCCCGCGAGGACCTCCTCGGAAAGCGGCGCCCCCGTGCCCGTACCGACGACCGTGATCACGTGCTCGCACCCCGTGCGCGCAGGGCCTTGCGGGCCTCGGGGTCCGCCTTGCGGTAGCCGTGGAAGTGACCGGGGTGGTAGAGGTGCGAGCGGGTGCCGTGCGCGTCGAGCGCCGGGCCGACCAGGAAGAGGGTGTGCTTCCAGAGCTTGTGCTCCTTGACGGTCTCCTCCAGCGTGCCGATCGTGCACCTGACGACCAGCTCCTCCGGCCAGGTCGCCTGGTAGGCGACGACGACCGGCGTGCTCGTCGGGTAGCCGCCCTCCAGCAGCTCCCGCACCAGCTGCCCGCTGCGGGCCGCCGACAGGAAGATCGCCATGGTGGTGCCGTGGCGGGCGAACTCGCGCACCTCCTCACCGGGCGGCATCGGCGTCTTGCCGCCGCCGAGCCGGGTGAGGACCACGGACTGCGCGACCTCCGGGATGGTCAGCTCCCGCTGGGCGAGCGCGGCGACGGCGGAGAACGCGGAGACCCCGGGGACGACCTCGGTCGCGATGCCGATCTCCGCACACCGGTCGAGCTGCTCCTGCGTGCCGCCCCACAGGGCCGGGTCGCCGGAGTGGATACGGGCCACCTTCAGCCCCTCGGTGCGGGCCCGCTCGTAGACGGCGACGACGTCCTCCAGCGACATGGCCGCCGAGTCCAGCACCTCCGCGTCCGCACGCGCGTGCTCCAGGACCTCCGCCTGGACCAGGCTGGCCGCCCAGATCACGACGTCGGCCTCGGCGATGGCGCGCGCGGCACGGAACGTCAGCAGGTCGGCGGCGCCGGGGCCGGCACCGACGAAGGTCACCTTGCCGGTGGGGGCATCGGCCATGGGATCGGATCCTCTCGTACGGAATGTCACGATGTGTGCGGGTGGAATCGGGGCCGGATGTGCGCGACGGGGGCCTTATCGGATAGCAAGGGCACATGGCGGTCTTCGTCGCGCTCGGCGCGTTCCTGATGACGCTGGCCGGCGGCTGGACGGCACAGCGCGTGACCGACCGTCGCCATCTGGTCCTGGGCCTGGCCGGCGGACTGATGCTCGGTGTGGTCGGCCTCGACCTGCTGCCGGAGGCGCTGCGTGCCGCGGGCACCGAGGTGTTCGGCGTGCCGGCGGCCCTGCTGCTGTTCGTGGGCGGCTTCCTGCTGGCCCACCTGGTGGAGCGGCTGCTCGCCGCCCGCCGGGCGGCGCACGGCGCAGCGGAGCACGATCACCATCGCGCGCCCGAGGTGGGCCTCACGGCGGCGGCCGCCATGGTGGGCCACAGCGCCATGGACGGCGTGGCGATCGGTGCGGCGTTCCAGGTCGGCGGCGGCATGGGTCTCGCGGTGGCGCTGGCCGTCATCGCCCACGACTTCGCGGACGGCTTCAACACGTTCACGCTCACCAGCCTGTACGGCAACGCCCGCCGCAAGGCGGTCGCGATGCTGTTCGCGGACGCGCTGGCGCCCGTGCTGGGCGCGGCCTCGACCGCGTTCCTCGCCATCCCGGAGTGGTTCCTCGGCGGCTACCTCGGCCTCTTCGGCGGTGTGCTGCTCTACCTCGCGGCGGCCGAGATCCTGCCGGAGGCCCACCACGAGCACCCCGCCCACTCGACCCTGCTGTGCACGCTCGCGGGCACGGCGTTCATCTGGCTGGTGGTGGGCCTCGCCGGCTGATCTGCCGCCGGTCACAGCTTGCCGCCGCGGGTGCCGTCGCGCCGGGCGGGCGCGATCAGGGTGGACAGATAGGGCAGCGAACCGCCGTCGAGGTCGGCGGCCGGGCGGATGGACTCCTCCGGCAGCCCGAGCGCGGATCCCCACACCGCGTCCTCGATCCGCCCGGTCTCCCGCAGCGCCTCGGCGACCTCCCGCGCCTGCCGCCCGAACTTGTACGCGACGACCGTCCCGGGACCGGCGAGCGCATCCTTGAGCACGGCCGACCCGGCGGTGACGGGCACCAGCGTGAGCGGCTCGGTGCCCTCGGTCAGCACGGCACCCGAGCGTGCGGCGAGGTCCTGCATGGCGGTGATACCGGGCACGGTCTCGACGACGGTCCCGGGCACCAGCTCCTGGACGGTCTGCGCGAGGTACGTGAACGTCGAGTACACGTTGGGGTCGCCGATGGTGGCGAACGCGACGGCCGTGTGCCGCCGAAGCAGCCGGGCGACACGCTCACCGGCGGCGTCCCAGGCGGCCTCGCGCCGCGCCCGGTCGGTCCGCTCGTTGAGCGCGAAGACGACGCGGACGACCTTCTCCTCGGGCACGTAGTGCAGCACGGTCGCCTCCGCACGCCCCCGTTCCCCGGTGTCCATCACCGGGACGACCACGACGTCGGCGGCCCGCAGAGCGTTGACGCCCTTGACGGTCACCAGCTCGGGGTCGCCGGGGCCCACCCCGACTCCGATCAGCCTGTTGCTCATGACGTCCGGCACCTCTCCACGAACCGACGGGCCACACCGGGCGCGGCGGCCCAGTGCGTGTGCAGATAACTCGCGTGCACCCCTTGCTGCACGAAACCTTCCACGCGCGGCCGAGGAGCGCGCACCCCCCAGGCGGGGGCCGCCCCCGCACCGGGCTCGACGACGGTCCGGTGGAACTCGTGCCCCCGCATCCGGCTCCCGGCGGCGGCGAGCACGCTGTCGCCGACGGCCACGGCGTCGCGGTAGCCGAGGGTCAGCCGCTCGGTCATGCGCGCGGTGGCGTCGAGCACCCCGCACATGGGCTGCCCGTCCAGCTCCCGGCACAGGTACAGCAGCCCGGCGCACTCGGCGGCGACGGGCGCACCGCTGAGGGCGAGGTCGGCGACGGCCTTGCGCAACGGCTCGTTGGCGGACAGCTCGGAGGCGTACACCTCCGGGAAGCCGCCCCCGATGACCAGCCCACGGGTCCCTTCGGGCAGTTGCTCGTCGCGAAGGGGGTCGAAGGGGATCACCTCGGCGCCGGCGGCGGCGAGGAGTTCGGTGTTCTCGGCGTAGGAGAAGGTGAAGGCCGCGCCTCCGGCGACGGCGACCACCGGGGCCGGGGCCTTCAGGCCCACTCCGGCACCACCCGGCCCGTCCTGGGGGCACCCCCTGCCCGAAGAGCTTGGGGGAGATTGAGGACGAGGCCGTTCAGGCCGATCGAGGGGGTCCGGGAGCGCGGCCCCCGGGGACGATGGGGGTCCCCCCTGCTCGAGCGAAGCCGAGAGCTCGGGGGAGGGCAGGTGCGGCGGGGGCGCAACACCAAGGGCCCGAGCCGCATCCCAAGCCGCACCCGGCAACGCGCCCGCACTCCGCGCCAGCCCCAGCAAAGCCTCCAGGTCGCACCCTTCGCGCACCTGCGCGGCCATCGCGGCCACCGCCGCCACGGCCTCTGCCCGCCGCTCGGCAACCGGTACCAGCCCAAGGTGCCTCGACGGCGTGTCGACCTGCGGAACTCGCCGCAAGACGCCGAGCACCGGCACCCCGGCCGACTCCAACGCCTCCCGCAGCAACGCCTCGTGCCGGTCGGACGCCACCTTGTTCAGGATCACGCCCCCGACCCGCACCTCCGGATCCCACGAGGCGAACCCGTGCACCAGAGCCGCCACCGACCGGGACTGCGAGGACGCGTCCACGACCAGCACGACCGGCGTCCGCAGCAGCTTGGCGACATGGGCCGTGGAGGCCAGCTCACCTTCCCCCGCGGCCCCGTCGTACATCCCCATCACGCCCTCGACGACAGCGATGTCGCACCCGCGCGCACCGTGCGCGAACAGCGGACCGATCAACTCGGGTCCGCACAGGTACGCGTCGAGGTTCCGTCCCACCCGCCCGGTGGCGAGCGAGTGATAGCCCGGGTCGATGTAGTCCGGCCCGACCTTGTGCGCAGACACGGCGAGCCCCCGCGCGGCGAACGCGGCCATCAGCCCCGTGGCGACGGTGGTCTTGCCACTGCCGGACGACGGCGCGGCGATGACCAACCGTGGGACGGAACGTGTCACCACTCGATGCCCCTCTGGCCCTTCTGCCCCACGTCCATCGGGTGCTTGACCTTGGACATGTCGGTGACCAGGTCGGCGAAGTCGACGAGCTTCTCCGGAGCGTTCCGCCCGGTGATCACGACATGCTGGGTGCCGGGCCGGTTGCGGAGCACGTCGACGACCTCGTCGGTGTCGATCCAGCCCCAGTGCATCGGGTACGCGAACTCGTCGAGCACGTACAGCTTGTACGTCTCGGCGGCCAGGTCCCGCTTGACCTGCGCCCAGCCCTCCCGGGCCTTCTCCTCGTTGGTCGAGTTGTCACCCTGGATGTCCCGCTGGACCCAGGACCAGCCCTCGCCCATCTTGTGCCAGGCGACGGTCCCGCCCTGCCCGGAGGCCCCCAGCACCTTGAGCGCGTTCTCCTCGCCGACCTTCCACTTCGCCGACTTGACGAACTGGAACACCCCGATCGGCCACCCCTGGTTCCAGGCGCGCAGCGCCAGCCCGAAGGCCGCGGTCGACTTGCCCTTGCCGACGCCCGTGTGCACGACCACGAGCGGACGGTTACGGCGCTGACGGGTCGTCAGTCCGTCGTCCGGTACGACACTCGGCTGTCCCTGCGGCATTACGCGGCCCTCCTCGAAGTCCCCTGCACATCCCTGACCAGCCCCGCGATCGAGTCGGCCCGCAACTCGTCCAGCGTGACGGCCGTACCGCCCAGCTCATCCGCGAGCCGCCCCGCCAGCCCCAGCCGCACCGGCCCCGACTCGCAGTCCACGACCACGGACGCGACCTGCTCGGCCGCGAACAGCCGGGCCGCACGCCCCGCCAGCGCGACCGGCTCCGTCCCACCCGTCGCCCGACCACCACCCCAGCCGGAGGCGCTTCGCGCCGCTCCTTTGTCCGTGGCCCGCCCGTCCGTCACCACGACCACCAGCGCCCGCCGCGCCGGATCCCGCAGCCGCTCCACCCGCAGCACGTCGTGCGCCCTGAGCAGCCCGGCGGCCAGCGGCGTACGGCCCCCGGTGGGCAGCGACTCCAGCCGGGCCGCCGCCGCGTCCACCGACGAGGTCGGCGGCAGTGCGACCTCGGCCGTCGCTCCCCGGAAGGTCACCAGCCCCACCTTGTCCCGCCGCTGGTAGGCGTCCAGCAGCAGCGACAGCACGGCGCCCTTCACCGCACTCATCCGCTGCCGGGCCGCCATCGACCCGGAGGCGTCCACCACGAACAGCACGAGGTTGCCCTCGCGCCCCTCCCGGGTCGCCTGCCGCAGATCGTCCCGGCGCACCACGAGCCCGCGCCCCGACCGCCCGCGCGCCCGCTGATGGGGCGCCGCCGCCTGCACGGTCGCCGCCAGGTGCAGCTTGGTGAGCGCCCCCTGGGGCCGGCGCGCCCCGGTGGTCCGCCCGTGCTCGGTCCGCGCCCGCGACCGCCGTCCGGCGGCGCCCTCGCCGAGCCCCGGCACGGTCAGCACCTTGGCCCGGAACGGCTCGGAAGAGCGTGCGGGAGCCTGCTCGCCGGCTCCTGGGGCCTGGGACGGCCCGCCCTCGCCGGGCTCCGCCTGCGCCGGTGTGTCGCCGTCGCCCGCCGGACCGTCCTGCGGCGGACGGCCACCGCCCCCGCCGGGACCGTCGGGATCAGGGTCGTCCTCCTCCCCGGAATCCCCGGAATCCCCGGAATCCCCGGAATCCCCGAACTGCTCCAGTGTCTCGTCCAGCTTGTCCTCGTCGAGCCCCGGCGCGTCGAAGGGGTTGCGCCGCCTGCGGTGCGGCAGCGCGAGCAGCGCGGCCTGCCGCACGTCCTCGGCGAGCACGTCGGTGCGCCCGGCCCAGGCGGCCAGCGCCGTCGCCGTCCGGGCCATCACGATGTCGGCGCGCATGCCGTCCACCTCGAACGCGGCACAGGTCGCCGCGATCTGCCGCAGTGCCCCGTCCCCGAGCCGCACCGACGGCAGCAACTCGCGCGCGGCCACGATCCGTGCCCGTACGGCCGACTCCTCCTCGGCCCAGCGCGCCGCGAAACCGGCGGGGTCGTCGTCGTAGGCCAGCCGCCGCCGGACGACCTCCACGCGCTGGTCGGGCTCCCGGGAGGCGGACACCTCGACGGTCAGGCCGAACCGGTCGAGCAACTGCGGTCGCAGCTCGCCCTCTTCGGGGTTCATGGTGCCGACGAGCAGGAACCGGGCGGCGTGCCGGACGGACACGCCCTCGCGCTCGACGTACGAGGCGCCCATCGCGGCGGCGTCCAGGAGCAGGTCGACCAGGTGGTCGTGGAGGAGGTTGACCTCGTCGACGTAGAGGATGCCGCGGTGCGCGTCCGCGAGCAGGCCCGGCTCGAACGCCTTCACGCCCTCGGCCAGCGCCCGCTCGATGTCGAGGGCACCCACCAGCCGGTCCTCGGAGGCGCCGACGGGCAGCTCGACCATGCGGGCCGGACGCGAGGCCCCCGCACCGGGCTCGTGCGGCCCGTCCGGGCACGACGGGTCCGGTGCCGCCGGGTCGCACGAGAAACGGCACCCGGGGACGACCGCCACCTCGGGCAGCAGCGCGGACAGGGCGCGCACGGCCGTCGACTTGGCGGTGCCCTTCTCGCCGCGCACGAGCACACCGCCGACCGCCGGCGACACGGCGTTCAGCAGCAGCGCGAGCCGCAGGTCGTCCTGGCCGACGACGGCCGTGAACGGGAACGGGGTACTCACTTCTCGTCGCCCTCCAAGTCGCCCTCCAGCTCGAGGTAGGTGGCTCGCAGCCGCTCCAGGGTGTCCGCGTCCGGCTCCGCCCACAGGCCGCGGTCGGCGGCCTCCAGGAGCCGTTCCGTGATCCCGCGCAGCGCCCACGGGTTGGACTTCTTCATGAAGTCCCGGTTCTCGGCGTCGAAGACGTACTCCGCGCTGAGCTTCTCGTACATCCAGTCGTCGACGACCCCGGCCGTGGCGTCGTAGCCGAACAGGTAGTCCACGGTCGCCGCCATCTCGAAGGCGCCCTTGTAGCCGTGGCGCCGCATGGCCGCCATCCAGCGCGGGTTGACCACGCGGGCGCGGAAGACCCGGTGGGTCTCCTCGCCGAGTGTGCGGGTCTTCACCTGGTCGGGCACGGCCGAGTCGCCGACGTACGCCTCGGGGCTGGCCCCCGTCAGGTGGCGCACCATGGCGACCATGCCGCCGTGGTACTGGAAGTAGTCGTCGGCGTCGACGAGGTCGTGTTCGCGGGTGTCCACGTTCTTCGCGGCGACGGCGATCCGCTTGAACGCCGTCTCCATGTCCCCGCGCGCCGCCCGCCCGTCGAGCCCGCGCCCGTACGCGTAGCCGCCCCACACCGCGTACACCTCGGCGAGGTCGGCGTCCGAGCGCCAGTTGCGGGCGTCGATCAGCGGCAGCAGACCGGCGCCGTACGCGCCCGGCTTGGAGCCGAAGACACGGGCCGTGGCGCGGCGCCGGTCGCCGTGCTCGGCGGTGTCCTCGTCCGCGTGCGCCTTCACGAAGTTGCGGTCGGCGGGCTCGTCCAGCTCGGCCACCGCGCGCACCGCGTCGTCGATCAGCGCCACGACGTGCGGGAAAGCGTCCCGGAAGAACCCGGAGATGCGGACCGTGACGTCGATGCGGGGGCGGCCCAGTTCCTCCAGCGGGATCACCTCGAACCCGGTCACGCGGCGCGAGGCGTCGTCCCAGACGGGGCGGCAGCCCAGCAGCGCGAGGATCTCGGCGATGTCGTCGCCCTGGGTGCGCATCGCGGACGTGCCCCACACCGTCAGGCCCACGGACTTCGGGTACTCGCCGGTGTCCTGGAGGTAGCGGGCGACCAGGGAGTCGGCGAGGGACTGGCCGACCTCCCAGCTCAGCCGGGACGGGATCGCCTTGGGGTCGACCGAGTAGAAGTTGCGGCCGGTCGGCAGGACGTTGACCAGGCCGCGGGTGGGGGAGCCGGACGGGCCCGCCGGGACGTAGCCGCCGTCCAGCGCCCTGAGGATGTGGCCGATCTCGTCGGTGGTGCGGGCGAGACGGGGCACGACCTCGGTGCACGCGAACTCCAGCACGGCGATCGCGTCCGGGAGTTCGGTGCCCAGCACCTCCCGTACGAGAGCGCCGGCCTCGGAGGCCGCCCAGCCGCGCGTCTCCATGCCCTCCGCGATCCGCCGGCAGAGCTGCTCCAGCAGGTCGATGGCGTCCGCCGCCGTACGGGACGGCCCGTCCACCAGGTCGGTCAGCTCCACCGGCACCTTCACCGGTGCCCCCGGCTCCGCCAGCAGGTCCTTCTCCACCAGGCCGAAGTGCCCGGCCAGCGAGGCCCGCAGACCCGGCAGCGCGTTCGCCTGCCCGCCCCACACCTGGGAGGCGCGCAGCACGGCCAGTACGAGGTTCACACGCGGCTCGCCGACCGGGCCGCCGCCCAGGATGTGCAGGCCGTCGCGGATCTGCACGTCCTTGATCTCGCACAGATAGCCGTCGATGTGCATGACGAACTCGTCGAACTCGTCGTCGTCCGGCTGCTCGTCCACATGCAGGTCGTGGTGCAGCTCGGCCGCCTTGACGAGCGTCCAGATCTGGGCGCGCACGGCCGGCGCCTTGGTCGGGTCCAGGTCGGAGACGAGCGCGTACTCGTCGAGGAGCTGCTCCAGCTTCGCCAGATCGCCGTACGTGTCGGCGCGTGCCATCGGCGGTACGAGGTGGTCGACCACGGTCGCGTGACCGCGCCGCTTGGCCTGGGTGCCCTCTCCTGGGTCGTTCACGATGAACGGGTAGACCAGGGGGAGGTCGCCGAGGACGGCGTCCGGCGCGCACCCCTTGCCGAGCCCCAGGCCCTTGCCGGGCAGCCATTCCATCGTGCCGTGCTTGCCCATGTGGACGATCGCGTCGGCGCCGAAACTGTTCTCCAGCCAGCGGTAGGCCGCCATGTAGTGGTGCGACGGCGGCATGTCGGGGTCGTGGTAGATGGCGATCGGGTTCTCGCCGAAGCCGCGCGGCGGCTGGATCATGACCACGACGTTCCCGAACTGCAGGGACGCCAGCACGATGTCGTCCCCGTCGACGTACAGCGAGCCCGGCGGCTCGCCCCACGCCTCGGTCATCGCGTCCCTCAGCTCCGGGTCGAGCTTGTCGAACCACGCCCGGTAGTCGGCGAGCGGCACCCGCGCGGGGGCGGCGGCCAACTGCTCCTCGGTCAGCCACTCCACGTCGTGACCGCCCGCCTCGATGAGCCGGTGGATCAGCTCGTCACCGCCCGCCGGGTACTCGGTCAGGCCGTACCCCGCGTCCCGCAGCGCGTCCAGCACGCGTACCGCCGACGCGGGCGTGTCCAGGCCGACGGCGTTGCCGACACGCGAGTGCTTGGTCGGGTAGGCGGTGAAGACGAGCGCGATCCTCTTCTCCGCGTTCGGCTTGTGCTTCAGCCGCGCGTGTCGTACGGCGATCCCGGCGACCCGGGCGGCCCGCTCCGGGTCGGCGACGTACACCGGGACGTCGTCCGGGCCCTGCTCCTTGAAGGAGAACGGCACGGTGATCAGACGGCCGTCGAACTCCGGGATGGCGACCTGCATCGCCGCGTCCATGGGGGACAGGGCGGCGTCGGACTCCTCCCACGCGGCCCGTGAGGAGGTCAGGCACAGCCCTTGCAGGACGGGGATGTCCATCTCGGCGAGCGCGCCGATGTCCCAGGATTCCTCGTCACCGCCGGCCGAGGCCTGCGAGGCGTGCGTGCCGCCGGCCGCGAGGACCGTGGCCACCAGGGCGTCCGCCCGGCCCAGGATCTCGTACAGCCCGTCGTCGGCGCCGCGCAGCGAACCGCAGTACACCGGGAGGGCGTTGGCGCCCTGCGCCTCGATCGCCTCGCACAGGGTGTCCACGAAGGCGGTGTTGCCGCTGAGTTCGTGGGCCCGGTAGAAGAGCACACCGACGGTCGGGCGCCCCTCGGCGAACGGGCGGTCGCCGTGGAGGCCGTACTCCGGCATCTTGCTCGGCCCGTCGAACCCCTCGCCGGTCAGCAGCACCGTGTCGGACAGGAACCGGGCGAGTTCGGTGAGGTTGGCCGGGCCGCCCTCGACGAGGTACTTCAGCGCCTCCGCCACCACCCCGGCCGGTACGGACGACTCCGCCATCAACTCGGCGTCGGGCACGGCCTCCCCGCCGAGCAGCACGGTCGGGATGCCGGACGCCTTCAGCCGGGCCAGCCCGTCCTCCCAGGCGCGCTTGCCGCCCAGCAGACGGACGACGGCGATGTCCGCGCCCTCGATCAGCCCGGGAAGCTCCTCGGCGACGTCCACCCGGGTCGGGTTGCCGATCCGGTAGGGCGCGCCGGAGGCACGGGCCGCCAGCAGATCGGTGTCGGCGGTCGACAACAACAACACTGTGCTCATGCGGGCGCTCCCGGGGGGATGAAAGGCAGTCCTTGCGGCGCGCCCGACTCGATGAGCCGCCACAGCGCGTCCGTGTCCGCGTGCTGTTCGATCAGGTCGCCGAGCCGGTCGAGCTGCTCCTCGCGCAGCGCGGCGAACGAGGTGTCGGCGGCCGGCACGAAGCGGCGGCCCGCGGCGGCCGCCACCTCGCGCAGGAAGGCCCGCCGGAAGCCGTCCGACTCCAGGGAGCCGTGCCAGTGGGTGCCCCAGGTCTGCCCGACCCGGCAGCCGTCCAGGAAGGGGGTGCCGCCGGTGATGTCGGCGACCCCGTGATGGATCTCGTACCCCTCGACGGGCTCGCCGAGGGCTTCCCCCGCCGGCCGGGTCAGCGTCTTCTCCCGCGCGAACCGCACCCGCACGGGCAGCACCCCGAGCCCGTCCACATGCCCCCTGCGGCTCTCCACCTCGTCCTCGATGTGCTCGCCGAGGATCTGGAAGCCGCCGCAGACGCCGAGGATCGGCCGCCCTTCCGCGGCCCTTCGGACGAGGGCGTCCGCGAGACCGCGCTCGCGCAGCCACTCCAGGGCGCGAACGGTGCCCCGGGTCCCCGGGATCACCACGAGGTCGGCGTCCGCCAGTTCCTCCGGCCGGTCCACGAACCGGACCACCACACCCGGCTCGGCGGCCAGCGCGTCCACGTCCGTGAAGTTCGACATGAGGGGAATCGCGCAGACGGCGACGCGCAGCACGTCCTCGCCGACGGGCGCGGTCACCTCGGACTCGCGGACCGCCCCCCGCAGGGACACCCTGAGTCCGTCCTCCTCGTCGATCCCGAGCCCGTGCCGGAAGGGCAGGACGCCGTAGGTGCGCCGCCCGGTGAGGTCCCGCAGCATGTCGAGGCCCGGTTCCAGCAGGCTGACGTCCCCGCGGAACTTGTTCACCAGGAACCCGGCGACGAGTTCCTGGTCCTCGGGCGACAGCAGCGCGACGGTCCCGAAGAAGGAGGCGAAGACACCCCCGCGGTCGATGTCGCCGACGACGAGGACGGGCAGCTTGGCGTTGCGGGCGATCCCCATGTTCACGATGTCGGTACGCCGCAGGTTGATCTCCGCCGGACTGCCGGCCCCCTCACAGATCACCGCGTCATACGTGCCCCGCAGCTCGGCCAGGCAGTCCAGCACGGTGCCGAGGAGCTGCTGCTGCCGCCCTCCGTGGTACCCGCGCGCGCTCAGCTCGCCGACCGGTTTGCCCAGCAGCACGACCTGGCTGCTCTGCTCGCCGCCCGGCTTGAGCAGCACGGGGTTCATCAGCGCGGTCGGCTCGATGCGGCACGCCTGGGCCTGCATGGCCTGCGCCCGCCCGATCTCGGCGCCCTCGCGCGTGACGAAGGAGTTGAGGGACATGTTCTGCGCCTTGAACGGCGCGACCTCGACCCCCTGCCGTACGAGCCAGCGGCAGATCCCGGCGGTGACGACGGACTTGCCGGCGTCGGAGGTGGTACCGGCGACGAGGAGTCCGCCGCTCATGACGTCCGTCCCTTCGCGAGAAGCCTTCGGGCCGCCAGGCGCCCGGCGACCGTGATGCCGAGCGCCAGCCCGCTCACGCGCCGGGAGAGCCGTACGGCCCGCTCGATGTCGTCCGTACGGACGGCGCGCCCCGCCGCGTTGAGCACGGGCCGGTGCTCCACGCGCCCCCCGTACGAGAGCGTCCCGCCCAGCCGCACGCCGAGGGCGCCCGCGAACGACGCCTCCACGGGGCCTGCGTTGGGGCTCGGGTGCTTCGCGGCGTCGGAACGCCAGGCCCGCACCGCGCCCCGCGGGTCGGGGCCCGCCAGTGCCGCGAGAATGGCGGTGAGCCGTGCCCCCGGCCAGCCCGCGACGTCGTCGAGGCGGGCCGAGGCCCATCCGTAGCGCCGGTAGCGGGGCGACTTGTGGCCGACCATGGCGTCGAGCGTGTTGACGGCGCGGAAACCCGCGAGGCCGGGCACCCCGGCGACGGCTCCCCAGGTGAGCGCGCCCACGACGGCGTCGGAGGTGTTCTCGGCGACGGACTCGACGACCGCCCGGGCGATCCCGTCCGCGTCCAGCGCTTGCGGATCCCGCCCGCACAGATGCGGCAGCCGGGCGCGCGCGGCCTCGACGTCCCCCGCTTCGAGGGCGCGCCCGATGGCCCGGGCCTCCCGGGCGAGCGACGTGCCTCCGACCACGGCCCAGGTGGCGGCGGCGGTCAGGGCCGTGGCGGCGGTACGGGAGGGGCGTACGGCGGACGAGGCGAGCGCCGCCAGCGTCACGGCGCCCCCGGCGCACACGGCGGTGTGCAGCGCGCCCCAGCCGCGGTGGTCCCGCCACAGCACCCGCTCCACGGCCGCCGCCGCCCGCCCGAACGCGGCGACCGGATGCCCGCGGCGAGGATCGCCCAGCAGGAGGTCACCGAGGAGTCCGGCGGCGGCGCCGTACGCGAAGACGCGATCGGCACCCATCGGCTCAGCCGACCGTGGGGTCGGTCAGGGCCCGGTGACAGAACCTCAATCGGCAGCCGCGCATGGCGATATGTCCTCACTCAGGGTGTCCACGCCCTGGTTCGACGAGACCGGCGGCGAGAGTTCCTGGCTCCCGGGGACCTCTTCCCCGGTGACAGTGGCGGGACCGCGCCGGACTCGCACCGGCTTCCTCTCCTGCCGCCGTACTGGCTCCGGCAGTCCACCACGCGCCCAGAACAGCCGTCAACTTGCTCTTGACCTGCGGTGCTGCGGTGTGCTGAGTTCCACACCGCTGAAATCACGTCAGTCACCCGAATCGGTGCTTTCGTGGCGAAGTGGCGGTCGCAGGGGGCGCGTTCCGGCGCATGACGCGAAACGGCGCACCGGCCCGGTGCTCGTCTTTCGCCGCCCGGCGGGGTGTGCTTTGCTGGCGGGACTCGAGAAACCCGGCAGTGGACGGCGTCCGAGCGAACCGTCCGGAGGACGGGAGGGACCCGCATGGGGGACAGGGCCAAGGAATTCTCGTCCGGCGCGGGAGGTCCCCACGCGCCGCACCCTTCGCTGGCGGCAGCGGCTCCGCTGGCGCTCTTCTCGCTGACGACGGGGATGTTCGCGGTCGGAATCGGTGCGCTGGCGGCACTGCTGGTGCCCGGAACCCCGGCGCGGGCCCTGGTCTGGCTGGTGGTCACCATCGCGGCCGCCACCTGCGCGGGGCTGTGGTGGGGCCTCACCCCGGTCACGGAGCGCCTGCGCGTACTGGGCCGGGCGAGGGCGGCCGTCCGGCAACGGGACTCGCGGACCCCTTGACCGCGGGGGCGGCCCTTTGAGCCCGGGGACGTGAGAAGCCCCCGCAGCACACCGCTGCGGGGGCGACTGCGGACTGCTCCCGCCGTCAGGCGACGATCAGGTGGATCCCGTACGCGACCGCCGCCGCGCACGCCGCGAAGCAGGCGTAGGCGCCGGTGGCCGCCAGGGCGGCCGTGCCGCCCCGGGCCGAGTCCTTCTTGGTGAGGCCGACGACGCCCAGGGTGAACAGGCCCACCAGGGCCACGGTGACCGCGAGGCTGACGCCGAAGACGGAGCCGAGGGCTGCCCAGTCGATCTTCATGAGTGGTGATTCCTTAAACCGTGGCGGCGGGAGCCGGCTCGGCGGAGGTGCCGGAGTCCGGGGCCGGGATGGTGGTCTGCAGGTCGGTGGTGGCGTCCGTGTCCGCCACGACGGTGCCGGGCGCCTCGACGGTGACCTCGGGGGCGTCGGCCGTGGTGACCGGACCCGCCGGGGGCGGGATGACCGCGGCGATCGCCGCGGTGACGACACCCGCGGGCTCCGTCTCGACGTCGTTGACGTTGTCGACCGTGACCGGCTTGCGGCGGGACAGGGTCCAGATGACGCCGGCGCCGGCGACCAGCAGTACGCCGGTGGTGGCCGTGCCCCAGGTGCCCTGCTTGGTGAGGAGTTCGGCGCCCGCGCCGACCAGGCCGGCCGCCGGGAGCGTCAGAACCCACGCGGCGAGCATCCGGGTCGCGGTGGACCAGCGGACCACGCCGCCCTTGCGGCCGAGGCCCGCGCCCATGACGGCGCCGGAGCACACCTGGGTGGTGGAGAGGGAGAAGCCGAGGTGCGAGGAGGCGAGGATCGCGGTCGCCGCGCTGGTCTGGGCGGCGAAGCCCTGCTGCGGCGCCAGGTCCGTCAGGCCCTTGCCGAGGGTGCGGATGATGCGCCAGCCGCCCAGGTAGGTGCCGAGCGCGATGGCCAGGCCGGCCGAGACGATGACCCAGGTGGGAGGGTTCGAGCCGGGGGCGATGACGCCGCCGGTGACCAGGGCCAGCGTGATGATGCCCATCGTCTTCTGCGCGTCGTTCGTGCCGTGGGCCAGGGAGACCAGGCCGGCCGAGGCGATCGACCCGGCGCGGTAGCCCTTCGCGGTCGCCTTGTCGTCGGCGCGGCTGCCGATCACGTACGACAGGCGGGTGGCGAGCATCGAGGCGAGGCCCGCCACGACCGGCGCGGCGACCGCGGGGATCAGGACCTTGGTGACGATCGTCGAGCCGTTCACCGCGGACCAGCCCGCGGAGGTGACGGCGGCACCGATCAGACCGCCGAAGAGGGCGTGGGAGGAGCTGGAGGGCAGACCGAGGAGCCAGGTCAGCAGGTTCCACAGGATGGCGCCCACCAGGGCCGCGAAGATCACTTCGACGCGTATGCCCTGTTCGTTGATGATGCCGCCGGAAATGGTCTTGGCGACCTCTACGGAGAGGAAGGCGCCGAGGAGGTTCAGCGCGGCGGACATCGCCACCGCCGTCTTGGGCCTCAGGGCGCCGGTCGAGATGGTGGTCGCCATCGCGTTGGCTGTGTCGTGGAAACCGTTCGTGAAGTCGAACACGAGAGCGGTGACGATCACGATTCCGAGGAGGAGCGTGATGTGTTCCATTTACCCAGGCTTCTGTGGGAGGTCAGTGGCTGTTGGACCGTAGGCAACCTGGGTGAACAGAAGATGAACTGAGACGGGCTGGAGGGTGTACCAATCGGCGTGCCGACGTTCCGTTTGTGACCGGGTGGCGCCGGCCGCGGCATCACCTGCGGCCCGCGGCGGCCACCAGGGCCCGGCCGGTACCCACAGGGGCCCCGCTCCGGCCGGTCCCGGGCCGGGCGGAGAGATTTCCGTCACCCCCTGGCAGGATCACCGCATGGCCGATCAGCGACCGCGACCCGACGCGGGGGACCCACATCAGGACGTACCGGACGGGCGGGGGCCGGAGACCCCGGCAGCGGGGCCGGACCTGGCACGGGCCTGGGAGCAGCTCGTCGCGACCGCCCGCCGCACCGTCGCCGACGGACTGGTCGTCGGCACCTCCGGCAACGTCTCCCTGCGCGTCGGCGACACCGTGCTGGTCACCCCCACCGGAGTGCCGTACGAACGGCTGACGCCGGGCGACGTGGTCGGGGTCGGCCTCGACGGCCGGCAGGTGCTCGGCACGCTGCGCCCGACCAGTGAACTGCCCATGCACCTGGCCGTCTACCGCACGACGGACGCCCGGGCCGTCGTGCACACCCACGCCGTCCACGCCACGGCCGTCTCCGCACTGGTACGGGAGCTGCCGCTGATCCACTACATGGCCGCCGCACTGGGAGGCGCGGTGCGGGTCGCCCCCTACGCCACCTACGGCACCCCGGAGTTGGCCGAGAACATGCTCCGGGCCCTGGCCGGCCGCAGCGCCTGCCTGCTGCAGAACCACGGCACGGTCGCGTACGGGTCCTCGCTGGACCAGGCCTACGACCGCACGGCCCAGCTGGAGTGGATGTGCCGCGTGTGGCTGACCGCGTCGTCCGTACCGGGCCTCACCCCGCACCTGCTCGGCCCCGAGCAGGTGGCGGAGGTAGGGGAGCGGTTGCGGGGGTACGGGCAGCGGTGACGGACCGGCCGGCCGGGGCCGCCCTCGGGCGCGCCCCGTGGGTCACACCGCGCCCTTCTCCCACTGGCCGGGGGCGGGCTCCACCGGGAGACTGGATGGATGCGCACTGTCAAAGCGGCGGCCGCAGCCGTCACCGTAGCCATCGCCGCGGGCGCCGCAGGTGTCGCCGCGGGCCGCTTCGCCAGCGACGCCGCGCTGAAGGCACCGCCGGGCCGTCCGCTGCCCACGGAACCCCGCCTCACCGTGCACTCCCTGGCGGCCGGCCGGATCACCCTCACCCGCGATCTGGCCTCCCAGCGGCCCGGCACCTACGGGCTGGCCGGCGACGGATCGCACGCGGTCGTCGGCCCCGTCCTGGACTCGGCCCCGCACACCGTCGACACCGTGGTACGCCGTCTGGAACGCGTCACCCACGGCACGCTCGAGCCCGGTGACAAGGTCTGGCTCAGCCCCGCCCTGTACACCGGCGACCCGCGTACCGCGCTGGGCCTCGACCACAGCGACGTCGAGGTGCCCGGCGAACTCGGGGCCCTGCCCGCCTGGTTCCTGCCGGGCGCCCGGGACACCTGGGTGATCACCGTGCACGGGCTCGGCACCACCCGCGAACACCCCATGAACATCATGGGGTTCCTGCAGCGCCACCACTTCCCGGTCCTCGACGTCGCCTACCGCGGCGACCCCGGGGCGCCCCGCTCCCCGGACGGCCTGAACCACCTCGGCGAGACCGAATGGCGCGACGTGGACGCGGCGATCCGCTACGCAGTTCGGGCCGGGGCCGAGCGAGTCGTCCTGCACGGCTGGTCCACCGGCGCCGCCATGGCACTGCGCGCCGCGGCGCACTCGGCGGTGCGCGAGCGGATCTCCGGGCTCGTCCTGGACTCGCCCGTGCTGAGCTGGGAGGCCACGCTGCGCGCGCTGGCCGCCGCCCGCCGCACCCCCGGCGCCCTGCTGCCGCTGGCCGTCCGTGCCGCGCAGGGCCGCACCGGTGTGCACGGCGACCGCACCCGGCAAGCGGCCGATCCCCAGCACCTCAGGGTGCCGGTGCTGATCTTCCACGGTCCCGACGACGCGATCGCCCCCTGGGGCCTCTCACGCCGTCTCGCCGAGCGGCGTGCGAACCTGGTCAGCCTGCACACGGTGGAGAACGCCCCGCACGGCGCCATGTGGAACGCGGACCCCGAGGCCTACGAGGAGGCGATGCGGCGCTTCCTCACGCCGCTGATGTAGCGGCGTCGAGGGACGCGTCGAGGGACGGCCCGCGTCGGCGACACAAGTGCGGTGACCCCTTTCCCCCTCCTTCCGCTTAGCCCTGCCGACCAGCGACGCACCCCTCTCCAGGCCCGTTGGGCGACCTCCCGTCGGCTCCCGTCGGCGCCCCTCGCGGCATTCCGTTTGGGTTTTCGGACCGTCAACCGGAAGACTGCACTCGTGACGTCCCGTACTCCGCGCGACTCCAGGCTCCGACTCGTCCGACCGCGGCCGCTGGCCGCCGCCCCCCGAGCGGTGACTCAGCGCCGCACGCGCCGCCCCGCACCCCGGCCGCCGGAGGGCACGCCCCCGCCCGCGGAACTGGCGAAAATGGCCCGCGCCCGCCTGGCCGGCGCGGCCCGTGTCGCGCACTGGGCCGACGCAGCGCTCGGACCCGGCCGCGAGGGCGCGTCCCCCGACGGCAGGGGCACCCTGTCCGACGCCACCGCGGAACGGGCCGCCGCCGACCTGCGCCTGACCGTCGCTCAGGTGCGCGCCGACTGGGACACCGCGCGCCTGGCCGGCCTCGTCGAAGTGCACGGCGACAGCGCCCGCCCGGGCTGGCGCCTGCGCGCCTGGGACCGGGACGACTCCGCCGTGCTGCGCGGCTGGGTCGCCCTCTTCGACGCCTGGTCGCTCGCCTGCCCCGAGCCCGCGGACCGCGAGCACGCCGCCGTCGCCGAGGTCGTCTCGGCCATGCCGCAGGTGCTCTCCTTCCTCCAGCTCTCCGCCGGGCCCGTCCCCGTCGAGCAGCTCCTGGACCTGCTCCAGCAGCGGGTCACCGAACTGCGCACCGAGCGCTGCGAAGTCCCCTACGGGCCCCAGCCCGAGCCCGTCCAGCCGCCGGCCGCCGACCCCGCCGACGACACCGAGCTCGCACCGCTGCTCGACTGGGCCCTCGACGCGCTCGCCTACGTCGGCGCCCTCACCTGCGCCGACGGGCAGGCCACCCTCACCCCGCTCGGCAGTTGGGCGGTCTGGGTCAAGCTGGAGCAGATCTGCGTCGCCGCGCAGAGCCCCGCCGGGAACATCGAGCAGAACGCCGAGGACATGCTCCGCGGCTGCGCCCGGCTCCGCCCGAACGCGGCCCGCGCCGAGTACCGCGCCTGGCTCGCCGCCCGCCCCGTCGGCAGCGCCGTCACCGAACTCCTCGGCGCCGCCCGCGGCGAGGACGCCCTGCTGCGCGGCCTGGCCTTCGAGGCGCTGCGGGTGGTCGGCGCCCCCGCCGAGCCCGAGGTGCGCCGCGCCGCCGAGGAGACCACGCTGCGCCCCTACGCCCTGCTCTGGCTCGCCGAGCACGACGGCATCGACCCGGAGGACGCCCACGAGGTGCTCACCCGCGAGGAGGCCACCTGGCTGTGGGTGGACACCGCCGCCGCCGTCGCCGACCACGGTGAGGCACCGCTCCTGGTCCGCCACCTGGAGTCCGCCGTGCAGCCCACCGTGCCCGCGCTGCTCGACGAGGTGCGCGCGGTCGGACACCCCCGTACCGTCCAGGTCCTGGTCGCGCTCGCCGCCGCCCACCCGGACCCGGCGCTCGCCAAGGCCGTGCGCCGCGCCGCCTTCCAGGTCCACACCGGGGGCATCTGACCGGCGTCAGACGGCCGCCTCGGGGGCGTACGTGCCGAAACTCCAGATGTTGCCCTCGGCGTCCCGGGCCATGTAGTCCCGCGACCCGTAGTCCTGGTCCGTCGGGGGTATCAGGATCTCCGCGCCGTGCTCCACGGCCCGCTGGTGGTGTGCGTCGACGTCGTCCACCACGACGTACACCCCGCAGGGCCCCGCCCCGCGCATGGCCTCGTCGAAGGGGCCGCCGCGGCCCTTCGACCCCAGCATCACCACGCCGTTGCCCTGCACCAGCTCGGCGTGCAGCACCGAGCCGTCCTCGCCCTCGTACACCGACAGCTCGGTGAACCCGAAGGCCTCCGTGAGCTGCCTGATCGCCGCCTTCGCGTCGGCGTACAGCAGCGTCGGGCAGATGCTCGGACGCCTGCCGTCCATGCCCGCCATCGCGGTCACTCCCTCCGGTGTCCGGCCGGAATCCCGACCCGTCGCCCAGTCTGGCACCGGCCACTGACAACGCCCCTCGCGCCGGGAGCGCCCATCCTCGTACCGCGCCGCGCCGCGACACCGGGCCGTGGCCCGAACGGGGGACACACCGGCCGCGTCAGGTCTCCGTGCGCCGCTCGGGCGCGTACCCTCCGCGCCGCGTAGCGGGCGTCACAACGCCGCCGTCACCCCAGCGCACCGACGGGTGCCACAGCCCGGGGCGCCCGCGTGCGGAGAAAAGCGCTTGCGCCGCCCCGTTAGACTGTGGCCCATGGCCATTCTCCTCGCGCATTAGACGGCGGAACGTCCTCAGCCGCCCATCCCGCCACGCTTCCCCGAGGTCTCGACTCCGCTCGAACCGGGGGACCCCAGCCCAGGAGTCTGTCCGTGATCTCCGCCTCCGGCATCGAGCTGCGCGCCGGTGCCCGCATCCTCATCGAGAACGCCACCTTCCGCGTCGCCAAGGGCGACCGCATCGGCCTCGTCGGCCGCAACGGCGCCGGGAAGACCACCCTCACCAAGGTCCTCGCCGGCGAGGGCATCCCGGCCGCGGGCACCGTCACCCGCTCCGGTGAGGTCGGCTACCTCCCGCAGGACCCGCGCACCGGCGATCTGGACGTCCTCGCCCGCGACCGCATCCTCTCCGCGCGCGGCCTCGACGTGCTGATCCGCAAGATGCGCGAGAACGAACAGCGCATCGCCACCGGCAAGGGCTCCACCCGCGAGAAGGCCCTCAGGCAGTACGAGCGCCAGGAGACCGAGTTCCTCACCAAGGGCGGGTACTCCGCCGAGGCCGAGGCCGCCACCATCGCCGCCGCGCTCAACCTGCCCGACCGTGTGCTCGGCCAGCCGCTGCACACCCTCTCCGGTGGTCAGCGCCGCCGTATCGAGCTGGCCCGGATCCTCTTCTCCGACGCGGACACCCTGCTCCTCGACGAGCCGACCAACCACCTCGACGCGGACTCGATCGTCTGGCTGCGGGACTACCTCAAGACGTACCGCGGCGGCTTCATCGTGATCTCCCACGACGTCGACCTGGTCGAGACGGTCGTCAACAAGGTGTTCTACCTGGACGCCAACCGCTCCACGATCGACGTCTACAACATGGGCTGGAAGCTCTACCAGCAGCAGCGCGAGGCCGACGAGAAGCGCCGCAAGCGCGAGCGCGCCAACGCCGAGAAGAAGGCCGCCGCCCTCAACGCGCAGGCCGACAAGATGCGCGCCAAGGCCACCAAGACGGTCGCCGCGCAGAACATGGCCCGCCGCGCGGAGAAGCTGCTCGCCGGCCTCGAAGAGGTCCGGATGTCCGACAAGGTCGCCAAGCTCCGCTTCCCGGAGCCCGCGCCCTGCGGCAAGACCCCGCTGATGGCCGAGGGCCTGTCGAAGTCGTACGGGTCGCTGGAGATCTTCACCGACGTCGACCTGGCCATCGACAAGGGCTCCCGGGTCGTCATCCTCGGCCTCAACGGCGCCGGCAAGACCACCCTGCTGCGCCTCCTCGCGGGCGTCGAGAAGCCGGACACCGGCCAGGTCGTTCCCGGCCACGGCCTCAAGCTCGGCTACTACGCCCAGGAGCACGAGACCCTCGACCCGGACCGCACGGTGCTGGAGAACATGCGCTCGGCCGCGCCCGACATGGACCTCGTGGAGGTCCGCAAGGTGCTCGGCTCGTTCCTGTTCTCCGGTGACGACGTCGACAAGCCGGCGGGGGTCCTCTCCGGCGGCGAGAAGACCCGCCTCGCCCTGGCGACCCTGGTGGTGTCGTCCGCGAACGTGCTGCTGCTCGACGAGCCGACCAACAACCTCGACCCGGCCAGCCGCGAGGAGATCCTCGGCGCGCTGCGCACCTACAAGGGCGCGGTCGTGCTCGTCACCCACGACGAGGGCGCGGTCGAGGCGCTCCAGCCGGAGCGGATCATCCTGCTGCCGGACGGGGTCGAGGACCTGTGGGGTGCCGAGTACGCCGACCTCGTCACGCTCGCCTGAGCACACCCCGCCGGGCGGTCAGGGTCAGTTGATCGAACGAATGATCCACTGCGTATGGATCATTCGGCCGATCCGTGATCCATCATCTGTGTGAGATCTCCTCATACCGGGGTGTGTCCTCCGCCGATTCGACGGCCGAGCCCTTCCACGCGCGGGGCTCGGCCGTCGCGCGTCGCTGACCTGGTGATTCTCCGATGAACCCGTTCGGGTGTACGGACGCCACCGGGCGGAATACCGGATTCCGCTCGTGGGGATGCGCTCCTGTCGTCACAACCTTGTCGCACGGACCTTGCCGAATGGGTGGCCATCACGCTCCGGAGGGGTGATCATGAGGAGACCAGAGCGCACTTCCCATGAGGAGGCACGGGTGGCCGAGACTCTGAAGAAGGGCAGCCGGGTGACCGGCGCCGCGCGCGACAAGCTCGCGGCAGACCTGAAGAAGAAGTACGACTCCGGTGCGAGCATCCGAGCGCTGGCCGAGGAAACCGGCCGCTCGTATGGCTTCGTTCACCGGATGCTCAGCGAGTCGGGCGTCACGCTGCGAGGGCGTGGCGGGGCGACACGGGGCAAGAAGGCCCAGTCGGCCTGACGCCGGGCGGCCCATCGGTTTCGGTGGTGGCCACCCGGTCGGTCGGTGCCCCAGTGCCTTGAGGGCCTGGGGGTGCCCTCACCCGACCGGGTGGTTACTGTGCAGTCACTTAGGGATGCCGTGCCACGGCATCCTCGGCTGACTGCACCCATCGGAGGGCCCCATGGTTTCGCTCGACCCGGTACTCGACAAGGACGGCGTACGGCTCACCGTCGACGAGGCGATCGCCACGGTGACGCTGACCAACCCGGCCAAGCGCAACGCGCAGAGCCCCGCTCTGTGGCGGGCGCTCACGGAGGCCGGACGTGCGCTGCCCGGTTCCGTCCGCGTGGTCGTGCTGCGCGCCGAGGGCCAGTCGTTCTCCGCAGGGCTGGACCGTCAGATGTTCACGCCCGAGGGGATCGACGGGGAACCGACCTTCATCGACCTCGCGCGCAGCAGCGACGCGGAGCTGGACGCGACCATCGCCGGATACCAGGAGGCGTTCACCTGGTGGCGGCGCAGCGACATCGTGTCGATCGCCGCGGTCCAGGGGCATGCGATCGGGGCGGGGTTCCAGCTCGCCCTCGCTTGTGACCTGCGCGTCGTCGCGGACGACGTGCAGTTCGCCATGCGCGAGACCGGCCTGGGCCTGGTACCGGACCTCACCGGCACGCATCCGCTGGTGGGTCTGGTCGGCTATGCCCGCGCGCTGGAGATCTGCGTGACGGGCCGCTTCGTGCGCGCCGAGGAGGCCGTGGCGACCGGGCTCGCCAACGTCGCCGTCGCGGGCGACCAACTCGAGGACGCCGTCCGGGACCTGGCGTCCGCGCTGCTCGCGGCTCCCCGCGATGCCGTGATCGAGACGAAGGCGCTCCTGCGCGGCGCGCAGGAACGGACGTACGAGGACCAGCGCGCGGCCGAGCGGGCCGCCCAGGCCCGGCGGCTGCGGGACCTGGCGGGGGTCGGCGAGTAGACGCACCCCGATCCGGGCCCACGACGCGGGGGCGCGTCGGCCCCGCCCGCCCGGGTACGCCTCCGCGGCGTTCGCCACCGGCCCCGCGGTGTGACCGCGTCCGCCACCGGCCCCGGCGTGTGACGCGAACGGTCGTCGTGCGCCCGTAGGGCGGGCCTGTAGGACGGGCCTCGCGGTGTCGGGGGCGTGCAGTCGGCATGCCGGGCGGAAACCCTCGCACCGGAGGCACCGGAGGCACCGGAGGCACCGGAGGCACCGGAGGCACCGGAGGCACCGGAGGCACCGGAGGCACCGGAGGCACCGGAGGCACCGGGGCCCCGCCCGGTGCGGCGAACAGGGCGCCCCCGCGCCGTGTGAAGCCGCATCGAGGCCGAGGCCGCGTGCGGGGCGTCGCGAGAGGCCGGGGACACGTCCCGGGCGGAGGACGGGGGAGGGGGCCGCGCCCGGCTCAGAAGCCGTGGCGTGCCCCGCCGTCCACCGGCAGCATGATGCCCGTCAGGTACGACGCCGCCGGGGACAGCAGGAACGCGGCCGTGCGGCCGAACTCCTCGGGGGTGCCGTAGCGGCGCAGCGGGATGCGGGACTCGTTGGCCGCGCGGGCCGCCTCCGGGTCGGGGGACAGGGCGTCCAGCTCGCGCACCCGGTCGGTGTCGATACGGGACGGGAGCAGGCCGACGACCCGGATACCGCGCGGGCCCAGCTCGTCCGCGATCGACTTGGCGAAGCCCGCGAGGCCGGGGCGCAGACCGTTGGAGATGGTCAGCCCCGGGATCGGCTCGTGCACGGAAGCGGACAGCACGAACCCGATGACACCGCCCTCGCCCAGCTCCGCCGCGGCCCCGCGGGCCAGCCGCACCGCGCCCAGGAACACCGACTCGTACGCCGCCGTCCACTGCTCGTCCGTGTTGTCGGCGACCCCTCCGGCCGGCGGCCCGCCGACGCTGATGAGGATGCCGTCGAAGCCGCCGAAGTGCTCACGCGCCGTGGCGATCAGCCGGGCGGCCGCCTGCGGGTCGGAGTTGTCGGCCTGCACGCCCACCGCGTGCGCGCCCAACTCCGCCGCCGCGTCCTCGGCCCGCTTCGCGTCCCGGCCGGTGATCACCACCTTCGCCCCGTCCGCGACGAGTTCCCGCGCGGCCGCGTTGCCCAGCCCACGGGTCGCCCCGGTGACGACGTACACCCGGTCCTTCAGTCCAAGATCCATGGCCCCTATCCTGCCTTCCGGCCCCCGTACAGGGCGAGGGCGGTCCCCACGAGGCCGAGATGGCTGAACGCCTGCGGGAAGTTGCCGAGCTGCCGGCCGGCCGGCGGGTCGTACTCCTCGGCGAGCAGCCCGACGTCGTTGCGGAGCCCGACCAGCCGCTCGAACAGCTCCCGGGCCTCGTCGGTGCGGCCGGTGAGGTGCAGGGCGTGGGCGAGCCAGAACGAACACGCGAGGAACGCGCCCTCCGCGCCCGGCAGCGGGTCCACGTCCGTGGTCCGCAGGTCGTACCGGAGCAGGAGACCGTCGCAGGACAGCTCCGCGCGCACCGCGTCGATCGTGCCGGTCACCCGCGGGTCGTCCGGCGGCAGGAAGCCGACGAGGGGGATCTGAAGCAGCGAGGCGTCGAGCGCCCGGGAGCCGTAGTACTGAGTGAACGTGTTCCGCTCGGGGTCGTAGCCCCGCTCGCACACCTCCCGGTGCACCTCATCCCGCATGGCCCGCCAGCCGTCGAGGTCGCCGTCGAGGTGCGCGTACTCCTCCAGGGTGCGCACGGCGCGGTCGGCGGCCACCCACGTCATCACCTTGGAGTGCACGAAGTGCCGGCGCGGCCCGCGCACCTCCCACAGTCCCGCGTCCGGCTGCCGCCAGGCCGTCCGCAGGAACTCCATCAGCGCGCACTGCACCCGCCACATGTGCGGTCGCACCGGCAGGCCCGCGCTGCGGGCCAGGGACAGGGAGTCGATGACCTCGCCGTACACGTCGAGCTGGAGCTGTCTCACCGCGTCGTTGCCGACCCGGACCGGCGCCGAGCCGTGGAATCCGGGCAGCCAGGGCAGCTCGTACTCGGGCAGCCGCCGCTCGCCCGAGACGCCGTACATGATCTGCAGGTCCGCCGGGTTGCCGGCGACCGCGCGCAGCAGCCAGTCGCGCCAGGCCTCGGCCTCCTCGTGGTAGCCGGCCGCCAGCATGACCTCCAGGGTGAGCGTCGAGTCGCGCAGCCAGCAGTAGCGGTAGTCCCAGTTGCGTCCGCCGCCCGGCGACTCCGGCAGGGAGGTGGTGGGGGCCGCGACGATGCCGCCGGTGGGCGCGTGGGTGAGGGCCTTGAGGGTGATCAGGGAGCGCACCACGGCATCCCGGTGCGGGCCGCGGTAACGGCATCGTGCCGCCCAGGAGCGCCAGTCCACGACACTGCTGTCCAGCGCCTGGAACGGGTCGACGAGGGCGGGGCGCGGCTCGTGGGAGGGGTGCCAGGTGAGGACGAAGGCGACCTTCTGCCCCGCGCGTACGGTGAACTCGGAGTGGGTGGCGAAGTCCGCGCCCCAGGTGGGCACCGGGGGCTCGCTGCGCAGCCACACCGAGTCGGGTCCCGCCACGGCCACGCGGTGACCGTCGGTCCGGCGCATCCACGGCACGATCGAGCCGTAGTCGAAGCGCAGCCGGAGCTCGCCGTGCACGGTGACCCGGCCGCTGAGGCCCTCGACGACGCGTACGACGTCGGGGGCGCGGTCGCGCTGGGGCATGAAGTCGGTGATGCGGACCGTGCCGTCCGGGGTGTCCCACTCGGAGTCGAGGACGAGCGTGTCGGGACGGTAGGCCCGGCGCGTGCACAGGCGGGCGCCCTTGGGTGCGATCCGCCAGTGACCGTGCTCCTCGGTGCCGAGCAGCCTGGCGAAGCAGGCGGGCGAGTCGAAACGGGGCAGGCACAGCCAGTCGATGGACCCGTCCCGGCCGACCAGGGCGGCGGTCTGTTCGTCGCCGATGAGTGCGTAGTCCTCGATCCGCGCGCGCACGGGGAGCGGGTTCCCGATGGGGCGGCGGGGCAATCAGGGGGTGGGCCGGGGGAGTGACGGCTCTCCGGCCGGGGCCGGGGTCAGACCGACGCCGGCTCCTCCTCCCTGGTCGTCTCCTGGGCCGCCTTCGCCCGCTCCCGGGCCTCGCGGCGGGCCAGTATCACCCAGCCGAAGGGGACGCCCGCCGCGAAGAGCCACCACTGGACCGCGTACGGCAGGTTGATGTCGCCGAGCCCGATCCAGCTGCTGTCCTCCTTGGGCGACGGGATCAGCTCGGGGCTGCCGCCCTTGGGGGCCGGGGAGACCAGTTCGACGTAACCGCCGAGGACCTCCTTGGCGGACGTGTCGCCCCCGTCGCGCAGCAGCGTGCCGATCTGCTCGCTGTTGATCAGCATGATCTGGCGGTCCGGCAGCCCCTTGAGGTTCTTGATGCCGCTCGCGGCCGTCGTCTCGTCCTGCATCAGCCGGCCGGTGACCGTGATCTCGCCCTGGGCGGGTGCCGGGATCTTCGGGAAGACGGTCTGCGAGGCGGGGGAGTCGATCCAGCCGCGGTTGACGAGGAGCGTCCTGCCGTCGTTCAGCACGAACGGAGTCACCACGTGGTAGCCGACGTCGCCGTCGGCGTTCGTACGACGGCGCACCACCAGTTCGTGCGCCGTGTCGAAGTGGCCCTTCGCGGTCACCCGGCGGTAGAGGTCCTCATGCCGGACGGTCCCGCCCACCGAGGTGAGCGACTCGGCGGGCACGGGCGGCGCCGCCAGCGATTCGTTGATCAGCTTGTTCAGCGCCTGCCTGTGGTCGTGGCGGTGGAGCTGCCAGAAACCCAGCCAGATCATCGTCGGGATGAGCAGGACAGCCACGAGGGTGAGGATCACCCACTGCCGGGACAACAGGAAGCGGTACACCCCACGACGGTACATCTCGGACCGGGCCGCGCCCGCACGGGGGTGCCTCAGACCCGGTCCACGATCCCCACCTGCCCCTCCGCGCGGGCGCAGTGCGCGCCGCAGTACCAGTGGCCGTCGACGTCGACGCCCTGGCCGATGATCTGGACGCGACAGTGTTCGCAGATGGGCGCCATCCGATGGATGGCGCAGGCGAAACAGTCGAAGACGTGCACCGCGCCCTGCGCGTGCACCTCGAACGTCATGCCGTAGTCGTTTCCGCAGACCTCGCAACGTGCCATGCGCCACAGCGTGGGCCGTCGCCGTGGCGCGGGCGAGCGGGCGCCGGGCGAGTCGCGCGGCAATCACCCGTCCGCACGGGTCACTCCCCCGATGCGGGCTCCACATCCCGCAGGAGCTGCCCGAACGCCGCCTCGTCGATCACCGGTGTGCCGTACTGCCGCGCCTTCACCGTCTTGGACGTGCCCGAGTCGGGGTCGTTGGTGACGAGCAGGCTGGTGAGCCGGGACAGGCTCGTCGCCACGTGCAGCCCGGCCTCCGCGGCCCGGTCCTCCAGCAGCTCCCGGTCGACCGAGGTGTCCCCGGAGAAGGCCACCCGCATGCCCTGCTTGAGCCGCTTGCCCTCCTCGTACCGCCCCGGGTTGGGGTAGGGGCAGGCGGGGCGCTTGCGGGAGGGGCGCCAACTGCCCGGGCGGTACCCCCCGGAGGACTGGCGGGGCACCGCGGGGGCGGCGGACCACTCCGTCAGCGGGCGGCACTCCAGCAGCGGCAGCCGTACGCCCTGCCGGGCGGCCGTGTGCAGACTCGGCCGGAACGCCTCGGCGAGCACGCGCGCGTCGTCGAGCGCGTGGTGCGCCCGCTGCTGGACCACCCCGAAGTGCGCGGCCAGCGTCTCCAGCTTGTGGTTGGCCAGCGGCAGGCGCAGCTCCTTGGACAGCGCGATGGTGCACAGCCGCTGACGGACCGGCGCCTCGCGCTCCGCGCGCGCGTACTCCCGGGCGATCATCTGCCAGTCGAACACCGCGTTGTGCGCGACGAGCACGCGGCCGTCGAGCCGGGCCGCGAACTCCTCGGCGATGTCCTGGAACAGGGGCGCCCCTTCGAGGGCCTCGCTCGTCAGACCGTGGATCCACACGGGGCCCGGGTCGCGCTCCGGGTTGACCAGCGTGTACCAGTGGTCCTCGACCTCGCCGCGCGCGTCCAGCCGGTAGACGGCGGCCGAGATGATCCGGTCGTCCCGGGCCAGGCCGGTGGTCTCCACGTCGACGACCGCGTACCCCTCCGGATACGCGGCCGGCCAGGCGGCCGGGGACGCTGCGATCGTAGGGTCTTCGAGCATGGTCACTGAGGATACGGGCCGCGACTGACAGCCCCGTGCGCCACCCGCATCCGGCAGCGGTCCGCGCTGCATTCGCGCGGGGGGCGCACAACGGGGCGGCACGCGACGACAGTTCACGACCTGCCATACCGCCCAGGAGCCGGGGCGCGGGCCCGTGGGCTGTTCGGGCGCCTGCCCGAGGGGGCGTCAGGGGCGTGTGGGGGCGGGTTTCAGGGGGCCGCGGTACGCGTCCGGTGGACGAGTCGGTACGGCGCCGAGCGTGCCCCGAGTGCCATCCTCGGCCTTGTGATGGAACCCACGCACGACGAGGCACACGGCGGCGGGCTCGGCTCGCGGCTCAACTGGCTGCGGGCGGCGGTCCTCGGCGCCAACGACGGCATCGTCTCCACCGCCGGCCTGGTGGTCGGCGTCGCCGGGGCGACGACCGACCGCGGCACGCTGCTGACGGCCGGTCTGGCCGGACTGCTGGCCGGCTCCCTGTCCATGGCGGCGGGCGAGTACGTGTCGGTGTCGACCCAACGGGACTCGGAGAAGGCCGCGCTGGCCCTGGAGAGGCGGGAACTGCGGGAGCAACCGGAGGCGGAACTCGAGGAACTGACGGAGATACTGGAGCAGCGTGGCCTGTCCCGGGACGTGGCCCGCGAGGCGGCGGTGCAGTTGACGGCGCGCGACGCCCTGCGCGCCCACGCGCGCGTGGAACTCGGCATCGACCCCGACGAACTGACGAACCCCTGGCACGCGGCATGGGCGAGCTTCCTGGCGTTCACCGTGGGCGCCCTGCTCCCGCTGTTGGCGATCGTCCTGCCGCCGGCCGGGACGCGCCTGCCGGTGACGGTCGCGTCCGTCCTCGCCGCGCTCGTCATCACCGGCTGGACGAGCGCCCGCCTGGGCGCGGCGCAGCCGGGACGGGCCGTGGTGCGGAACGTGGTGGGCGGGGCCCTGGCCATGGGGATCACGTACGGCGCCGGGACACTGCTGGGAGCGGCGGGGGTGTGACCCGGCCCGGCCATTGGCGGAGATCGCCAAGAAGCAAGCGCGTACCGCAGGTAATACTTGTGGGTAACAACGTCTGGTCCCATCCGACCGGCGGTTCTACGGTGCACCCATGCCGAACCTGCCCGATGTCGTGCTGTGGTCCATACCCGCCTTCGTACTGCTCACCGTGATCGAGGTGGTGAGCTACCGGATCCATCCCGACGACGAGGAGGAGGGATACGACGCGAAGGACGCGGCGACGAGCATCAGCATGGGGCTCGGCAGCCTCTTCTTCGACTTCCTCTGGAAGATCCCGATCGTCGCGATCTACACGGGGATCCACGCCCTCACCCCGCTGCGCGTTCCCGTCCTGTGGTGGACCGTGCCGCTGATGCTCCTCGCCCAGGACTTCTTCTACTACTGGTCCCACCGGGAGCACCACGTCATCCGGCTCCTGTGGGCCTGTCACGTCGTCCACCACTCCAGCCGGAAGTTCAACCTCACCACCGCGCTGCGCCAGCCCTGGACGTCGCTGACCGTCTGGCCCTTCTACGTGCCCCTGGTCGCCGCGGGCGTGCACCCGGCGGCGCTCGCGTTCTGCTCCTCGGCGAACCTCGTCTATCAGTTCTGGATCCACACCGAGCGCATCGACAAGATGCCCCGTTGGTTCGAGTTCGTCTTCAACACCCCGTCGCACCACCGCGTGCACCACGCCTCCCAGGGCGGCTACCTGGACCGCAACTTCGGCGGCATCCTCATCGTCTGGGACCGGCTGTTCGGCTCCTTCGTCCCCGAGACCCGGCGGCCCGTGTACGGCCTGACCAAGAACATCCACACCTACAACCCGCTGAAGGTCGCCACGCACGAGTACGTGGCCATCGCCAAGGACCTGAAGAAGGCGCGCAGTTGGCGGGAGCGGGCCGGACGGGTGTTCCGCGGTCCCGGCTGGCAGCCCCCGGTGAGCACGGCAGCGGTCACCGCGGTGCCGACGGCCGAGGAGTCCGCCGCGTGAGACCCGGCAGCGAGCGCCACGCACGCGTGGCGCTCGTCGTCTTCTGGTGCGCGGTCGTCGTCGACCTGGCCTCCCTGGCCGCCGGCTGGTCCCCCGGCCACGTCCTCGCCAAGCCCCTCCTGATGCCCCTGCTCGCGCTCCACGCGCGCGTGCGGGGCGCGCCGCGCCCCCTGGTCGCCGCTCTGCTGTTCGGCTGGGGCGGCGACGTGCTGCTGCTGTCCCACGCCGGCCCCGCCTTCCTCGCCGGGATGGCCTCGTTCGCAGCCGGACACGTCTGCTACCTCGCCCTCTTCGGGCGGTACGGCGCTCCCCGTGCGCGGGGAGCACGGATCGCCGGGATCTACGGCGCCGCCCTCGTCGTCACCGTCGCCCTGCTGTGGCCGGATCTCCCGGCCGGCCTGCGCATCCCCGTCGCCGGGTACAGCCTGCTGCTCACGGCGATGGCGTACCGCGCGACGAGGCTCGGCCGTCCGGCGGCGCTCGGCGGGGCGCTCTTCATGCTCTCGGACACGCTCATCGCGACCGGCGTCGCCGCCTGGCCGCAGCTCCCGCGGCCCGACTTCTGGATCATGCTGACCTATGCGGCGGCGCAGTTCCTGCTGGTCCGGGGCACGCTCGCCACCGCCCGCTGATCACGACCAGCGGATCGGCAGCGGCAGCGCCGTCAGCAGGACCGAGACCGCGGCCACCGGACGGTGCGCTTCCCGCGGCCGCTGACTCAGTTGCCGAGCGGGTCCGGCTGCCACCGCGCCGGGTCCTGCCCCCACCGTCCCGCCGGCCGCGCCCAGTCGACGGGCCCGCCCGCGAAGCGGACCGGCGACAGGGCGTACCGCAGCCGGCCCAGCGGGCTGTCGGCCTCGGCGAGCCACGGCTCGGGGCCGTCATACGCCTCGCCGGCGTCCCCCCTGTCCCGGGCGCCTCCGGTGTCCCGGGCGGTCCCGCCCGTCAGCCAGGCCGCCGTCCGGGCCAGCGCCAGCCGCACCAGCCGGGTCCCGCCCTCCTCCGTCTGCTCGGTGAGGGACCGCAGGACCGCGCCGGCCAGGAGGTATCCCGTGCCGTGGTCGAGGGCCTGGGCGGGCAGCGCGCCCGGATGCTCCGGCGACCCCTCGGTCGCCGCGATGCCGGTGGCGACCTGTACCAGGCTGTCGAAGCCCCGCCGCTCGCCCCACGGCCCGTACGCGCCCCACGCCGACAACTGCGCCACCACGAGGCCGGGCCGCCGCTCGGCCAGTTCCTCCGGGGAGAGCCCGAACCGGTCGAGCGCGCCCGGGCGGTAGCCCGTCACGACGACGTCCGCCCGCGTCAGCAGTTCCTCGAAGCTCCGCCGGTCCGCGGGCGCCGCCAGGTCCAGGGTGGCGGACCGCTTCCCGATGTCCATGTCGGCGTGCTGGTCGGCGAGTTCGGGCAGACGCGGGCTGTCGATGCGCAGGACGTCCGCGCCGAGGAGCGCCAGCGTGCGGGTGGCCACGGGGCCCGAGATGACCCGGGTGAGATCCAGGACGCGGACTCCGGCCAGGGGCGGCAGCGGGGCACCGTCGAGCCGCACCAGGGGGCGTACGGGCGCCTTGTCGAGCCGCTCGCGGCCCACCAGCGGGTGTGCGGCGACGGCGCGACCCTGTTCGTGCGCCGCCCACTGGCCCGGCGTGCGCAGCGCGACCGCGAGCCCGCCGGCCGCGTACACGCGCTCCTCCACCTCGGCGGCCGACCGCTCGGCGAGCGCGGTGGCCACGCTGTCCACGGACGCGTCCGCCGCCAGTCCCAGAGCGGAGAACAGACGCTCCCGGTGGTGCGGGTAGTTCGCGTGCGTGCGCACCCAGCCGTCCGCCGTGCGCCAGAACCGGGACAGCGGCGCGAAGTTGACCGGTTCCCGTCCGTCGACCAGCAGATGCCGCTCGCTGTGGAAGGCGGTCGCCACGGCTCCGTCGTCGACCCGCACCTCGGGCACCTCCGGCAGCCCGGCCCGCCGCGCCGTCCACTCGGCGGCGGCCAGCGCGCACGCCCCGACACAGGCCCGCGCCATCTCCCGCACGGGCAGGCGCGCGGGCAGCGCCCCCTCCCGCACGACCGCCGTGATCCTCCGCACCAGTGCCGGAGCGCCGCCCAGAGCCGCCCACGCCACTTCCGTGTCCGTCACCGTGTCCGTCATGGGCAGCACTCTGCAGTACGGACGGGATCGGCGCGAGGGGCGGAGCCCGGGTGACGACCCGGACCCCGCCCGCGCCCGCGGGGCCCGCGGGCCCGCTCGGCGCACACGGCGTCTACGCGCTCACTTCGTCACGGCCTTCAGGGCGTTCACGATTCCCCAGCCGTAGAACCCGTTGCGGTTCTTCGAGCCCCGGCACACCGCGTCGACCTTGCCGTCGGAGTCGATGTCGTACGGATCCGTGCACGGTGTGGCGTCCGCCTCGGCGTACAGCAGTGCCTTCACCAGGGACGCCGGGGCGTGCGGATGGGTCGACTTGATGAGGGCGGCCACGCCCGCGACGTGCGGGGTCGCCATCGACGTACCCGCCATGTAGCCCCAGGTGCCGCCGGGCAGCGGGCCGAGGATCAGACCGCTGGTGGCCGGCGGGGCGGGGGTCTGGTACTTGGTGGAGTCGCCGCCGGGCGCGGCGACGTCGATGACGCCGTAACCGTAGTTGGAGAACGACGACTTGACGCCCTTGGCCCCGGTGGCGGCGACCGTCACCACGCCCGGCAACTGGGTCGGGATGTCGAAGCACCGGTGCGGGTCGATCACGCGGTCGCTCGGCGTTCCGTCGTTGGGGGAGACGGGGTCGGTGATCGAGTCGGCGTCCAGGTCGTAGTTCTCGTTGCCGGCGGCCGCCACGTTGACCGTGCCCTTGCCCTCCGCGTACCGCGAGGCCCGCGTGACGGCGTCGACGAGCGCCTTCTGGTCCGGGTCGTCGGTGCAGTTGAAGTACCAGGGGTCGGTGTAATAGCTGTTGTTGGTGACGTCGACGTGGTGCTCGGCCGCCCACACGAAGCCGCAGACCACGGCCTCGGTGTAGAAGTAGCCCGCCGTCGTGGCCACCTTGATGCCGGCCACGCGTACGCCCGGCGCGACCCCGGTGATGCCGACGCCGTTCTTCGCGCCCGCGATCTCCCCCGCGACATGGGTGCCGTGCGGGCTCTCCTGCGCGCTCGGCCGCCAGGCCCCGTCGGTGGTGTCCGGCTTGCCCGACACACAGTTGACGGACGCGTCCCGGTTGAAGTTGGGCGCGATGTCGGGGTGGGTGTCGTCCACGCCCGTGTCGATGACGGCCACGGTGACGTTCCGGCTGCCGAGGGTCTTCTCGTGCGCCTTGTCCGCCTTGATGGCGGGCAGATCCCACTGGAGCGGCTCGAGCGGGTCCTGCCCGTCGGCGGCCTTGGCGCTCGCCACCTCCCGGGAGGTGAGCACCTTCGGCGTGCCCACGTCGGTCGTCGACTGCGCGGGCAGGGGCGCGTTGCGGGTGGCACCCGCCGACTGCACGCCCGGCACGGTGCGGATCGTCCTGGCGAAGTCCGGGTTCGAGGAGTGGACGACGATCACGCCGATCTGGTCGTACGCGATCACCACGGTGCCGCCCGCGTCGGCGACGGCCTTCTTCACGCGCGCCGACGTGCCGTGCCCGGGACGGACGTTGACGACGTAGCTGAGGGCGGTCGCGTCCGCCGCCCCGGCCGTCGCCGCCGCAGGGGCCGTCGGCGCCGCGGACGCGGTCCCCGGCAGGAAGCCCAGTGAGGCGGTCAGCGACAGGGCGACGGGTACGGCGAGGGCGAGGCGGCGTCTCGAACGGCGATGAGCCATGGGTTCTCCACATCATCCGGAAACGTGAACCGGCCGGACCACGGGTGACGTGACCGGCAGGTACATGACGAGTGGTGCAGGGTGAAGCTATCCGCCGCGCCCGTCGGCCAGCAACAAGTTCAAGCGAAAGAAAAAAACCGAGTTGAACCGGCCCCCGCGCGGCGCCGTGACCCAGGACAGGAGGCCCTCACACGGCAGGAGGGCCTCTGTCGGATCACACTCGGGAGCGCTACGGTCGCAACCGGTTACGTGATCGCCGTCACCCCACCCGCAACGCGAGGAGACACCGTGGCCACCGACGCACCTCCCCCCTCGAGTACCGAACACGTCCTGCCGTCCGCCGAGGAGTTCAGCGCGGTCCAGCAGAGCGCCGAATTCTCCGAACTGCGCCGCGTCCACCGTTCGTTCGCCTTCCCGCTGACCGTGGCGTTCATCGCCTGGTACCTGGTCTACGTCCTGCTCTCGAACTACGCGGGCGACTTCATGGGCACCAAGCTCTTCGGCAACGTCAACGTCGCCCTCGTGCTCGGCCTCGCCCAGTTCCTCACCACGTTCCTGATCGCCTGGTGGTACGCGCGGCACGCCGCCGCCAAGCTCGACCCCAAGGCCGAGGCCATCAAGTCCCGGATGGAGGGCCGCGCATGAGCCCCGCACTCGTCCTGGCCGCCGGTGAGGCGAGCAAGCACCGGCCGCTGATCATCACCCTGTTCGCGGTGTTCGTCGCCGCCACCCTCGTCATCACGGTCTGGGCGGGCCGGCAGACCAGGAGCGCCGCCGACTTCTACGCGGGCGGACGGCAGTTCACGGCCTTCCAGAACGGCCTCGCCGTGTCCGGCGACTACATGTCCGCGGCGTCCTTCCTCGGCATCGCGGGCGCCATCGCCCTCTTCGGCTACGACGGCTTCCTGTACTCCATCGGCTTCCTGGTCGCCTGGCTCGTCGCCCTGCTCCTGGTCGCCGAGCCGCTGCGCAACTCCGGCCGCTACACGATGGGCGACGTCCTCGCCTACCGCATGCGCCAACGGCCGGTCCGCACCGCCGCCGGCACCTCCACCATCGTCGTGTCGATCTTCTACCTGCTGGCCCAGATGGCGGGTGCGGGCGTCCTCGTCTCCCTGCTGCTCGGCATCACCAGCGACGGCGGCAAGATCGGCATCGTCGCCCTGGTCGGCGTGCTGATGATCGTCTACGTCACCATCGGCGGCATGAAGGGCACCACCTGGGTGCAGATGGTCAAGGCCGTGCTGCTGATCGCGGGCGCCCTGCTGCTGACCTTCCTGGTGCTGCTGAAGTTCCACTTCAACATCTCCGACCTGCTGGGCAGGGCGGCCGACAACAGCGGCAAGGGGTCCGCCTTCCTGGAGCCCGGCCTGAAGTACGGCGCCACCGGCACCACCAAGCTGGACTTCATCTCCCTCGGCATCGCCCTGGTCCTGGGCACCGCCGGCCTGCCGCACATCCTGATCCGCTTCTACACCGTGCCCACCGCCAAGGCCGCCCGGAAGTCCGTGAACTGGGCGATCGGCCTCATCGGCGCCTTCTACCTGATGACCCTCGCCCTCGGCTTCGGCGCCGCCGCGCTGATCAAACCGGACGAGATCATCGCCTCCAACAAGGCGGGCAACACCGCCGCACCCCTGCTCGCCCTGCACCTGGGCGGGGTGGACTCCAACTGGGGCGCGATCCTGCTGGCCACCATCTCCGCGGTCGCCTTCGCCACCATCCTCGCGGTCGTGGCCGGCCTGACCCTGGCCTCCTCCTCGTCCTTCGCCCACGACATCTACGCCAACGTCATCAAGAAGGGCACCGCCACCGAGAAGCAGGAGGTGAACGCGGCCCGCTGGGCGACGGTCGGCATCGGCGCGGTCTCGATCGTCCTCGGCGCCCTGGCCCGCGACCTCAACGTCGCCGGCCTGGTCGCCCTGGCCTTCGCGGTCGCCGCCTCCGCCAACCTGCCGACGATCCTCTACAGCCTGTTCTGGAAGCGGTTCACCACGTCCGGCGCCCTGTGGTCGATCTACGGCGGCCTGGTCACCGCCGTCGGCCTGGTGCTGTTCTCGCCCGTGGTCTCCGGCAAGGAGTCGTCGATGTTCCCGCACGTCGACTTCCACTGGTTCCCGCTGGACAACCCTGGCATCATCTCCATCCCGGTCGGCTTCCTGCTGGGCTGGCTGGGCACCCTCCTGTCGAAGGAGGAGCCCGACACCGGCAAGTACGCCGAGCTGGAGGTGCGTTCGCTGACCGGCACCGGGGCCCACTGAGCCCGCGCGGCGACGGCCGCGTCGTCCGGATCCGCAGGGGCCTGCGACGCGGCCGCGCTCCACCTGGTGAGATCGGCCGCTGTCGATGTCGGTGCCGTCACGTAGGCTCGCAGGTGACGGGAAACCCGTGATCCGCGACGAGGGAGGGGGCCCACGTGCTCATCGACACCTACGGCCGGGTGGCCACCGACCTCAGGGTCTCGCTGACCGACCGGTGCAATCTGCGGTGCACGTACTGCATGCCCGAGGAGGGCCTGCAGTGGCTGGCCAAGCCCGACCTGCTCACGGACGACGAGATCGTCCGCCTGATCGACGTCGCGGTCACGTCGCTGGGCATCGAGGAGGTCCGCTTCACCGGCGGCGAGCCGCTGCTGCGTCCCGGCCTGGTCGGCATCGTGGAGCGGGTCGCGGCGCTTCGGCCCCGCCCCCAGATGTCCCTCACCACCAACGGCATCGGCCTCAGGCGCACGGCGGCGGCACTGAAGGCCGCGGGCCTGGACCGGGTGAACGTCTCGCTGGACACCCTGCGCCCGGACGTCTTCAAGACCCTCACCCGCAGGGACCGCCACAAGGACGTCCTCGACGGCCTCACCGCCGCCCGCGAGGCCGGCCTGACCCCGGTCAAGGTCAACGCGGTCCTCATTCCGGGCCTGAACGCCGACGAGGCCCCCGACCTGCTCGCCTGGGCGGTCGAGCACGACTACGAGCTGCGCTTCATCGAGCAGATGCCGCTGGACGCCCAGCACGGCTGGAAGCGCGACGGCATGGTCACCGCCGGGGACATCCTCGCCTCGCTGCGCACCCGGTTCGAGCTGACCCCGGAGGGCGCCGAGGAGCGCGGCTCGGCCCCGGCCGAACGCTGGCTGGTCGACGGCGGCCCGCACCGCGTCGGCGTCATCGCCTCCGTCACCCGCCCGTTCTGCGCGGCCTGCGACCGCACCCGCCTGACGGCCGACGGCCAGATACGCACCTGCCTGTTCGCCACCGAGGAGACCGACCTGCGCGGCGCGCTGCGCTCCGGCGCTCCCGACGAGGAGATCGCCCGCATCTGGCGGCTCGCGATGTGGGGCAAGAAGGCGGGCGCGGGCCTGGACGACCCGTCGTTCGTCCAGCCGGACCGCCCGATGTCGGCGATCGGGGGCTGAGCGCCCGGCCGGGGATCAGGCGCCTTCGGGCGCTTCCCAGTCCCGCAGCCCGACGACGTCCTTGAGGAACCCCCGCACACCGAGGAACTGCGTCAGATGCTCCCGGTGCTCCTCGCACGCCAGCCACGTCTTGCGGCGCTCCGGCGTGTGAATCTTCGGGTTGTTCCACGCCAGCACCCACACGGCGTCCGCGCGGCAGCCCTTGGCGGAGCAGATCGGGGTTTCGTCAGTCACGGCTTCGTCTCACAACCACGGCAAACAAGGCGACGCCGAGCAGCCACGGGGGGAGCTGCCCGGCGTCGGTCTGTCGCTCCGACGGGGGATGCGGAGCGCGTACGAAGTATGTCACGGGTAACCCAGTACCCGGCACCGGAACAACATGATTGATCTGAGCTTTTCCTGAGCTTGGCACTGGGTGCGATTCCGCTTCCCGGGCATCCGCCGTGCTCAGGTCCGCTCGCGCGGCTCGCCGGGGACTCCGGCCGCCGGCCACGCCGCCGCGTCGTCCTGGCCGGATTCCTTCGAGTCGTCCGCCGCAGGCGGCGTGATCATGGGACGCACCGGGACGTCGATGAACGTCGACGGCAGCGACGGCGCGTTCTCACGTCCGGCGTTCGCGACGACCACGGCGATGTAGGGCAGCACGGCCCCCAGCACCAACGCGATGATCGCGACGGGCCGCTCCACGTTCCACAGGGTGGCCGCGAGGATCACCGACACCGTACGGATGCTCATCGACACGACATAGCGGCGCTGCCGGCCACGCACGTCCGCCTCGAGCCCCTGCCGGGCGCCCGTGATCCGGAACACCTGGACGTTGCTGCCGCCGCCGCTCCGCTTCCGCATCACACTGCACCACCCGCCTGCCCCGGACTCTCCCCGGCCCGCACCTGCCCCGTAGCCGGTCAGGACCCGAGCCCGAACACTCACCACGTTACGCCGCGCCACGGCCGCCATCGAGACCGGGTCACCGCCTGCCTGCGCGAACGCGCGGCGCACCCCGCGTACGGGTGATCCCGACGTGCGGCGTACGGCGGGCGGCCGGACACTGGGCGTACTGCTCACGACTCACGTCGAGCCGTACGGACGTACGAGGGGTGCGAGGAGGCAGCCATGGGCTGGTTGTGGGCGATCATCGTCGGTTTCGTACTGGGCCTGCTGGCCAAGCTCATCCTGCCGGGCAGGCAGCACAGCCCGCTGTGGCTGACCACCCTCATGGGCACGATCGGCGGCCTCGTCGGCAACGCCGTCGCCCGCGCCATCGGCATCGCCGCCACCCCGGGCATCGACTGGGGCCGCCACGGCCTCCAGGTCGCCGCCGCGGTCCTCCTCGTCTTCCTCGGCGAGATGGCGTACATGACGCGCAGGGGCAGCAGACAGCGAGCCTGACGGCACGGCGCAGGGGCGGCCCCCGACGGGACCGCCCCACCGTTATGCCCACGGGCGCCCTACGGGGTCACACGCCCTGGCTGACCGAGCTCATGTTGAAGTCCGGAACCCGCACCGGCGGCATCGCGGCCCGGGTGAACCAGTCGCTCCATTCGCGCGGCAGCGTCCGCTCGGTGCGGCCGGCCTCGGTGGCGCGGCCCAGCAGATCGACCGGGGACTCGTTGAACCGGAAGTTGTTGACCTCGCCGGTGACCTCGCCGTTCTCCACCAGGTAGACGCCGTCCCGGGTCAGGCCGGTGAGCAGCAGGGTCGCCGGATCGACCTCGCGGATGTACCACAGGCAGGTCAGCAGCAGCCCGCGCTCGGTGTCCGCGACCATCTCCTCCAGGGAGCGGTCGGCGCCCCCGTCCAGGATCAGGTTCCCGATCGCGGGCGCGAGCGGCAGGCCGGTCAGGGCCGCGGTGTGCCGGGTGGTCGTCAGGTGCTTCAGCTCGCCCTCGCCGATCCACTCGGTGGCCTGCAGCGGCAGCCCGTTGTCGAACACCGAGAAGTCGTCGCCGGAGGCGTGCGCGACGACGAAGGGCGCGGTCTCCAGACCCGGCTCGTTCGGATCGCTGCGCAGCGTCAGCGGCAGCTCGGAGAGCTTCTCGCCGATACGGGTGCCGCCGCCCGGCTTGCTGAAGACCGTGCGGCCCTCGGCCGCGTCCCGCGCCGACGCCGACCACATCTGGTAGATCAGCAGGTCGGCGACCGCCGTCGGGGGCAGCAGCGTCTCGTAGCGGCCCGCGGGCAGTTCGATCCTGCGTTCCGCCCACGCCAGCCGCTGGGCCAGCTCCGCGTCCAGCGCCGCCGGGTCGACGTCCTTGAAGTCCCGGGTCGAACGGCCCGCCCACGCCGAACGCGTACGGTCGGGGGACTTCGCGTTGAGTTCCAGCGTGCCGTTCGGCTGGTCGTAGCGCAGACGCAGCCCGGCCGACGTGCCCACGTATGTGGAGACGAGTTCGTGGTTGGCGAAGCCGTACAGCTCACGGCCGCCCGCCCGCGCGCGGGCGAACGACTCGCCGAGCGCCGGCGCGAAGTCCGTGAAGACGGCGGAGGAGGTCTCGGCGGGCGCGTCCGTGAAGTCCGGCGACTCGGCCACCCCCGTCACCAGCGGCTGCGCGTCCTCGGCCGGCCCGGCGCCGCGCGCGGCGGTCTCCGCGGCCCGTACCAGCGGCTCCAGGTCCTCCGCCGTGACCGCGGCCCGGGAGACGACCCCGGAGGCCGTGCCGTCCTTGCCGTCGACGGTGGCGATGACGGTGAGGGTGCGCCCGCGCGTGACACCGTTCGTGGTCAGCCCGTTGCCCGCCCACCGCAGGTTGGCGGTGGAGTGTTCGTCGGCGATGACGACACACCCGTCCGCGCGGGACAGCTCGAGGGCGCGCTCGACGATCTCGTGCGGCTTGTTCGTACGGGCGCTCATCGGCCGGCCTCCTGCGTGGTGTTCAGAATGTTGACGCCCCGGAAGAGGGCCGACGGGCAGCCGTGCGAGACGGCCGCGACCTGACCCGGCTGGGCCTTGCCGCAGTTGAAGGCGCCGCCGAGGACGTACGTCTGCGGACCGCCGACCGCCGCCATGGAGCCCCAGAAGTCCGTCGTCGTCGCCTGGTAGGCGACATCCCGGAGCTGACCGGCGATCCGCCCGTTCTCGATCCGGAAGAACCGCTGCCCGGTGAACTGGAAGTTGTACCGCTGCATGTCGATCGACCAGGACCGGTCCCCGACCACATAGACGCCCCGGTCCACACCCCCGATGAGATCCTCCGTCGACAGCCCGGCCGGGTCCGGCTGCAGCGACACGTTCGCCATACGCTGCACCGGTACGTGCGCGGGGGAGTCGGCGTACGCGCAGCCGTTGGACCGCTCGAAGCCGGTGAGCCGCGCGATGCGCCGGTCGAGCTGGTAGCCGACGAGCGTCCCGTCCCTGACCAGGTCCCAGGACTGGGCCTCGACGCCCTCGTCGTCGTAGCCGATCGTCGCGAGCCCGTGCTCCGCCGTGCGGTCCCCGGTGACGTTCATCAGCTCGGAGCCGTACCGCAGCTTGCCGAGCTGGTCGAAGGTGGCGAAGGACGTGCCCGCGTAGGCGGCCTCGTAACCGAGGGCACGGTCCAGCTCGGTGGCGTGCCCGATGGACTCGTGGATGGTCAGCCACAGGTTGGACGGGTCGACGACCAGGTCGTACACCCCGGCCTCGACGCTCGGCGCGCGCATCTTCTCGGCGAGCAGCTCCGGGATCTGCTCCAGCTCCGAGTCCCAGTCCCAGCCGGTGCCCCTCAGATATTCCCAGCCGCGCCCGACCGGCGGCGCGAGGGTGCGCATGGAGTCGAACTCACCGGTGGACTCGTCCACCGACACCGCGGTGAGCTGCGGGTGCAGCCGCACGCGCTGCTGGGTGGTGACGGTCCCGGCGGTGTCGGCATAGAACTTGTTCTCGTGCACGGTGAGCAGCGAGGCGTCCACGTGGTTGACGCCGTCAGCCGCGAGCAGCCGCCCGCTCCACTCGGCCAGCAGTCCCGTCTTCTCCTCGTCGGGCACGGTGAAGGGATCGATCTCGTACGACGAGACCCACGTCTTCTCGGCGTGCACGGGCTCGTCCGCGAGCTCCACCCGCTCGTCGGACCCCGCCGTCTTGATCACCTGGGCCGACAGCCTGGCCATCGCCACGGCCTGCGACGCGACCTTGGCGGCGGCGTCCGGGGTCAGATCGACCCCCGAGGCGAACCCCCAGGCCCCGCCGTGCACGACGCGCACCGCGTACCCCAGGTCGGTCGTGTCCGAGGACCCGGCGGGCTTTCCGTCCCTGAGCCGCCAGGCGGCACTGCGCACCCGCTCGAACCGGAAGTCCGCATGCTCGGCCCCGAGCGACCGCGCACGGGCGAGCGCGGCGTCGGCCAGGGCCCGCAACGGCAGTGCCGTGAAGGCTTCGTCGATGGAATGAGGCACGGAGGTCTCCCTGCTGTCGTGGCCTGTCGGTCCGATCATGTCGCGCGGGCCGGGGCGCGGACCACACCTTTGCCTGACGGAGGCCGGCCCCGGCGCCCGGGGCCGTCTTCCGGGCGGACCCTTCTGTAGAGACCCGACAGTGAGTCCCCTACGTCACTGTCGGTGCCCGATTGTCCGCGCGGGCGGCCGGACCGATAGGTTTTCGCTGAAGGCGCCTGTCTCGCAGGGGTTCCAGACCGCTATGGAAAGGGTGATCCGTTGAGCCGCTCGGTTCTCGTCACTGGAGGCAACCGGGGCATCGGCCTCGCCATCGCCCGCGCGTTCGCCGACGCCGGCGACAAGGTCGCGATCACGTACCGCTCGGGTGAGCCGCCGGCCGCCCTGACGGAATTGGGCTGCCTCGCGGTCAAGTGCGACATCACCGACACCGAGCAGGTGGAGCAGGCCTACAAGGAGATCGAGGCCCAGCACGGCCCGGTCGAGGTCCTCGTCGCCAACGCCGGCGTCACCAAGGACCAGCTTCTGATGCGGATGTCCGAGGACGACTTCACCTCCGTCATCGAGACCAACCTGACCGGCACCTTCCGCGTCGTCAAGCGCGCCAACCGCGGCATGCTGCGCGCCAAGAAGGGCCGCGTGGTACTGATCTCCTCGGTCGTGGGGCTGCTCGGCTCCGCGGGGCAGGCCAACTACGCCGCCTCCAAGGCCGCCCTGGTCGGCTTCGCGCGCTCCCTCGCCCGTGAGCTGGGCTCGCGCAACATCACCTTCAACGTCGTCGCCCCCGGCTTCGTGGACACGGACATGACCAAGGTGCTCAGCGACGAGCAGCGCGAGAACATCGTGTCGCAGGTGCCGCTCGGCCGGTACGCGCAGCCGGAGGAGATCGCCGCGGCGGTGCGGTTCCTCGCCTCCGACGACGCCTCGTACATCACTGGAGCCGTCATCCCCGTTGACGGCGGACTGGGAATGGGTCACTGATCACCATGAGCGGAATTCTCGAGGGCAAGCGCGTCCTGATCACCGGTGTGCTGACGGAGGCCTCCATCGCCTTCCACGCCGCGAAGCTCGCCCAGGAGCAGGGCGCCGAGGTCATCCTGACCGCGTTCCCGCGGCCCACGCTGACCGAGCGCATCGCCAAGAAGCTGCCGAAGCCCACCAAGGTCGTCGAGCTGGACGTCACCAACGACGAGCACCTCGGGCGGCTGGCCGACGTCGTCGGCGAGGAGCTGGGCGGCCTCGACGGAGTCGTGCACTCCATCGGCTTCGCCCCGCAGGACGCGCTCGGCGGCAACTTCCTCAACACCCCGTTCGAGTCGGTCGCCACGGCCATGCACGTCTCGGCGTACTCCCTGAAGTCGCTGACCATGGCCTGCCTGCCGCTGATGCAGAACGGCGGCTCGGTCGTCGGCCTCACCTTCGACGCCCAGTTCGCCTGGCCGCAGTACGACTGGATGGGCCCGGCCAAGGCCGCCCTGGAGGCCACCAGCCGCTACCTCGCCCGTGACCTGGGCAAGCAGAACATCCGCTGCAACCTCGTCTCCGCGGGCCCGCTCGGCTCCATGGCCGCCAAGTCCATCCCGGGCTTCGACCAGCTGGCCTCCGTGTGGGACAGCCGCTCCCCGCTGGAGTGGGACCTGAAGGACCCGGAGCCGGCCGGCCGGGGCATCGTCGCCCTGCTGAGCGACTGGTTCCCGAAGACCACCGGCGAGATCGTCCATGTGGACGGCGGGCTGCACGCCATCGGCGCCTGAGCCCGCGCCGCGGGTGCGCCGCGGGGCACGTGAACGTGCACTCCCGGCCCGCGTCAGCGACTGCGCAATCGCTGACGCACCCGCATCGCCCGGTCGTACGAGGCCGACGCCCCGCTTCCCGCTCCGCGCGGGCAGCGGGGCGTCGCCCGTTCGGAGCACCTGGCCGGGCGTGCCGGTCCGTCCGGGACACACGCTGGGAGGACGCACCGCCCCGCACGCCGCACGGCCGAGGAGGTTCCCTTGTGCGCTTGTCCCACCGCTTCGCCCCGGCCTTCCTGTCCCTCGCCCTGGTGACGGTCCTGCCGTACGACGCCCTGCCGCCGCACGGGAAGCACGACGCGGCGCACGCGCGTGAGGACGGCGGAAAGTCAGCCGACCCGGAGCCCTTCGGCTCCGAGTGCCGGGTGACCGCCACCGGCGCCCACGTCGTCGCGTACTGCCACAACCCCTATCCGGACACCGATCACGTGAGCCTGCACATCGAGTGCGCCCAGTGGTGGGACATCGACACCGACACCGCCCCGCTCGAGGCGGGACCCGCGATGACCGTGCGGCTGACCGGGCGGTGCTGGGAGGCGGTGCGCTCGGCGTGGGTCACCCACCAGCGGTGAGCGGGCCTCAGCGGCCGGCGGAGTGCGGGCGCCCCGGAGCGCACATCAGGGGATAGCTCGCCGCCCGCGCGGCAGCCGTGTCGGCGTCGCCCGCGCGGATCGCGTCCACGAGCGGCGCGTGGTCCATGAACGTCCCAGGCGTCAGCTCCTCGCCGACGTCGCCGCGCAGCCAGTCCCGCAGCACCTCGCCCAGGTCCGCGTACATCGCGGTCATCACGTCGTTGTGCGAGGCGGCCACCACGGCCAGGTGGAACGTCGCGTCGGCGGTGACGAACGCCTCCGCATCGCCCGACTCCCACGCCTCCGCACGGCGCAGAAGGAGGGCGTCGAGCTGTTTGAGGTCGCGCTCGGTGCGCCGCTCGGCAGCGAGCCGGGCGGCGCTCGACTCCAGGGTGGCGCGCAGCTCGGCGATGTGGTTCGGGTCGGCGTCGGCGAACCGCCGGTGCATCACGCCCGCCAGCTCGCTGGTCGCCACGACGTAGGTGCCGGAGCCCTGGCGGATGTCGAGCAGACCGTTGTGCGCGAGTGCGCGGACGGCCTCACGGACCGTGTTGCGGGCGACTCCGAGCTGCTCGACCAGCTCGGGTTCGGTGGGGATGCGGGAGCCCACCGGCCATTCACCCGAGGTGATCTGGTTCCGCAGCTCGGCGATGACCTGCTCGGACAGCGCGGATCGGCGGGGGTGGCTCAGCGGCATGACGGTCCTTCGTGCGGGCCCGAGAGCGAGGCCGGATGACCGGGAGCGTAACGCGGCCGGAGTGGACGGCGAATCATCCTATGATTCTATGATGGTGCGCATGGCAACCGAAGAGACCGGGACGACGACGACCGCACCGATACGCGGTTCCCAGGGAACGCCGGCCGATGCCGAGGCCCCGGCCACGCGCGCGTGGCGGACGCGTCTGATGGTCGTCGGCATCGTCCTCAGCGCGCTCAACCTGCGGCCCGCCATCACCAGCCTCGGCGCCCTCCTCGAAGAGGTGCGCGACGGTCTCGGCATGAGCGGCAGCGTCGCGGGTCTGCTCACCTCCGTGCCGCCCCTCTGTTTCGCCGTCTTCGGCGTCATGGCGCCACGGCTGGCCCGACGCTTCGGGCCGGGCGCCGTGGTCTGCGCCGGAATGGCCGCGATCACCGCCGGCCTGGTGATCCGCCCGTACGCCGGGAGCACCGCCGGCTTCCTGGCCGCCAGCGCGCTCGCCCTGATGGGCATCGCGGTCGGCAACGTCCTGATGCCCGTGATCGTCAAGCGCTGGTTCCCCCACCGGGTGGGCTCCATGACGGGCCTGTACTCCATGGCGCTCGCCCTGGGCACCTCCGCCGCGGCGGCCCTCACGGTCCCCCTGACCGACGGCCTGGGCGGACGGTGGCAGTCCGGGCTCGCCCTGTGGGCGGCACTGGCGGCGGTGGCCGTCCTGCCGTGGATCCCGTTCGTCCGCGCCCGCGGTGCCGGTGACGCGGCCGGGGACACCGCCTCCGCGGCCGGCGACACCGCCTCCGCGCGCGTGGAGCCCGGCGGGCTGCGGATCACCCGGAGCCGTACCGCGTGGGCGCTGGCCGTCTTCTTCGGTCTCCAGGCCACGGCGGCCTACATCACGATGGGCTGGATGGCGCAGATCTTCCGCGACGCCGGGGTGCCCGCCGGCCGGGCCGGTGTCCTCCTGGCCGTCACCATGGCGATGGGCGTGCCCCTCGCGTTCGCCATCCCACGGCTGGCCGCCCGGCTCCCGCACCAGGGCCCCATCGTGATCGTGCTCGGCGTCTGCGGTCTGGCCGGATACGCGGGTCTGTACTGGGCCCCGGCGGGCGGCGCCTGGGCGTGGGCGGTGCTGCTCGGCATCTCCAACTGCGCCTTCCCGCTCGCGCTCACCATGGTGGGGATGCGGGCCCGCACCGGCGCGGGCGTGGCCAAGCTGTCGGCGTTCGCGCAGAGCACCGGGTATCTGCTGTCGATCCCCGGGCCGCTGCTGGTCGGCGTCCTCTACCAGCACAGCGGCGGCTGGGGCGGACCGCTCGCGCTGATGGCCGGGCTGATGATCCCGCAGATCGCGGTGGGCGTCCTGGCGGGCCGTGACCGGATCGTGGAGGACGAGGCGGCGCGCTGAACGACGGGACCGCCCCCGCCGCGGCCCGGGCGGGGGAGGGTGCGAAACTGGGCGTATGCCCGTGCTCGAACCGAATCCCCAGAACGGCCAGAAGAAGATGCTGCTCGTCTTCGGCGCGTTCTTCGCCATCTTCGCGATCATCGCCGTCATCGCGACGCTCGCCTCACCGTGACGGACCGGCGACGCCCCATGGTGGTGCTGGCCCCCCATCCCCTAGGGGGTGAGTGTCAGGGTCAAGTGGGTGGGTCACCGGATGGGTTGAGGGTCGCCGCCTCCGTACCTTCGAGATGTGGCCGCGAGACGCGGCCCCTGGACCACTCGAGGACCCACGGAGGCAGTCATGTCGGCCCGTACGCACACCCGGCCCCACCCGGCGACCACGGGCGGCGTCGACATGCGGTTGCCCTGGTGGGCCCTCGTCCTGCCCACGCTCGCCTTCGTCGCCCTGCTGACGCTGATACTCAACCCGGCGGACACCGGGGCCGGTGGCGACCCCGCACTCAGCCACCTCCTCGAGCGCGTGCAGCACGCGGTGACGCACCACGCACAGTGATGCGGGGCGACGGACGGTGACACCGGCGCGCGGCGTACGGGGCGGGCCCCGCGCGGGACGGCGGCGGTGCGGAGGCCGGTGAGCGGGCGGATCGCGGCGCTGCCAACTCCCTGCGCCCCTTGGCCTGTTTCGTGCGAAGCTGGGACTCATGAGCTCCGCAGAACCCCGCAGGATTGTCCTCTTCCGGCATGCGAAGGCCGACTGGCCGCAGGTTCCCGACCATGAGCGTCCGCTCGCCGACCGGGGCCGCCAGGACGCGGCCGCCGCCGGACTGAAGCTGGCCGAGACCGGCATCACCCTCGACCTGGCCCTGTGCTCCACCGCCACCCGCACCCGCGAGACGTGGAAGCTCGCCGTCCAGGAGCTGCCGCACCGGCCGAAAACCGTCTATGAGGAGCGGCTCTACGAGGCCTCGCCCGGCGAGCTCATCGCCGTGCTCAACGAAACCGCCGACGACGTGCGGAACGTGGTGCTGATCGGTCACAACCCCGGCATCCACGGCCTGGCGGACGTCCTGTCCGGCGAGACCGAGGGCGATGCCCGTGAGCGGCTGAGCCGACGCGGCTTCCCGGCCGCCGCCTTCGTCGTACTCTCCTTCGACGGCTCCTGGAAGGCGCTGGAACCGGGCACGGCCACCCTGCTCGACTACTGGGCCCCGAGCGAGTAAACACCCCGGCATCGCGACGGGGGCCCGGCACCAGACGGTGCCGGCCCCCCGTCGCGTCCAAGCCGCGTCAGCGGTCGTCGTCGTGCGCGTCCGCCGCCTCGACCTCTTCCCGGGTGACACCGAGCAGATACAGGACGGTGTCCAGGAAGGGGAAGTTCACCGCGGTGTGCGCGGCCTCGCGGACGACGGGCTTGGCGTTGAAGGCGACCCCCAGACCCGCCGCGTTCAGCATGTCGAGGTCGTTGGCCCCGTCCCCGATCGCCACGGTCTGCGCCAGCGGCACCCCCGCCTCGGCGGCGAACCGGCGCAGCAGTCGCGCCTTGCCCGCGCGGTCCACGATCTCCCCGACGACCTTGCCGGTCAGCTTCCCGTCGACGATCTCCAGGGTGTTGGCCTGCGCGAAATCAAGCCCGAGCCGCTCCTTCAGGTCGTCCGTGACCTGGGTGAAGCCGCCCGAGACGACGCCCACTTGGAAGCCGAGTCGTTTCAGCGTGCGGATCAGGGTGCGCGCGCCCGGCGTGAGCCGGACCTCCGCGCGCACCTTGTCCACCACGGACGCGTCGAGCCCCTTCAGCAGCGCCACACGCGCGTGCAGCGACTGCTCGAAGTCCAGTTCGCCGCGCATGGCGGCCGCCGTCACCTCGGCGACCTCCGCCTCGCAGCCGGCGTGCGCGGCGAACAGTTCGATGACCTCGTCCTGGATGAGCGTGGAGTCCACGTCCATCACGACCAGCCGCTGGGCCCGCCGGTGCAGACCGGCCGCGACGACGGCGACGTCGACACCGAGTGCCGCCGCGTCGGTCACCAGGGCGGTGCGCAGCGGCTCCGTCTCCACGCCCGACACGGCGAACTCGACCGCGGTCACGGGGTACTTGGCGAGCCGGAAGATACGGTCGATGTTGCCGCCGGCGGCCGCGATGCGAGCGGCGATCGCGGCGGTGGCGTGGGCGGTGAGCGGATGGCCGAGGACGGTGACGAGGGAGCGGCCGAGGCCGCGCGGACGGTTGTCGCCGATGCCGGAGATGATCTCCGCCTGCATCTTCATCGACTCGGCCCAGGTGTGGACGGTGGCCCGCAGATCGCCCTCGAGGCCGGACGGGGGCACGGTCACCAGGGCGCACAGCACCATCCGGCCCCGGGTGACGACCTGCTCGATGTCGACGACGTCGACGTGGTAGGCGGCCAGGGTGTCGAACAGGCCCGCGGTCAGGCCGGGCCGGTCCTTGCCGAAGATCTTGACAAGGAGAGTGGGGGCGTCGGAGGTCTGCACAGCGCTCATGGTGCTTCCACCGTATCCGGCGCCCCCTGCGCCCCGCCCGCCCGGTCCGCCCAGCGGACGGGGAACACTCGGTTGCGCCCAGATGGCGTAGGCGTTGCACGGCCGCGAAAGCGCAGGCCACCGGCGCGGCGTGAGCGCTGCGGACCCGACGTGGACGGCCGCCGGGTCAGCGCCGCCCGCGGGGCCGGTCGGGCGGAGGCGGCGGAGGCGGCGGAGGCGGCGGCGGGGGAGGCCACCGGTCGGAGGACGACGGAGTCCGCCGGCCCGGCCGCTTGGGCGGCTCGATCGGCCGGACCACGGTGGCCGCGCCATGGACATCGGCGGGAGGGGACGGCGCGGACTCGGCACGGGGCCCGTCGGGCGGGGCACCTCCCGCCGGGACGCTCCCGCCCTCCGCACCGTCCGGTGGCGCGCCGCCGGACGGCCCGGCCACGCGCGGCACGCCGCCGCGCCGCCCGCCGTCCCGCGGGGCGCCACCCGGCCGCGCGTCCTCCGGCTCGCCCAGCCCGTCCGGCAGCCGTAGATAGGGGTTCGTGTCCGGGTTCGGGGGCCGGTGGGGCCTGCTCGGGGCGTAGGGGCCCGGTGACTGCGGGACCGGCGGGTACCGCGGTGGCTCGGGCAGCCCCACCTGACCCGTCGCCAGTCGTGCCGCCCGGCTCCCCGCCGCCCCCGTCCCGTACGCCAGCAGCGCCCCGGCGGCCCCCGCCCCCGCCCCCCACACGGCACCCAGCAGCAGTGCCGTGCCCAGTCGCCCGTGCAACTGCACCGCCGCGCCGAACGCGTCGAACCCGAGGACCGACAGCGAGGCGTCCACCGACACCTCCGTCAACCAGGCCAGCAGCGGCAGCGCCAGCGCCGTCACGACCCCGAGCCGCAGCGCACAGCGCCCTGCGAAGCCGAGCGGACCCACCGGCCGTACGACCGCACCGGGCGCACCGGGGCCACGCGCTCCACCCCGGGCTCCTACGACGGGCGTACGCGCCGCCGTCAGGACGCCCGCGAAGAGCATCATGAGCACCGCGGCGACGACCAGCAGCCAGGCCCTGCCGTCCAGACCGGCCAGGCGTCCCACCGTGACGCGCTGGTCCGTCCCCACGCTCAGCAGCCGGTCCAGCGGAGCGGGCAGCAGTTTCAGCAGGCCGCCTGCGGCCCTGCCGTCCCACGGCACGAACAGGCCGAGCGGCACGCCCAGCCACGTGCCGTTGGGCGCCCCGAGCAGCGCGGCCCCCGCGATCCGCGCCGGATGACCGTCGCCGACCGCCGCGTACGCCGCCGCCGCGAGCCCGGCGACCACCGCCACCAGCAACACCGTCACCAGCGCGGACGCGGCGGGACGCACCACCCGGTGCACCGCGTCCCAGCCACGCGGCAGCGGGGTGCGCCGCGACGCGAGCAGCGCGATCACCAGCACACCGGCCGCCCACGCGGCGCCCCCCAGCAGCGTGGGCACCGTATCCACGGTGAAGCCGACCGCGGCCTTGGCGTCGACCAGGTCGCCGAGCCGGTCCGGCAGCAGGCCGCCGACGTCCCCGAGGCCGGGTACGCCGAGGCCGCCGCCACCTCCGCCCGGGAGGGGATCGAGCCCGAGAGCGCCCCCGTCGATGGTGATGACGTCATGCCCGGCCCACGCCAGACCGCCCAGCATCGCCACGAAGAGAACGACCACCGTGCCCGCCCGCACGAGGAGTTCGGACAGGCCGACCACAATTCCCGCAGCGCGCAAGGACCTGAGGAAGAACCAGCACAGCAGGAGCGCCCCCACCAGGCTCACACCGAGTGGCGTGATCTCGATGGCGGTGGTCGCCTCGGCGCCTTCCAGCCCGAACGCCGACACGTTCCCGGACGGCGTCACCGTCCCGTTCGCCCCAAGGGCCACGACCGCCGCGGTCATCGGCCCGAGCGAGCCCGCCGCGTCCGCCCGCAGCAGATGCAGACCGAGCGCCGCCGTCCCCGCCATCCCGATCAAAGCCCAGCTCACGGAGGCGATCGCGGACAGCAGGACATCCGTCCACGGCAGCCTCCCACCGTTCCGCACGGCCTCGATGCCCATGGTCAGCCCCCGATCCACGCCGCGGCAATCCACCGTGGATGTCCCGCCTCGCGTGGATTACCACTCTCCGACCGGGTTTCCGCTCCGTCAACGGCGCGCGTACCAGTGCGTCTACGCCCCTTCCAGGAGGCCCGACTTTCGGTCACGGGACAGAGCCTGAAATAGTTCCCCACGATGTTCGACATCCCTAGACTCCCCGTGATGGGGGCAATTCGGGGGACAACTCACTGGGGCATGGAGTGCCTGAACTCGTACTGGAATTGAACGGACGCAGCTGGACGCTCGACGCGTCCAGGACGTACACCCTGGGGCGTGATCCGCAGGGGGACATCGTGCTCGACGACGCCAGGGTCTCCTGGCGCCACGCCACGATCAGCTTCACCGGCCGCAGTTGGGTCATCGACGACCACGGCAGCACCAACGGCACCTTCATCCAGGGCCGACGGATCCAGCAGACGGAGATCGGCCCCGGCTCGGCCGTGCACCTGGGCAACCCGACCGACGGACCGCGCCTGACCCTGTCCGGCGCCCCGGCCGCCGTCGCCGCCCCGCAGGCCCAGCCCCAGCGGCAGCCGTACGCGGCCCAGGCCGCCGGCCCCGGGTGGGCCCAGCAGGCCCCGCAGCCGCAGGCACCCCAGCCGGCCCGGCAGCAGCCGCAGCAGGCGGCACCGCAGATCCCGCAGCAGCAGGGTCACGGCGGCGGTGCGGGCGCGCCGCCGGTCTACGGCGACCGCAGCCCGACCACGTTCCACCAGCTCGCCCTCGGCCGGGTGATGCGCATCGGCCGTGCGCTGGAGAACGACCTGGTCGTCTCCGACCTCCAGGTCTCCCGCCACCACGCCGAGTTCCACGCCACGCCCGACGGCCGCTTCGAGATCCGCGACCTGGGCTCGCACAACGGCACGTTCGTCAACGGTATGCCGATCGGCAAGGGCGCCTCGGCGCTGCTCGGCCCGAGCGACATCGTCGGCGTCGGCCACTCGACGTTCCGTCTGGTCGGCGACCGGCTCGAGGAGTTCGTCGACACCGGTGAGATCTCCTTCTCCGCCCGCCACCTCACCGTCACGGTCGACGGCGGCAAGCAGATCCTCAAGGACGTCTCCTTCGGCGTCCCCGAGAAGTCGCTCATCGCGGTCATCGGCCCCTCCGGCTCCGGCAAGTCCACGCTGCTGAAGGCGCTCACCGGATACCGGCCCGCCAACCAGGGCGACGTCCTCTACGACAACCGGAACCTCTACAAGCAGTTCGCCGAACTGCGCCAGCGCATCGGCCTGGTCCCGCAGGACGACATCCTGCACAAGGAGCTGAGCGTCAAGAAGGCCCTCAAGTACGCGGCCAAGCTGCGCTTCCCCGCCGACACCACGGCCGCCGAGCGCGAGGCCCGCATCGACGAGGTGCTGCGCGAACTGAAGCTGGACGTCCACAAGGACAAGAAGGTCACCTCACTCTCCGGCGGTCAGCGCAAGCGCGTCTCGGTCGCCCTGGAGCTGCTCACCAAGCCGTCGCTGATCTTCCTGGACGAGCCGACCTCCGGTCTCGACCCGGGCATGGACCGTGACGTCATGCAGCTCCTGCGCGGCCTCGCCGACGACGGCCGCACCGTCCTCGTCGTGACCCATTCCGTGGCCGAACTGGCCCTGTGCGACAAGCTGCTGGTGATGGCGCCGGGCGGCGCCGTCGCCTACTTCGGGCCGCCGGAGGAGGCGCTGAACTTCTTCGGCTACGAAACCTGGGCCGATGTGTTCTCCGCCTTCGAGAACTACCGCGACTACGACTGGGCGGGCCGCTGGAAGGGCTCGGAGCACTACCGGATGTACGCCGCGGACATCGACGCGGTCGCCCCGCAGTCGGTGCACATGCCGCCGCCGCAGGCGATCAAGCCGCCCAAGCCGCAGAGCTGGCTCTCCCAGCTCGGCACCCTGGTCCGCCGGTACGTCGCGGTGATCGCCTCCGACAAGGGCTTCCTGGCCCTGACGGTGATCCTCCCGGCGGTGCTCGGCGCGGTGAGCCTGCTCATCGACCACAACAGGGGCCTGCTGGTCAACCCGGTCAACCCCAGGACCGGCATCCACGTCCCGAACGGCACCGCCACCACGGTCCTGCTGATACTCGCGGTCGGCGCCTGCTTCGCGGGCGCCGCGAACTCCGTCCGTGAGCTGATCAAGGAACGGGTCATCTACGAGCGGGAACGCGCCACCGGCCTGTCCCGTTCCGCGTACCTGATGTCGAAGGTGTTCGTCCTGGGCGTCATCACGGTGCTGCAGGGCCTCATGGTCGGCCTGATCGGCTTCTCCAGCCGGGAGATCCCCGCCCAGGGCGTCGTCCTCGGCGACGCCACGCTGTTCGAGCTGTGCGTGCCCGTCATGGCCCTGGGCTTCACCTCGATGATGTTCGGCCTGGTCATCTCCGCCCTGGTGAAGACCGCCGAGAAGACCATGCCGCTGCTGGTCATGTTCGCGATCATCCAGGTCGTCTTCACCGGCTGCCTCTTCACCCTGCACGGCACGCTCGGCGTCAACGAGTTCTCGTACCTGATGCCGTCCCGCTGGGCGGTCGCCGCCGCCGGTGCGACGCTGGACTTCAACAACATCGCGCCCAACACGGACGACCCGACCAGCACGGATCCGCTGTGGAACCACACGGCCGGGGCCTGGACCCTCGACATGATCGCCCTGATCGCCCTCGGTGTGGCCTGCGGCTTCCTTGTGGCCCGCTTCCTGCGCCGCCACGAACCCGAGGTCATGCGCAAGTAACCGGTCGCACGCAACGGGGAAGGGCGGCACCCGGCAGGGTGCCGCCCTTCTGGCTCCATGTGACCACGTGCGACATGTGCGACCGAGGTCCGCGCGGCCTCAGTACGCGCTGTTGACGTTGTCCATCGAGCCGTAGCGGTGCGCCGCGTAGTTGGCGGCGGCGGTGATGTTGGCGACCGGGTCGTAGATGTTCCACGAGGTGCCGGACACGTGGTAGGCGCGGAAGGTCGGGTCGATGACCTGGAGCAGCCCCTTGGAGGGGATGCCGTTGCGGGCGTTGATGTCCCAGTTGTTGATCGCCGCCGGGTTGCCGGACGACTCCCGCATGATGTTGCGGTACAGGCCGTTGTACGAACCCGGGATGCCGTGCTGCCGCATGATGTCCAGGGACTGGCGGATCCAGCCGTCCAGGTTGTTCGCGTAGGCCTTCGCGGCGACCGGCTGCGCTGCGGGACGCTGCGCGGAGCGGCTCGCGGGCTGCTGCGCCGGGCGCTGCGGGGCGGCCTGCTGGGTCTTGTGCTGCGCCTGCTTCTTGACGGCGTCCTGGGCGGCCTTCTGCTTGGCGGCGATGGCCTCGGCCTTCAGGCCGGAGGCGGCCATCTGGTCGGTGACGGCGACCTTGAGGGTCTTGACCGGCTGGTTGCCGACCGTCGCCGGGACCGCCGCGGCGACGGGCGCCTCGTGCGCGGGGGTCTGCGCCTCGCTCGGCACGGCGGTGAACGCGAGGGCCGCGGCACCGAGAGTGGCCGTACCGGCGATGGCGAGCTTATGGGCCTGGGTGAGCGCGCGAGCGCGACCGAGAATGTTCTTGGGCATTACTGATTGACCTCTTCGAATTGCGCGGAGGTCGCTCTGGCGCCGGCGGAAGAACAGGTGTTTCCAGCACAAGCGCCGCGGGTACGAGACCGCGGCGCCGAGCGACGGAAGCAATTCTTAGCGGCCGCAAAATGTCTCGGCAAAGGTGTGACCTACTACGCCGGATAGTGCTCCGAGGAGGGGCAAAACCGGGCAGATCGACCCACCTACCCCGCTCAAAAGGTCCTTCGTCGTCTCCTATGCGTCTTCGTATGTGACGTGGGCCCTATGCGCGTCCTCACATTCGCCCGACGCGACTCTTACAAAGAGTTGCTGGAGCAATGCTCTGGGTGAGGCTAATTCGGCGGCAGGATGAGATGCGCGTCACCGAATTCGTGCCACAGATACCGCCCGGCCAGCGCCATCTCATAGCCACGGTCGATCGCCGCCCGCCCCGCGACCGCCTCCAACATCAGCAGATGCGAGGCCCCCGGCTCGTGCAGACCGGTCAGCAGCCCGTCGACCACCCGCACCCCGCGTGCGGGCGTCACCACCAGATCGGTCCAGCCCTCCCGCGCCCGTACGACACCGTCGGCACCGGCCGCCGACTCCACGGCCCGCACGGCCGTCGTACCGACCGCGATCACCCTCCGGCCCGCCGCCTTCACCGCGTTGATCAGCCACGCGGACGTCTCCGGCACCGCGAAACGCTCCGGGTACGGCGGCTCGTGCGCCTCCGCGGACGCCACCCCGGTGTGCAGACTGACCGGCGCGAACCCCACCCCCCGGCTCACCAGCTCCGTCACCGTCCGCGCGGTGAAGGGCCGCGCCGCACTCGGCATCTCCGCACTGCCGGCGCCGTCGGCGGACGGCAGCGCGAACACCGTCTGATACGCGGCGAGCGGCTGGTCCCCGTCCGTATAGGAGTAACGGATGGGCCGCCCGTGCCGGCCCAGCAGCCCGGACATGTCCCCATCCGACGGACGGGCCCACCACAGGCGGTCGCTCCGCCCCGACAGGGGCTCCTCCAGAACCAGCCGCACATCCTGGGGGAGGGACACCTCGATCCCCGCGGGCCCTCCCGCACGCGCGCGCGTGGTGCCCCTGCCGTCCGGATCCCGCAGCTCGACGGCCCACCGTCCGTCGTCGCCGCGCGTCGAGAAGTGCACCACCACGCGCGCGTTCCCGATCCTCCCGTCCACCGCGGCCGCCAGCGTCGGCGAGGTGTTCACGACGAGCAGGTCCCCCGCCCGCAGCAGCCGCGGCAGCTCCGGGAACGCGTGGTGCGTGACCTCGGTGCCCCGCGAGACCAGCAGCCGCACCGAGTCCCGGTCCCGGCCCGGGCCCCGCTGCTCGGCCGGAATCCGCGCCGACAGCTCCTCGGGGACCCGCAGCGCCGTCCTCACCGTGTCTCCAGCAGGGACGGTGCACCGTAGCGGCCGCTCGCCGGGCGCTCGTCCAGCAGCCGCAGGAACGCGGGCACCACGCTCTCCGGCGCCGGCCGCGGACCGACGTCGTCCGGTACGGCCGCCGCGTACAGGTCCGTCGCCATGTCCCCGGGGTCCACCGTCCACACCCGCAGCCCCGGCTCCTCCACGCCGAGCACCGCCGCCAGATGGTCCAGCGCCGCCTTCGACGCCCCGTACCCGCCCCACGTCTCGTACGCCTCGGCCGCCGCGTCCGAGCTGACGGCGATCACCGTGCCCGCCTCCGACGCCCGCAGCAGCGGCAGCGCCTCCTGCACCAGGCCCAGCGCGGCGACCGCGTTCACCTCCAGCGCCCGCCGCAGTCCGGCCAGGCTCAGCTCCTCCAGCCGGACCAGGGGCTCCGCGCCCAGCGCGCTCGCGTTGTGCACCAGCAGGTCGAGACCGCCCAGCCTCCGGGCCGCCGCCACCAGGTCCGCACGGTGCCCCGCGTCCGAGACGTCCCCCGGCAGGCCCTCCACCCGCGTCCCGTACCCGGCCAGCACCTTCGCCGCCTCCGCCAGGACGGGCGCGGTCCTGGCGTCCAGCACCAGATCCCAGCCGCGCCGCGCCAGCGCCGCGCCGAGCGCCCGGCCCAGCCCCTTGGAAGCCCCCGTGATGATCGCAACCGGCATGATGACCGTCCCCTGGTTCCGTGGCCGCCGGTGATCGGCGGTGGCCTCACCGTAGGAACGCCGTCCGCGCCGCCGCCTCGGACGCGGGCCGCAGAGAACCAGGGCCCTTCGCCCTAGGGCCGGGGGACCAGGGCACGGCCGCCACGCGTCGGATACGCAGTGTCACATCTCACCGGTACGGTGAGGTCATGAGTCATGGACCCCGGTCGGGCCTGTACGCGGTCAGCTCCGCGCTGCTGGCCATGAGCAGGCACCTGGAGGTGCGCGACGTCCTGAAGACGATCGTCGCCTCGGCCCGCGAGCTGCTCGACGCGGAGTACGCGGCGCTCGGTGTGCCGGACGACCACGGCGGCTTCGCCCAGTTCGTCGTGGACGGCGTCTCCGACGAGCAGTGGAAGGCCATCGGCCCGCTGCCGCGCCAGCACGGCATCCTGGCCGCGATGCTGCACGAGGCGAAGGCGGAGCGGCTCGCCGACGTCCGCAAGGACCCCCGCTTCGAGGGCTGGCCGAGCGCCCACCCCGAGATGTCCGACTTCCTCGGCCTGCCCATCCGCGACGGCGACGAGGTCATCGGCGCGCTCTTCCTGGCCAACAAGCGGTGCCCGAAGCCGGACGGAGGCTGCGGCTTCACCGAGGACGACGAGGAACTGCTGTCGATCCTCGCCCAGCACGCCGCGATCGCCCTCACCAACGCCCGGCTGTACGAGCGCAGCCGCGAGCTGACCATCGCCGAGGAGCGCTCCCGGCTGGCCCATGAGCTGCACGACGCGGTCAGCCAGAAGCTGTTCTCCCTGCGCCTGACGGCCCAGGCGGCGGCCGCCCTGGTCGACCGCGACCCCGGACGGGCCAAGGGCGAGCTGCAGCAGGTCGCCGCGCTCGCCGCGGAGGCCGCCGACGAACTGCGCGCCGCCGTCGTCGAGTTGCGCCCGGCCGCCCTCGACGAGGACGGCCTGGTCGCCACCCTGCGCACCCAGGTCCAGGTCCTGCACCGCGCCCACACCGCGCGCGTGACCTTCTCCAGCCACGGCGTACGCGCCCTGCCGGCCGCCCAGGAGGAGGCGCTGCTGCGCGTCGCCCAGGAGGCCCTGCACAACGCCCTGCGGCACTCCGGCGCCGAGCGGGTCGAGGTGACGCTGGACAAGCGCGGCGCGGGCGCCGTGCTGCGCGTCACGGACGACGGCAGCGGATTCGACCCCCGGGCGACACGCCGGGCGGGGCGCCACCTCGGCCTGGTCTCCATGCGCGACCGGGCGAGCGGGGTCGGCGGCACGCTGACCGTGGAGTCGGAGCCCGGGAAGGGCACCACGATCGAGATGGAGGTCCCTGGTGGCTGACGCAATCAAGGTGCTGCTCGTCGACGACCACCAGGTGGTCCGCCGCGGGCTGCGCACCTTCCTGGAGGTACAGGACGACATCGAGGTCGTGGGAGAGGCCTCCGACGGCGCGGAAGGGGTCGCCCGCGCCCAGGAACTGCATCCGGACGTGGTCCTGATGGACGTCAAGATGCCGGGGATGGACGGCATCGACGCCCTGCGCAAGCTCCGCGAGCTCGGCAACCCCGCGCGCGTGCTGATCGTGACCAGCTTCACCGAGCAGCGCACGGTGGTCCCCGCACTGCGCGCGGGCGCCGCCGGGTACGTGTACAAGGACGTGGACCCCGACGCGCTCGCCGGAGCCATCCGCTCGGTGCACGCGGGCCACATCCTCCTTCAGCCGGAGGTCGCCGGCGCGCTGCTGTCGCAGGAGGAGGCCACGGCGGGCCAGGGCAGAGCGGGTTCCCTCACCGAGCGGGAGCGCGAGGTCCTGGCCCTGATCGCGGACGGCCGCTCGAACCGGGAGATCGCCCGCGCGCTGGTCCTGTCGGAGAAGACGGTCAAGACCCATGTGTCGAACATCCTGATGAAGCTCGACCTGGCGGACCGTACGCAGGCGGCGCTGTGGGCGGTCCGGCACGGCGTTAACGGCTGAACGGATCTTCATACCGTCGGGTGTATGTCACCCGGGTGGCGCATCCTCAGTGGATCTCGGCCGTTCTCCAAGGCGTGCTGCGGACCTGCCGCAGTGATCGCAAGGAGGACTCGGAAGTGAAGAACCTGAAGAAGGCCGCAGCCGTGACGATGGTGGCCGGCGGCCTGCTCGCCGCCGGCACGGGCATGGCCTCCGCCCACTCGGCCCACGCCGACGGCAAGGCGGTGGGCTCCCCGGGTGTCGTCTCCGGCAACGTCGTCCAGGCCCCGGTCCACATCCCGGTGAACGCGGTCGGCAACACGGTCAACGTGATCGGCGCCCTCAACCCCGCCTTCGGCAACCTCGGCCTCAACCACTGAGCTCCGCAAACCCGCCGCGCATCACCCAGCCTCCCGGCCCATGCCCGGGAGGCTTCGGCGCATCCTGATGCCCTCCCCCTCGTTCCGCCTTCCTCCCCGGGCACCGGCTCCTTGCGGCCGGGGGAGGCGAGATCAGCCCGTCCGGCGCTCAGGACGAGGCCGCTCACGCCGACGGGGGTCTGGGGGCGGAGCCCTCAGGGACGCCCGCCCACCCCGGGGGCGCCGACAACCCGGCGGTCACCCCCGCTCCCGCTGCTCCACGATGGAGTTGTACGCCGCGACCTGCGCCCGCCGAGCCGTCCGCTCCACCGGCCGCAGCGCCTGCGCCCGCGCCGCCATCTCCGACGCGCTCACCGCCCCGCCGTGCCCGTTCCGGTACGCCAGTGACAGCAGCAACGCCACCCGCCGGGCCAGCTCCAGCACCCGCACAGCCCGCGGCGGATACCCCGGCGCCAGCACCTCCCGGCCGTGCTCGGCCCGCGCCCGGTACGCGTCGATCGCCGCCTCCGCCACCGGCCCCGACCCCGCCACATCCAGGCGCGACAAGACCTCCGTCGCCTCCCGCAACGCCTCCGCCAGCTCCCGCTCGGCCTCCCCGAGCGAGGGCACGTCGGCGGGCGGCGCCTCCCGCACCGGCAGACAGTGCCAGAGGACCTCCACATGCCGATCGCCCTCCGGCCCCGCCCCGGCCACCGAAGGCACCAGCCCGAAGGCGGCCCCGTAGCAGACCACCGCCTCCTCGGCCTCCAACGCCCGCGCATTGAACTCCGGCGGCCCGCTCAGCCCCAGCGGATGCCCCGGCGCGGGCAGCGCCACCCGCAGCCCGGTCACCCCGAGCGTGCGCAGCCGCCCCAGCGCGAGCGTGAGACCGACGGGTGACGCCTCACCCGGCAGCCCCTCCACCCGGTGCACCGCATCCTCCTCGACGATGGCGGACGCGGCGTCGTCCGGCGAAACAAGTCCGGCCAAAAGGGCATTTCCCCATGCGGCCAGCCGTCCTGAGCGTGGTTCCGAGAGCATGCCCCCACCCTAAGGAGCCGACCTATGGAATAGGCCGGGCGGCCGGTGGCGTAGATTTCGTGGGGGCTGCGCCCACCGGCGTGGCGGACCGCGCCCACAGGCGTACGCGAGAGCCGACACAGGCCACACTGCAAGGGGAGACAACGCGCTCATGAGCGATGTTCTGGAGCTTCAGGACGTATCCGTGGTCCGCGAGGGCCGGGCTCTGGTGGACCAGGTCTCCTGGTCGGTCAAGGAGGGCGAGCGCTGGGTCATCCTCGGCCCCAACGGCGCCGGCAAGACCACGCTCCTGAACGTCGCCTCCAGCTACCTCTACCCCAGCAAGGGCACCACCACCATCCTCGGCGAGACCCTCGGCAGGCCCGGCACCGACGTCTTCGAGCTGCGCCCCCGCATCGGCATGGCCGGCATCGCCATGGCCGACAAGCTCCCCAAGCGGCAGACCGTCCTGCAGACCGTGCTGACCGCCGCGTACGGCATGACGGCCGGCTGGCAGGAGGAGTACGAGGACGTCGACGAGCAGCGCGCCCGCGCCTTCCTCGACCGCCTCGGCATGAGCGAGTACCTCGACCGCAAGTTCGGCACCCTCTCCGAGGGCGAACGCAAGCGCACCCTCATCGCCCGCGCCCTGATGTCCGACCCCGAGCTGCTGCTCCTCGACGAGCCCGCCGCCGGCCTCGACCTCGGCGGCCGCGAGGACCTCGTACGCCGGCTCGGCCGCCTCGCCCGAGACCCGATCGCCCCCTCCATGATCATGGTCACGCACCACGTCGAGGAGATCGCCCCCGGCTTCACCCACGTCCTGATGATCCGCCAGGGCAAGGTGCTCGCGGCCGGCCCCCTGGAGCTCGAGCTGACCTCGCGCAACCTCTCCCTCTGCTTCGGCCTCCCGCTCGTCGTCGAGCAGGTCGGCGAGCGCTGGACCGCCCAGGGCCTGCCCCTGTCCTGACCTTCCGAAACCTCCGCGAGGAGCCGGTTCCGCCCCACTGTGCGCCCTGTGCGCGACCATGTCCGCGGCCTACCATGACCGTGTGGACATCGACGCGTGGGTGTGGTGGCTGATCGGCGCGGCGGCGCTCGGCATCGGACTGGTGATCACCGCGATGCCGGAGCTCGGAATGCTCGCGGTCGGCGCCGTCGCGGCGGCCGTGGTCGGTGGCCTCGGCGGCGACGCGGTCTTCCAGGTCGCCGTGTTCGCCGTCGTCTCGGTCGCGCTCATCGCCGTGGTCCGGCCCATCGCAGCCCGGCACAACGCCCAGCGGCCCCAACTCGCCACCGGCATCGAGGCGTTGAAGGGCAGGCAGGCCGTCGTCCTGGAGCGCGTCGACGCGAGCGGCGGCCGCATCAAGCTCGCCGGCGAGGTCTGGTCCGCCCGGCCGCTCGATGGCCAACTCGCCTACGACGTGGGCCAGGAAGTCGACGTCGTGGACATCGACGGGGCCACGGCGATCATCATGTGACCTCGAACGACGCAACTGCGCCGAACAGCCCACGAGGTACACGACGGTCTGTCACACTCGACCAGCAAGATCTTCAACAACCGTAAGATCCCACAGGCGCCGAGGCGGAGAAGGAAGCAGGGAATCACGATGGGACCGGTCGTCATCGTCCTGATCATTCTGGTGGTGTTGGTCTTCATCGCCCTGATCAAGACGATCCAGGTCATCCCCCAGGCGAGCGCGGCCATCGTCGAGCGCTTCGGCCGCTACACACGGACACTGAACGCGGGCCTGAACATCGTGGTCCCGTTCATCGACTCCATCCGCAACCGCATCGACCTGCGTGAACAGGTCGTGCCGTTCCCACCGCAGCCGGTGATCACCCAGGACAACCTGGTCGTCAACATCGACACCGTCATCTACTACCAGGTGACCGACGCCCGGGCCGCCACCTACGAGGTCGCCAGCTACATCCAGGCCATCGAACAGCTCACCGTCACCACGCTGCGCAACATCATCGGCGGCATGGACCTCGAGCGCACCCTGACCTCCCGCGAGGAGATCAACGCGGCCCTGCGCGGAGTCCTCGACGAGGCCACCGGCAAGTGGGGCATCCGCGTCAACCGCGTCGAGCTGAAGGCCATCGAGCCCCCGACCTCCATCCAGGACTCGATGGAGAAGCAGATGCGCGCCGACCGTGACAAGCGCGCCGCCATCCTCACCGCCGAAGGCACGCGCCAGGCGGCCATCCTCACCGCCGAGGGCGAGAAGCAGTCCGCGATCCTCAAGGCCGAGGGTGAGGCCAAGGCCGCCGCCCTGCGCGCCGAGGGCGAGGCCCAGGCCGTCCGTACGGTCTTCGAGGCCATCCACGCCGGCGACCCCGACCAGAAGCTGCTCTCCTACCAGTACCTGCAGATGCTCCCGAAGATCGCCGAAGGCGACGCCAACAAGCTCTGGATCGTCCCCAGCGAGATCGGCGACGCCCTCAAGGGACTGTCCGGCGCCATGGGCAACTTCGGTCCCCTCGCAGGCGGATCCGGTGGCAACAGCGGCTCCTCGGGATCCTCGGCCACCAACGGCGGCACGGGCACGGAACGCCGCGAGAAGCCGTCCATCGACTGAGCGGCGTCCGGCCGGTCGGCGGCGTCCCGCGCCCCGAAGGGGGCGCGGGGAACTGCGCGACCGACCACGTACTGACCGCAGCCCACGAACCACCCGCGGAGTGCCGGTTCGGCCGGCGGAGCGCTCACGCCGCGCTCTGCGACAGCCACCCCGGAAGCGCCTCCAAGTCGTCCTGCCCGAGCGCCAAGAGCATCGCGTCCGCCGGCGTCGGCTCGAACGGCTGCCGCAGCAGTGTCATCCCGGCCTCCTCCGGAGTCCGGTTCGCCTTGCGGTGGTTGTCCTCGGCACACGCGGCGACCGTGTTCAGCCAGGTGTCGCCACCACCCTGCGACCGCGGCACCACGTGGTCCACGGTCGTCGCCCGCCTCCCGCAGTAGGCGCACCTGTGCCTGTCCCGCACCAGGACACCCCGCCTCGACCACGGAGCTTGTCTTCGGAACGGCACCCGTACGTATCTGCACAGCCTGATGACCCGGGGCGCCGGTATGTCCACATCCGCGCCCCGCATACGGAGTTCGGGGTGGGCCTGCTCGACCACGGCCTTGGCCTGCAGCACCAGAACGACGGCTCGGTTCAGCGTCACCGTCGACAGCGGCTCGAAACTCGCGTTCAGCACCAGCGTGTCACGCATCCAGCCCACCTCCTGTGTGCACCTGCCCACCCCGTGGCGGGCTGGATCAACTCTGGCCGGGCACGCCGAGATGGACAACGAAATAAAAAATGCCCGCCTCTGATCACTTCCAAGACCAGAGGCGGGCAAACGTTCAATGAACGTCAGTCTTACGGGGGCCTGCGTCAGCCCTCGGCGGGATTCTCGTACTCACCGATGAGCTGGGCGCGCGCCAGCGCGTGGAACCGCAGGTTGAAGCCGACCACGGCGGGAGAGGCGTCCGAGTCCGGGCCGAGCTTCTCCCGGTCCACGGCGTACACCGTGAACACGTACCGGTGCGGTCCGTCCCCGGGCGGCGGCGCCGCACCGCCGAAGTCCTTCGTCCCGTAGTCGTTGCGCGCGTGCACCGCACCCTCGGGCAGTCCCTCGAACTTCCCGCTGCCCGCACCCGCCGGCAGCTCGGTGACCGAGGCCGGGATGTCGAACAGCACCCAGTGCCAGAACCCGCTCCCCGTCGGGGCGTCCGGGTCGTAGCACGTCACGGCGAAGCTCTTGGTCTCCGGTGGGAAGCCCTCCCAGCGCAACTGCGGCGAGGTGTTCCCGGCGGAGTGGACCTGAGCGTCCTTGAGCCTGGCACCCGCCTCGACGTCCTCGCTCGTCACCGTGAACGAGGGCACGGGCGGATGGAAGTCGTGCGGCAGCGGCGGCCTCTTGAGCTCGGTCACCTCGGTACCTCCCAGTCAGTGGATCAACCGATTCCACATCCGAGCCTAGAACCAGCTGCGCTTGCTTCCGACCTCCGACAGCCACTGATGGAGGTACGCGGCCCAGTCGGTGCCCTGGAAGTCGTTCAGACCGACCTTGAAGGCCCGGTACGAGTCGCTGCCCTCGCTGAACAGCCCCGGCTTCTTGTCCATCTCCAGGACGACGTCCATCTCGTACCCGTCGGCCACGAAGCTCAACTCGACCTGGTTCAGGCCACGGTACTGCGACGGCGGGAAGAACTCGATCTCCTGGTAGAACGGCAGCGACTGCCGCGTCCCCCGGATGTGCCCGCGCTCCATGTCCGCGCTCTTGAAGCGGAAGCCCAACTGGATGAACGCGTCCAGGATGGCCTTCTGCGCGGGCAGCGGATGCACGTTGATCGGGTCCAGGTCGGTGGAGTCCACGGCCCGCGCGATCTCCAGCTCGGTCGTCACCCCGATGTGCATCCCGCGCAACGCCTGCCCGTCAATCATGGTGATCGGGGTCTCCCACGGAATCTCCAGCCCGAACGGCACGGCGTGCACCGCCCCCGCCTGGAGTTCGAAGGCACCACCGAGCCGCACCTTGGTGAACTCGATGTTCTGGCGGTACTCCTCGTCGCCGCTCTCGACCTCGACCTTGGCCTGGAGACCGACGTTGAGGCCCTCGATCGCCTGATTCACGGAGCCGCCCTGGATCCGCACCTCGCCCTGGACGACACCGCCCGGCACGACATTGACCTCGGTCAGCACCGTCTCGACCGACGCCCCGCCGGCCCCCAGGCTCGCGAGCAGCCGCTTGAACCCCATGAAATCTTCCCTCCCAGGCAACGTCGTGCCCCGTAGCCTCGTAATCCGTGCGATCCGCAGACCTGTGCGATCCGTGGATCCGTAGACACGCGATCCGGCCAGGAGCCGGTTCCGCGTCCCACCGTCCAACCCTTCCAAGGACGAGGACCCTCGACCACCCTTGGGCACACACCCATCTGGACTACGCTCGTACGCCATGATCGCGACCCCCGACCGTACGCCCCTCCCCAGGGAGTTCTTCGACCGGCCTGTACTCGAGGTCGCGCCCGACCTCCTGGGGCGCATCCTCGTCCGCACCACACCCGACGGCCCGATCGCGCTGCGCCTGACGGAGGTCGAGGCGTACGACGGCCCGAACGACCCGGGGTCCCACGCCTATCGCGGCCGCACACCCCGCAACGACGTCATGTTCGGTCCGCCCGGTCATGTGTACGTCTACTTCACCTATGGCATGTGGCACTGCATGAACCTGGTGTGCGGTCCGGTGGGCAGGGCGAGTGCCGTACTGCTCCGGGCCGGCGAGATCGTCGAGGGCGCCGAGCTCGCCCGGAAGCGACGACTCTCGGCCCGTAACGACAAAGAACTGGCCAAAGGCCCGGCCCGCCTGGCCACGGCCCTGGGCGTGGACCGAGCTCTCGACGGCACGGACGCCTGCACCACCGGAGAGACTCCACTGCGCATGCTGACCGGTGCGCCGGTGCCTTCTGACCAGGTACGAAACGGCCCACGCACCGGCGTCGCCGGCGACGGAGCCGTCCACCCGTGGCGCTTCTGGGTGGCCGACGACCCGACGGTGAGCCCCTATCGGGCCCATACGCCCCGGCGGCGGCGGAGTTGACGCGTCCCTGGAGGATGCGTAATGTAGCCCGAGCCGCTGGAACGGTTACGGCGTTCAGCCAGCAGCCGAGGCGGCCAACCCACTACCTGCGACTCCCTCTCAGAGGGCGGATTTCGGCGTGCCTGCATGCCCGGAATTCGAACTCGGAGAACTCGATTATGAGTTACGACGGGAATCGGCTAACGTAGTGAATGTCGAAAGGCCGGGGCCGAAAAGGCCGAGGCCCGAGACAATCCCGCCGACCGGGAATCGGATCGAGAAAAGATCTGATAGAGTCGGAAACACCGAAGGGAAGCGCCCGGAGGAAAGCCCGAGAGGGTGAGTACGAAGGAAGCGTCCGTTCCTTGAGAACTCAACAGCGTGCCAAAAGTCAACGCCAGATATGTTGATACCCCGTCTCCAGCCGAGATGGCTGGGGCGAGGTTCCTTTGAAGAAAACACAGCGAGGACGCTGTGAACAGTCGGATCATTCCTCCGATTGTTCCGCTCCCGTGTGTGTCACCGGGATAGCCC